>CAZVMD010000044.1:0-34247 GCA_964628555.1 uncultured Myxococcales bacterium | reverse complement strand
CCAAGCTGCGCATCTTCCAGCCGCCGACGTTCATGGACGCCACCGGCATGAAGGCCACGCTCAGCACTGGTGCCACCCGGCAGCCCACTTGGGTTCAAGTGGCGAAGGGGCATGTCTTCTCTTCCGAGGACAGCGCTACGAATCGCCGAGTTAATGAATATCAGCTCGCCGGGACCACGCTTACCCAGCTCGGAGCTCGAGAGCCACTACTAAACACGATGCCGCTAACGACCGTGCTTGACGTCAGTGAGAATCAGGTCGCGCGAGCGACGTTGGGTACTGGGATGTTCTCGCTTGAGAACGCAGACCTGGCAGCCACGGTGGACACGTACACCTCGTTCAAGATGCTGAACCTGACGAAGGTGAACAGTGTCGGGGCGAGTCGGGACAGTACGGTGGTGGCGGTGGCTGGCGAGGGCACGGATGGACCGCTCAAGGCGTATACGCTGCCGAGCCCGGGCCAGACCAACTCGAACAGCGTGACGCTGACCGGCTCGACGACCAAGGCGGTGACGCGGGTCGCGGTGGGCAAGCTGACCGACACCTCGGGACCGGACATCGTCGCCGCGCACGCCGACGGAGCGAGCGTCTTCCTGCAGAAGGCGGGCAGCGGCAACCCGGCGCTGGATCAGACGCTGTCGACCATGGTCGGCTCGAAGCTGATCGGCCCCGGACTGACGGCTATGGCGCTCGGCGACATCGATCGCGATGGGCTGGATGACATCATCGCCGTCCAAGGCGCCAGCATCATCGTGCTGTCGATCGATGGCACGACGGTCACCAGCACGCCGGTGCTGTCGAGCCTGCCGATGACGGTCGATGCGGCGGCAGTGGGCGATGTCAGCGGTGACGGTAAGCCGGATCTAGTGATCGGCCATAAGGCCGGCGCCATGCTGACCGTCTTCATCAACCAGGCCCCGTAGCTCCCTTCCTTGTCGCTCCCTCCTTTGTTGCTCCTTTCTCCGTACCTCCCCTAGCGCTGTGTCCCCGAACCCGCCCAGTCGTGTTATAGACTGGGGCCATGCCGCTGTCCCCCGGCCAGGTCATCAACGATACCTATCGCATCGAGCGACTGCTCGGCGCAGGCGGTATGGCCGAGGTCTATATCGCCGCGCATACCCGCATGCCGCGGCGCTTCGCGATCAAGGTGATGAACGTCGAAGCCAGCCAGCGCCAGCCGTTTCTGGCGCGCTTTCGTCGCGAGGCCGAGATCCTAGGGACGCTGCGCCACCCACACATCGTCGACATCACGGACTGGAACGCCCTCCCCGACGGCAGCCCCTATCTGGTGATGGAGCTCCTGGAAGGCGAGGATCTTTCGTCGCTGCTGAGCCGTCAGCGCCTGCTGCCGCTGCCGCAAGCGCTGGCTCTGACGGCGCAGATCGGCGAAGCGCTGGCGGCGGCGCACAAGGCCGGTGTCGTCCATCGCGATCTGAAGCCGGGCAACATCTTCCTCTGCAATAACGGGGCGTTTCCGCAGTTCGTCAAGGTGCTGGACTTCGGCATCGCCAAGTGGGAGCAGACGGATCGCACGCCGCTCACCGCCAACGCCGCTCTGATGGGCACGCCCGGCTACATGGCGCCCGAGCAGGCTCTGGGCAAGACGCAGGAGCTAGATGCTCGCTGCGATCAGTTTGCGCTCGCCGCCATCCTGTACGAGATGCTGGCCGGCCAGCCGGCCTTCTATCGACCCGGTGACGCCGTCTTCAACATCCTCGAGCGGGTCATTCACGAAGATCCGCCGCCGCTCAACGAGACGCAGGCCAGCGCTTCGGTCATCCGCGCCGTGCAGCGCGGGCTGAGCAAGAGCCGCGAGGCGCGCTTTCCCTCGATTCAAGAATTCCTCTTGGCGGCTGGCGCAAGCAAGCAGCTGGCCTATGCCCCAGCGCTGCAGGGCGGTCCGCCCATTACCATCGACGAGCGGGCCGGAGAGCTGACGCACTCGCCAGGGACGCGGCGCAAGATCTACGTTGCTTCGCTGGTCGGAGTCGCGCTCTTGTCCGTGCTCCTGGGGACGTATGCGATCTTTGGCCGCGAAGGTGGTGAGGCGACCACGGCGGCTGCGTCGCCACCTAAGGCTCCTGCTCCCGCTGCGCCGTCGCCTGCTCCGCCCGCGCCAGTCTCTGCTCCCCTCGCCGCCCCGGCCCTTGCTGCTGAGCGCTCGGCGCCGGCACCCGCATCGCCGGGCAGCGAGCCTGCGGCAGTGGGCGAGTCTGCGGCTAGCCTGGGAAAGCCGCTGACGGCGAGCAAGGGCGCCGGCCGCAGCGCAAGCAAGGGGGCGACGCCGCGGCGCTTCGTGATTAGTGGTACGCGCAGTCCAGCGCAGGACATCGCGGTGACGGTCTGTGCCCGCAAAGAGCTGGCCGACGTGCACCTGCCGCCAGGCTCGCAGATCAAGCTGGAGCGCAGCGGCACCCTGCAGATCGTCGAAGCGCCCGCGGTCGTGCATCAGACGAGCTTCGGAGCGTGTCTGCGGCAAGCGCTGGCCAACTTTCCGCAGCACCTGATTCCGTCGGAAGTGACGGTGCGGGTCGCCAAGTAAGGGAGCGTCTTGAAGGTACACGGGCAAGCCTGGCTGGGTCGTCGGATGCGGCTGTTTTCGGCGGTGGCGCTGGCGGCGCTGCTGGGGCTGTCGGGCTGCGTGTCGCACGAGGCGGAGCTGGTCAGCCTGCGCGAGGAGCTCTCGCGGCAGCGGGCTGAGCTCGACCGCCTGCGCAGCGAGATGAACGACGGTCTGACGCTGGCGCTGTGCAATCCCGAGCTGCGGCAGCTCCTTGAAGATGTGCAGCGCGAGTGTACCGCGCCCGCCTCGACGACCGGCCCCGCCGCCGCCGTCGGACAGTGCACGACCAAGCAGATCCGTCCGGCGGTGATCTCCGCCGATCCCGAGCACCGCGGCCGCTTCCTGAAGCTGATGTCCCACCTGCCGCACGAGGTGGTGTACATCGCCAAGGGCGGCACCGAGGTCGCGCCCTATCGCCTGGAGCGCCTGCACCGCCTGGTCCGTCGGGCCCTGCTGCAGAGCACGGTATTTCTGGTCGTGTCCTCACCGGAAGACAGCGAGCCCGAGTCGTTGCGTCGGGCCGAGATGGTCGAGCGCATGCTGCGCGATCGCCAGGTCGATGGGGCCAAGATCCGGCGCTGGCTGTATGCCTATCCGGCGACCAAGGGCGACATCGATCGCGCCGCTGACCTGCCCGGGCTGGGCGAGACCCGCGACCTGTTCCGCGGCGTCTGGGTCTTCCGCGCCGACTGCTAAGCCGCTAGCGGCCTACTCCTGGCACAGGCAGGGCTCACTCTGCCGCTCGGCGAGCAGCTTCTCAACGAAGGGCAGGTAGTAGCTCGACTCTTGCCGCGCTTCCAGCTCGCCGCCTTCGACGGCTTGCTCCAGCGCTCGCTTCAGGTCGCCGATCAGTCGCGAGGGCGGCAGCGCGAAGTGCTCCATGATCACGTTGCCGACTCCGGTGGGCAGGATCGGTAGCTCGGCGTCTGCGGCGCGCAGATCCGACAGGCGCTGCGACAGGCGATCGATGTTTTCCAGCCCCTCTTGTCGTCGTCCGGGGCGTCGCGAGGTGATGTCGGCGCGCGACAGGTCCAAAAGATCGGGCAGGTACTCGCCCATCTCGCGCGTGAAGCGCCGCACCGCCGAGTCCGTCCACGACTCAAGATACGAGTTCGGGCGCAGGTGATGCAGGATCAGAAAGCGCAGCGTGCGGCGCGTCGGACCGTCGAAGCCCAGCCGGCGGCTGACCTCGTCGAACATGCGGGCGCCGACCTCAGAGTGGCGATGAAAGCACACCTTGCCGTCGGGCGTGATGCTGCGCGTCTTGACCTTGCCGATGTCATGCAAGAGCGCCGCCCAGCGCACCGCAGGTCGGCACTCGGCCTGCCAGACCACCTGCTTGGTGTGCTCCCAGACGTCCTTGTGGCGTCGTCCCGCCTCTTGCGAGAAGTTCACCGTCGCGTCGAGCTCGGGGAGGCAGGCGCGCAGGGCGCCGGTCTCTTGCAGCCACTGCAGGCCGGCCGGTGCCCCGCTCTGCAGGATGACGGCCTCAAGCCCGTCGCGCACCATCGCTGGCGCAAGCTGACCGCGCTCTAGCTGGGGCACCTGCTCCTGCGCCGCCTGGCAGAGATCGCCATACGAGGACAGCTTGCGCAGCGTCAGCCAGCGCTCGGGAGCCAAGGAGAAGACCTGGCCTACCCGCAGCACCCAGGTCGGATCGTTTTTCTGTCGCAGGGAGGCGATTTCCGCAATCGGATCGGCAGCCGTCATGGCAAGGCAGAGGGCGAGCAGGCTACGCGGCCAGCTACCCGCCGTCAATACCGGAGTCAGGGCCGCGCGCGATCGCGCCGTGCGCCGCTACGAGGTCTTCTGCGCCACGATGACGCAGTGGATGGTGTTGTCGTCGCGGGGATGGATCGAAGTGACGGCAAAGCCGGTCTCGGCGAGCATCTTTTGGTACAGCGAGAGCGGCTTGTACACGTTAAGGCCGAAGTCGTCGTAGGGCAGGTAGCTGTGCTCCCACGACAGGGCCAGATCGGGGTTCTGATCGGCGAGCGGCTCGCAGATCACCAAGCGCCCGCCGGAGACCAGCGAGCGATGGGCCTTCTGCAGCAGCGCGCGGCACAGCTCGGGCGGCCAGTCGGCCAGCACGCGCGAGAACATCACCATGTCGTAGCCCACCGGCAGATCGTCGTAGCGGAAGTCGCCCGGCACGCCGAGCACGCGGTCGCTGGCGCCGAGGCGCGCGGCGGTCTCGCGCAGCATATCGACCGGCGTCGGGAGGTTGAACACCGTGATGTTCAGGCTGGGAAAGTCGCGCCACAGCTCCATGGCCATCGTGCCGTCGCCGCCGCCGACGTCGAGCAGCTGGCGTACGCTGGCAAAGTCGACGTGGCGCCGCAGCACCGTCAGCGTGACCAGCGCCGTATTGCGCATCCATTCGTGCAGCAGCGCAATGTCCGCGGGGGCGGTCGGCGGATAGCGCACCGCGTATTCGACCGGCACGCCGCGCAGCGTCGGGTATAGCGCCTGCGCCATCGACGCGCGGTAGTAGCGCAGAAACTCGCGATAGAAGTAGCTGGCGTGGTTGCCGGCGGCAAACATGCGCGCGACGGCCGGCGCCAGGCGGAAGTGCCGCGTTGCGGCGTCGTAGCTGCCATCCGCCGAGGCGGGCACATCGGCGACGAGCAGCCCGGCCAAGGTCAGCGCATGCAGCCACTTGCGACCGCGATGGCGATCGAGGTGCAGCCAGGTCGTGATCTCGTCTGCGGTGCGCGGTCCCGACTGGAACAGCGACGGCAGATCGAAGTCGATGAGCGAAGTGAACAGCACATAGCGCGCCCCGCCCGAGAGGATCTGGTAGAAGGTGTCCTCCACCTGACCGGGGGACAGCGTGGCGCCGACGGCGTCGATCACCGAGCTGCCGACGATCACCTGGCCGGGATAGCTGGCTGCCGGGGGGGCGTGGCCAGAGTCGTGGTCATGGCGGTGGTCGTGACCAGGCTCGTGAGACGGGGATTCAGCGGGGGACTGCGAGGAGGGGTTTTCGTCTTTCGACACCGGGGTATCTTATCGCAAGACTTTGCCCAATGGATACAAGCCCGCTGCCGCCGTCGCCGTCGCCGCCATCCCTGCCCCCGCGGCCGCCGTCCCCCCTGCCCATCGACGCCCTGCTGCCGCAGATCGCGGCGGCGCTTTCGGCCCAGGCCGAGCGGCCGGCGCTGGTGCTGGAGGCGCCTCCGGGGGCGGGTAAGACGACCCGCGTTCCCTGGCTGCTGATGGAGGCCCTGTCGGGAGCGGCTGGACCGTCGGAGGTAGTGGTCTTGGAGCCGCGGCGCCTGGCGGCCCATCTGTCGGCCGCCCGCGTGGCTGAGGAGCACGGCGAAGCGCTGGGCGAGCGAGTTGGCGTGCAGATGCGCTTTGCCAGCATCGTCGGCCCGCACACCCGGCTGCGCTATGTCACCGAGGGCGTGCTGCTGCGTCAGCTGCAGCGCGATCCGCTCCTGTCTAGCGTTCGCGCCGTCGTGCTCGACGAGCTCCACGAGCGCCACCTGAGCACCGATCTGGCCCTGGCGCTGCTGCGCCGACTGCAGCTGGGGCCGCGTCCGGACCTGATGCTGGTGGCGATGTCGGCGACGCTGCACGGCGAGCGGGTGGCGGAGCATCTGGGCGGCTGTCCGCTCTTGCGGGCCGAAGGGCGGGTCTTTCCCGTCGAGATTAGCTACCTGCCAGGCGAGTCCGACGAGCCGTTGTGGGTCAAGGTGCGGGCCGCGCTGCGCAGCCTGCTGGCACAAGAGGCGCGCGCCGAGGCCAGTGAGCGGGCGGCTACCCCCCCCGGTGATGTGCTGGTCTTTCTGCCGGGGGCTGCCGAGATCCGGCGCTGTCAGGCCGAGCTCGCCGAGCTGGCCAGCGAGCGTGGCTTCGAGGTGCTGCCGCTGCACGGTGATCTGCCCTTTGCCGATCAGCGCCGTGCCGTGGCCTCGCGGCGTGGCCCAGGGGGGGCGCTGCTCGGGCCGCGCAAGGTCATCCTCTCGACCAATGTCGCCGAGACCTCGCTGACCATCGACGGTGTGACCACGGTCATCGACAGCGGCCTGGCACGCGTTGCGGGGCACAGTCCCTGGTCGGGTCTGCCGACGCTGCGTGTGCAGCCGATCTGTCGCGCCCAGGCGACGCAGCGGGCCGGGCGAGCCGGGCGAACTGCTCCCGGGCGCTGCCTGCGTCTGTACAGTCGCGTCGATCACGACAACCGCCCCGAGTTCGAGGTCCCCGAGATCCGGCGCAGCGATCTGTCAGAGCTCTTGCTGACCCTGCTCGCGACGCCCGACGCGGTCGGCAGGGTCGGCGCTGCTGCGGCCGACCCCGGGCGTGGCCTGTCTCCCGAGTCGCTGCCGTTTCTTGACCCGCCGCCGCCTTTGGCCTTGGACAGTGCGCGCAAGCTGCTGCGTCGACTTGGTGCCCTGTCCGAGGCTGGGACCCTCAGCGCCCGCGGGCGCCGGCTGGCCGCGCTGCCGCTGCATCCTCGCCTGGCAGCGCTGGGGCTGGCGGCTGCCGAGCGCGGCCTATCGGACGAGGGGGCGACGCTGGCGGCGCTGCTCTCGGAGCGCGATCCGCGCCTGGCTCGATCGAGCCTGGGCCGAGGCGGAGGCGGAGCGAGCCCGCTGGGGCGGGCGGATGCGCTTGGCCCGTCGGATCTCTTGCATCTGCTCGATCTGCAGGACGAAGCTCGGCGGCGGCGCTTTGACCGCGCGGCCCTGCTGCGCATCGACAGCGGCCTGGATGTCGATGTCGTAAACCGCGTCGAGCGAGCCAGCCGCCAGATCGCGCAGAGCCTGCGCAGCACCGGCGCGAGTGTGGTCTCGACCAAGCCCTCTTCGGTGAGCCCGGCTCAGGCGGGCGGCAGTGCGGCCGATCGGCGCGAACAGGCGCTCTTGGCTGCCATCCTGCAGGCCTATCCCGATCGCGTCGCGCGTCGGCGTGGGCGCCCCGGTCCGCTGCCCCCTGGCGAGACCGTCGAGCTAGCCATGGCAGCCGGCGGGGCCGCAGTGCTGTCCGACAGCAGCATCGTGCGGGCGGAAGAGCTCTTGGTGGTTGTCGACGTCGAAGATCGCGGCAGCAGCCTGCCCCCGCGGGGCCTGGCCGGGCCGGGGATCTCGGCGGGCAGTCGCGTCGTCGTGCGGCTGGCGAGTGCGATCCGTGCCGACTGGCTGCTCGATCTTCCCGGCGCCCCGATCAGCGAGACGCAGGAGGTGCTGTGGAACGAGTCGAGTCAGCGTGTCGAGGTGGTCGAGCGCATGCTGTACGAGCAGCTTGTCCTCGATGAGCAGCGCCGCCCGGCGCGCGGCGACAGCGACGCGGAAGTGGCGCTGCTGGCGCAGCGGGTGCAGAGCGGTCGCTACACCGCCTTTGCCGATGGCGAGGCGCTGCCGCAGCTCCTCGCCAAGCTGGCGACGGTGCAGGCCCACTGCCCGGAGCTCGGACTGGCGCCACCCAGCGACGAGCAGCTGGCGACCGTGGTGCAGGGGCTGTGCCGCGGGCATGGCAGCCTGGCCGAGCTCGCGGGGCTGTCGCTGGCCGACGCGCTCTTGGCGGCGCTGGAAGTCAGGCCGGGGCAGGGCAGCGCCCGCTCGCTGCGGGGGGAGCTTTCGCGCCTGGCGCCTGACTCGCTGGTGCTGCCTGGGGGCCGTCGCCTGCGCATCCACTATGAGCCGGATCGGCCGCCCTGGGTTGCCTCGCGCCTGCAGGACTTCTTTGGCCTGCACGAGGGGCCGCGCATCTTTGCTGGTCGCGTCCCGCTGGTGCTGCAGCTCCTGGCGCCCAACCAGCGGCCGGTGCAGGTGACGACCGATCTTTCGGGCTTCTGGCAGCGTCACTATCCGGCGCTGCGCCGCGAGCTAGGGCGTCGCTACCCACGCCACGCCTGGCCCGAAGATCCGCTGCAGCCAAAGCCCTAGCCCGGCCGTCCCCATGCCCAGCTCGGCAGAGGCTGAGTGGGGGGAAGGGCAGCCAATTTTGCCGTCGGATCGCGGCTCTACAAGATTGCTGGGAACCTCGCCCGCCCGTCGCAGTCGAAGGAGGCAATGCGCAACTACTGGCTGACGTGTACTGCCTTGGCCTTGCTAGTCGTCGGTCTGCTGCTGGCGCCGCTGCGGTTGATGCGTCGGGCGCGGGCACAAGCGCCGCAGCAGGTGGTGACCAAGGAGGCCCCGCCGCCGAGCTCCAGCGTCGAGCCAGCCGCCCGCGCCGCCGTCGCGCCCCCGCCGCGCCAGCCCGCTGACCGCGCTCCTGCTCCGCTGCTGATCGACTTCGGCGGGGACGAGGCGGAGGCCGAGGCCGAAGAGGTGGTGCAGGGCAACGAGCCGCCGCCGCTGTCGGCCAAAGAAGCGGAGGCTGCGAAGAAGAACTTGGAGTGGGCCATGCGCGGCCTGCTGCCCGAGATCAATGGCTGCTACCAGCAGGCCCTGACTCGCGATCCCAAGCTGCGCGGCGAGCTGGCGATCGAGATGACGCTGGCTCCGGCTGGGCTTAGCAAGTGGGCGGTCGTCGAAGATGCGGTGATCGCTGACAACAACCTGCAGGCGCCGCTACTGGAGCAGTGCCTGCTCATCGCGGTCAGCAAGCTGCGCATGGAGAGGCCGGCGGGCCGCCTGTACATCACCTATCCCCTGCGGCTGCAGCCCAGCGCGGACCAACCCACGAACCGCAGGATCACAGTGGGCGCCGATCCCGAGTTTGAGGTCGGCGAGGGCACTATCAACGATGGGGACGACGGCGACGACGACTAGCGGCAGAGCTGGGGCAGGGCGCGGCGGCCTAACTACAGGGACTGCAGCTCTGCGAGCGTGCCGTTGAACTTGTCGAGATCGACGTTGCCGGCGATGCCGGGGACGCGGCCGGTCGACGAGTACTGCCAGAACTCCCAGCCGGGCCAGGTCGAAGGCGCGTTGGGGCAGGAGACACCCCAGTGTGCCACCCACAGGCTGGTGCCTTTGATCGTCGGGTTGCCGCGCGCCGACCAGAAGCCGGGCGAGGTGTAGACCAGCGGCTTGCGGCCAAGCGCCGCCGTGACGCGGCTGACCCAGGTGCGGATGCCGGCGGCGATGGTGTCGTTGGACTGGCCATCGGTGACCTCGACATCGATCACCGGCGGGATGTCTTTGGCGCCGAAGCCGACCTTGCGCAGGTGGTTGATAACCACATCGGCCTGCGCCGTTGCGCTCTGGCCGGGGCGGAAGAACTGATAGGTGCCGTGGACCACACCGGCCGCCTTCGAGCCGCTCCAGTTGCTCTCGAACTTGGGGTCGTAAAAGCCTGTGCCGTCGCTGACCCGGATGATGGCGAACTGGATGCCGGCCGCGCGGACCTGCGACCAGTTGATCGTGCCTTGGTAGTACGAGACGTCGATGCCTGGCAGCACGCTGCGGCCGGCACAGATCGTCGTGCCTGACTGGATCTGCGCCAGCGAGCCGGGGTCGAAGTCCGGCTCAAGGCTGGTCTCGGTCTCGGGGGCGCCACAGCCGGTAGCCAGCGCCGCGAAGGCCAGGCCCCAAAGCCCAGCCCGGCGAGCCAGCGAGGCAGTCAGCGAGGACACCGCGGAGGGGGAAGCAACAGCGGGGGAAGCGAGGGTGCGCATGGTCGCTCCTTTCAGAAGCCGCGCAAACGGTATAACAACGCCTGCTGACCCGGGGACAAAATGGGCATTTGCGCGCACCATCAGAAAGACCAGCAGGGCTGGGCATGCACTGTCGAGCCGCGAGGCTGCGATGTATAGCCAGCTGTGGCAGTGGCCGGCCCGCGCGCCGCAGTTCGTCGGGCGTGGTATCGAGCTCGGTCGGCTGCACGGGCTCCTCGACGGGACGCGGCGCGTGCTCGTGCTGGGGCGCGCCGGCCTTGGCAAGCAGGCGCTGATCGGCGAATACGGCCATCGCTTTGCCGCCTGCTATGGCCGCTATGGCCAGGCCATCGCCGTCTGTTCGCCGGCTGCCATCGTGGCGCAGCCACCTGGGCCCGCTTCGACCGGGCTGTTTTGGATCCGCGACGCAGAAGCTGCGCCGGCCGGCCCGGATCAGGGCTTGCTGCTGACCGCTCTGCGCGTCCTGGCGCGGGCCGCTCCGGCCTGTCACATCGTCGCTAGCACCGCCTCGCCAGAGCTGGCGCAGCAGGCTGAGCGCGAGGGCTTTGTGGGCCTCCACCTACCGCCACTGCCGGCCGAAGACGGCCTGGTGCTGCTGATCGCACGCAGCGACCGCCATCACGTCGATCCGCACGAGCGGCAAGCCGCGATGACGCTGGTCGAAAAGGTAGCTGGCGTGCCGGCCGCGCTGTGCCGTCTGGCTGACTTGGCTCGGGCCCAGGACCTGCCCTGGAGCGAGTGTCTGCGACGGAATCTGATATAGTCGGCCAGATGTTCTCCAGCGTGGTGTCAGGGTCGCTGTCGGTCCTCCTGGCGAGCGCGCCGCTGCTGTCGCGGCCTGCGCTGTTTCGGCCGCGCTATGGCTCGTTTCCGCTGCTGCTTCTGGCCATCTGTCTTTTGTGCGTGCTGCTGCTGCGCTACGCCCTACCGGGCTTTCGGCGACGAGCCACGCTGGCCTCGCTGGCCCTGGTCGCGCTGCTGGTGGTCTCCTGGCTGCCGCGGGCGGCGGGCCGAAGCTGGGGCGCCCGCTTCCTGACGCCGACTTACTACCGCTGGGTCATCCTGCCGACGACGGCGATCCAGGTGGCGATCCTTGGCTCGCTGCTGAGCGCGCCGATCTGGGTGATCTGGGGACGGTGGGCCCGCCGCCGACTGGAGCGCGAAGCCGAGGCCCAGGCCAACCCCGCAGGGAAGCCCCCGGCCGCCGAGCCGCCAGTCGCGACTACCGCTGCGCCGGAGACCGCTCTTGTGCCGGCCGAGAGAGCGCCTACCGCCCGCGCTGGTCAGCTGCTGCCGAGCCGTCCACTTGCCGTCCGTCGCCTGCTGGCCCGTCGCGAGGTGATTGCGGCGACGCCCTGGCTGCTGCCGGCCGCGGCGCTATCGACCGCCACCTATGGCGCGCTGTTTGAGTCGCGGCGCGTCGTCGTGCGCTATGTACGGCTGGCCATTCCCGGCCTTGCACCGTCGCTGACCGGCTTCCGCATTGGCCAGGTTACCGACATCCACATCGCCCGCGATCTGACCCAGCTACATCACCTGGAGCGCGCCCTCGGCCTGCTCGCCGATCAGGGGCTCGACATCCTGTGCGCAACCGGCGATCTGTGCGACGAGCCGAAGCTGTATCTGACCATGCTGCGTCTGCTTGCGCAGGTGCCGACCCGCCTGGGCCACTTCGGCAGCATCGGCAACCACGAGCTGTTCATGGGGCTGGATGTGGTGCGTCGAGCCTACGATCGGGCGCCGGTCCAGCTCTTGGAAGAAGAGTCGGTGCGGCTGGGCGGCCTGCGCTTGGCGGCGATCGGCTATCCGACGCGCGGTCGCAGCCCGCGGCTATCCGTCGAGGACGTCCCGGTGCAGCTCGATGAAGCACTGCGCGAGCGCTCGGCGAGCGAAGAGACGACGACGGTGCTCCTGGCCCATCACCCGCATAGCTTCACGCAGATCGGCGGGCGCAAGATTGCCCTTACGCTGTCCGGGCACACCCACGGTGGCCAGCTCGGCTTTGGCGAAGGCTCGGCGATCGAGCACCTGTATCCCTACGCCCGCGGCCTGTATCGGCAGGCCGGCCAGGCGGGTGGCGAGTCGCAGCTCTTTGTGTCGAGCGGCCTCGGTCACTGGCTGCCCTGTCGCCTCAACTGCCCGCCCGAAGCCGTGGTCATCGAGCTACAGCCCGCTCCGCGTAGCGTCGAGACCGGCTAGCTGATGGCGCGGGCCAGGAGCGGCAGGCTGCGATCGTAGCGGTACTGCGTGCCGCGGTGGCCGTCGTCGAACTCCTCGTGCTGCACCGCGATCTCGGCCTGACGCAGGCGAAGAGCCAGAGCGCGGGCCGCGAAGTCGAGGAAGTACTCGTCGCGCAGGCCAGCATCCAGATAGATAAGGCGCATGCCCAAAAGGGCTCGCCGATACGGCTCTTCCTGGCAGATCTCGACGGGATCGAAGCGCAGCCAGCGGGCGAAGACGGCCTCGTCGATCAGGCCGCTGTGGGGATCGAAGGCCAGCCCGAAGCCGAGCGGCTGGCTGGGATCCGGGCTATAGGCCGCGCCCGAGGCCAGCACGGTCATCGGATCGAAGAGCTCGCCGCCGCGTGGCCCCTTGCCGAGCGACAGCCACTTCTGCAGCAGGCCCCCCGGGCCGCCGTAGCGACGGGCGACGCGACAGAAGGGCAGGATGATATGCGGCAGGGTGGTGCGAAACGCGCCATCGCCGGCATGGCTGACCACCGCCCCGAAGACCGCCGGATGATTCATCGAAAGCCACAGCGCGCCGATGCCGCCCGACGAGCGCCCGATGATGCCGCGGTGCGCCGCCAGGGCTCGCGTGCGATAGCGCTGATCGATAAGCGGCACTAGCTCGCGCACGATGTGATCCTCGTGTCGCCCGAGGAGCGGCGAGTTCACGTACTGGCTGCCCCCCAGGGCCGTAAAGCAGTCGGGCAGCACATAGATGCACTCTTCGAGGGGGGGCTGGTCGGCGCTGCCAGCGTACAGGCGCGCCAGGCGCTCGTCGAAGGACTCGGCGAGCGGCGAGCGGGTTAGCTGCTGCCAGCCGGTGCTGGCGAAGGCCGACAGCACATAGATGACCGGATAGCGTCGGCTCGGCTCGCGGTCATAGCTCGGCGGCAGGATGACCGGCACCAGGCGCGTGCTGGGATCGCGGAAGGCGTTGCCAGCCAGCGCCGCGCTTTCGATCGTCTCGTAGACGATGCGGCAGGGGCCCGGCAGGTGCGGCAGGGGCATTCCCGGGCTGGGCAGACCGTCGTGGGGCAGGGGCAGCATGGGCTAGTCCTTCGCGCTCGGTGGGGCGGCCGCGCGCAGCAAGCGGTCCAGGATCGACAGCCACAGATCGTCGGTGGGCGTCGCGGCAGCGTCAGCCGCCCAGGGAGGGGGCACCACCGCCAGGCTGGCCAGCTTCGGCCAGGCCTCATCGAGGCGGTGTAGGGCGGCATAGAGATCTGCCGCGTAGCCAGCCGCGTCGTAAGGCAGCGTCTCGATCACGGCGCAGTCCGCGGCAAGCTCAGGCAGCGCGACATGCGTAAGCAGCCCGCGCGGCGCTGGTAGGGCGCGCAGCGACGCAGCGAGCGGTGGCTGCAGCAGGGTCAGCGGCGTGCGGGGCGCATAGTGTCGGCGCATCAGGCCCGGCGAGGCCGGACTTGTCTCGTCGATGGCTAGCGTAGCGGAGCCCGCGGTCAGCGTTGCCGGCAGCGCAAGGTCGGGCAGGATCGCTCGCAGCGCCGACAGCGGCGTGGCCCCCGGACGCAGCAGCCGCGGCGGCGAGCAGGTCAGATCGACCACCGTCGATTCGATGCCGTGCCGACACGGTCCTCCGTCGAGGATCAGTGGCACATCGGCAGCCCGCAGGCTGGCCGCGACATGCTCGGCGCGGGTCGGCGAGATCCCCTGCGAGCGATTGGCGCTCGGGGCGGCCAGCGGTAGGCCGCAGGTTCGAAGCAACTGCAAGGCCACGGCATGGGCCGGCACCCGCAGCGCGATCGTCGGTCGGCCAGCGCTGACTGCGGCGGGCACCCGCTCGGCGCGGGGCAGGACCAGGGTCAGCGGGCCTGGCCAGAACTGACGGGCCAGCCGAGTCGCATTCTCGGGCCAGTGCGAGACCAGGGCGGCCGCCGCAGCCGTGTCCGCGACATGCACGATAAGGGGATTCCACAGGGGGCGCCCCTTGGCTACGTAGATGCGCTCAATGGCCGCCGTGGACAGCGCACTGCCGCCCAGGCCATAGACCGTCTCCGTCGGGAACGCCACGACCTGCTCGGCCTGCAGCAGCTCGCTGGCCCGCTGCAGCGACCGGGCGTCTACCGGCAGTAGCCGCGGCATCGCGGCGGGCGGCGGGGGCACGGGCAGAGGCCGAGTCGACATCGCCTCCCGCTAGGGCTCGCGCCGTCCCGCCTGCAGGAGCGTCGCCGCTTCTTTGGCGTGGTAGGTGAGGATCATGTCGGCGCCAGCCCGGCGGATCGACAGCAGCACTTCCAGCATGGCCCGGTCGTGATCCAGCCAGCCGCGCTCGGCCGCCGCCTTTAGCATCGCGTACTCACCCGAGACGTTGTAGGCGGCGATCGGCAGATCGCAGTCGTCGCGCACGCGGGCAATCACGTCGAGGTACGACAGGGCCGGCTTGATCATCACCACGTCCGCGCCCTCGCCGACATCCAGCGTGACCTCGCGCAGCGCCTCGTGGCCGTTGGCCGGATCCATCTGGTAGCTCTTGCGGTGGCCGAAGCCCGCGTTGGTGCCTGCTGCCTGCCGGAACGGGCCATAGAAGCAGCTTGCGTACTTGGCCGAGTAGGCCAGGATGCCGATGTGCTCGAAGCCCGCTTCGTCGAGCGCCTCGCGGCAGGCGGTGACAAAGCCGTCCATCATGCCCGACGGGGCCACTAGATCCGCCCCGGCCTTGGCCTGCGAGACGACGACCCGGCCCAGGTTTTCCAGCGTCGCGTCGTTGTCCACGTCTGGCCAGCCGTTGTCGGGCATGACCACGCCGCAGTGTCCGTGCGTGGTGTACTCGTCGAAGCACGAGTCGAGGATGACGACCAGCTCAGGGCAGGCGCGCTTGATGGCGCGGGTCGCCTGCTGCACCAGGCCGTTTTCGCTCCAGGCCTCGCTGCCGACGCTGTCCTTGCGCTTTTCGTCGGGCACGCCAAACAGGATGACGCCGGGGATGCCCAGGTCCTGGCAGCGCTTGGCCTCTTCCACCGCCTGATCCACCGAGACCTGATCCTGGCCCGGCAGAGACGAGATCGGCCGCCGCGTCTCCTTCCCTGGGCAGACGAACAGCGGATAGATCAGGTTGTCGGCGGACAGGCTGGTCTCGCGCACCATGCGTCGCAGACCGTCGCTGCGCCGCATCCGCCGCGGTCGATATTCAGGAAACTGCATGGCTGTGTATTCCGGCTCTCGGGGTTCTTAGTTTTTGCTGCGACCTGGCACTCCGGCGACGGCGCGGCCGCTCGGCGTGCCCTCGACCCGGGCCAGGAACTTGCTGAGCATGGCGTGGAACGCGTCGGGCTGATCCCAGTGCGGCCAGTGCTTGCTGCCCTCGATGTAGTCGAAGGAAAAGTCGGCCAGGCCGTTGAAGCCGGCCTGCGTCAGTGCCGCCTGCACCCCCGCCGGATCGCTCTTGCCCTGCGTCATCACCGGGCTGGCCATGGCGTGCACCGGGACTTTGATCTCGGCGATGCGCTCGGCCAGATCGTCGCGCTCGCAGGCGAAGTCGAGGTAGCCCATCAGCACTTTGGGCGTGACCCGCACGGCCGCCGCGACGATCTTGTCCAGCTGTGCTGCGTCGCGCGTCCCCGAGCCGAAGAACTCGCGCAGCGCCTGGGCGGGATTGGTGCTCAGCTTGCCGCGCAGCTTGGCTCGCGCGTCGCGCGGGATGGGGTAGGGATCGACGAGCGAGTCGACCATCACCACCGAGCGCACGACGGTCTTATCGGCTAGCGCGACATAGCCCGCCAGCACCGCACCCAGCGAGTGACCGACGATCGTGGCGGGGGCCAGCTTCTCGTTGGCAAGGACCAGCGCGATCTCGCGGCCGATATCGACGAGGTCGATGCCCTGCGGCGGCACGGGCGAGGCGCCGTGGCCCGGCAGGTCGACCAGCACGACGGTGTGCGTCTTCTCCAGCCGCTGCGCTTCCTCGATCCACGACGACAGGTCGCCGCCTAGACCATGCAGAAACACCACCGCCGGGCCCTTGCCGACGCGCAGATAATGCAGCTTGCTGCTTGGCTGTGGCGTGCTACTGCGACGTCCGCTCTTGCTCTTCTCGGGGCCAGCTGCCGGGCTGGCGACAGTGCCCGCCGCTGGCGCCGCCGACTTGCCTGCCGCGCTGCCCGCCACAAGCACAAGCCCGCCGAGCGCCGCACCGAGCGACAGGCGAGCGAGGAGATTCCAGACTGCCGATGACTTGCCGTTGGACCGTCGGAGCGTGTTCATGCGCGCAGCCTACTCCAGGGCTTGCGCTGAGAACACCTCTTTGTGTGGTCTACTGTGTGCCGGGGCCGGCCGCGATCAGCGCACGACCTGCAGGGCATTGCGCGTGCGCACCTGCTTCTCTAGCGCAGCCAGGCGCTCCTCGGTCTCGGCGTGTGTGGCGGTCGCGGTTGGCGGCTGCGCTGACAGCAGGAGCTTGATCTGCTCGCCAAGGAATCGCGCCTCGGCAAGCTCGCCCGCCTCCAGGTGCTCTTGGGCTTCGCTGAACAGGCGCTCGGCGAGGCTTGGGTCGGCTGAC
This sequence comes from uncultured Myxococcales bacterium, assembly GCA_964628555.1. Classification (GTDB taxonomy): domain Bacteria; phylum Myxococcota_A; class Polyangia; order Palsa-1104; family JAEUJZ01; genus JAEUJZ01. The sequence goes on along the minus strand of CAZVMD010000044.1, from coordinate 17,370 downwards.
CAGGCAGCGCGGGCGTGCTCCGTGGCTCGCTCGGGACAGGCGCGGGCCGCCTGCAGCAGCCGGCTGGCGCGCAGCGGACCATGCCAGGTGGCAGCAGCGGCTTGCAGCGCCGCGTGCTCGGCTCCGGCTAGCTGCCCGGCCGCTCGATACAGCGCCGCCAAGAGCTCCCATGCCGGCCCAGCCTGCGGATCGATGGCCACCGCTTGCTGGAGCTCGCTCTGCGCCCCAGCATCATCGCCCTCCTCATAGGCGATCTCGGCCGACTCAAGGCGGTACAGCGCCGAAGCCGGGTCCTGACGCTGGCCGACCCGGGCCCGCTTTTTGCGCACGCTCAGCGTCAGCTCGTCTTCGTCGAAGACCTCGCGAAACTCGCCATCGCGATCGATGACCAGCGCTTCGCGGGCCAGCGTTGCCTCGATGAACGCTTCGGTGCTGCCGGAAAGGATGATCGGGTCAGGTGCGCTGTCGTCAGCCAGCAGGACTCGCCCCTGCCCGTCGAGCCACAGCGCGCCGTCGGCCGTCTCTCCGATATGCCAGTGCGCTCGCCCGTCGGGTAGGCCAGCGAGTGGCTGCACCTGTTCGGCTGCAAACAAGACCTGCGCCTCGAGAAACAGCGTCGCGCCATTGAACGAGCGCAGAAAGTCGCGATGTCCGAGGGGGAGTGGGCCACCGCCGCGCGCCGCCAGCGCCTGCAGCGCGCTCTCGGGAGCCGGACCGGCCAGAAAATGTACGCCGGCTGCGTAGCGACCGACAGCCGCCCGCAGCGCCTCGAAGAAGGCCATGGTGATTTACTTGACGGTGCAGGGAGTGGAGAGGCGGGCTCGCTTTTCAGCGTCGCGGAGCATCTTGACCGTGCCAGGGCCAGGCTTCTGGTTGGCCGGCGCCACCCGGAAGGCGTAGCACAGCACTTCGGCGCTATCGCGGTACTTCTTGCCGCGGAAGTAGTCCTCGCCGGCCGCGACCAGCTTGGTGCGCAGCTTGTCGGCGAACTCCTGGCGGTACGAGCTATCCGGTGACATCGCGTCGAAGATGCGGACCGCCGAGGAGAAGCCGTCAGCCGTGCCCTTGTCGAGCTCTGAGCTGCCCTGCTTGTACTTGCCCTCGTCCTCGGCCGCGCGGCTGGACTGGGCCCGCAGTCGGACCGCTTCCAGGCTCACGGGGTCGATCTCTAGAGCGGCCTCGGCGGCATCTTTGGCCTTCTGCCACTCCTGCTTGTTGAAGGCTTCCTTGGCGATACGGACCTGATTTTCGGCTTCCTGCGTCTTGGCGGCGATGGCCTGCTCGACCAAGCCCTTGGGCGGCGCCGAAGGCAGGATGAGCTTGATAATCCAGATCAGCCAGACCAGACCCGTCACGCCAGCCAGCCCAAGGAAGGCATTCTTGGTCTTGCCCGAGAGCGGTGGGCCGAGCAGGTTCGACGAGGCCTGCGCGGCCTTGGCGCCGCTTGAGCCGCCGCTGCCGTCGAGGCGGAACATCAGCTCGCCGAAGCGAACGGTATCCCCCGGGCCAGCCTGGGCGGTCGTGATCTTGCGGCCGTTGACGTAGGTGCCGTTGGCCGAGTTGAGGTCTTCGACTTCGATCCGACCGCCGCCGATGCGTCGCATCTTCGAGTGCTTGCGCGACATCGATGGGTCGTCGAGCACTAGATCGTTACCGACACCACGACCGACGGTGATCTCAGGCAGACCCGGCAGATCGAAGACGCGGCCGCTGTACTGTCCCCCTTCGGCGATCAGGCGCACTAAGTCGGTAGGCCCGCCCGCTGCTCCTGGCATACCGCTCGACGGCAGGGCACCCCCCGGGATGACTCCCGACGGCATCTGCGGCAGGGGCTGCGGTGGCATCATGCCCGGCATGCCCTGCGGCATCATTGGTGGGGCGGCCATGGGCGCTGGGGCCATGGGGGGCGGCGCCATGGGCGGTGGCGCCATCGGCTGCGGCGCCATGCCGACCTGCTCAATCAGCAGACGGAACTCGGCAATTTCGACGCGAGTACCAGGCGGAATGGCGGTCATCGTGTTGGCCGGGACGCGGCCACCGTTGATCACGATGCCGTTGGCGCTGCCGTCGTCGATGATCGAGACGCCGGTCGGCTCGACCCGCACTCGGCAGTGACGACGGGAGACGCTTGGCGAGGCCAGGACCAGCTGTCGGTCCTGATCGCGGCCAATCGTAAACTCGCCCGCGTCCATCTCCTTGCGAGCGATCTCCCGTCCGTCCTTATCTGTGGCGATTACTCTCCACACAGAAGCTCCACCTGACTCTTAGTTTGGGGTTCTACGAAGGCTGGTCATCCGGCAAAGGCGGGGACGTGGCCGGTTGCCACGAACTGCCCGTCGCCTCCTTCTGGCTTGAAGGTGAATACCGGCATCAGCTCGATGCCGCCTTCTTCGCTCAGAATGACTTCCGAGATCTCCATAACACGATATGCGCCGCCGGCAGTCCGACCGACGTGGACCGCCAGGTTCAGGCTCTGCGCCAGCTCTTCACGCAGCGCCTTTCGCGACGGGGATTCATTGGATAGACGGGCCAGCGACTCCAGACGGCCAATCGCCTCGCGGGCCGATGCGGCATCAGCACCGACGACTACACCCTGACCGCCGCACAGGGCAGCGGCGACGTCAAGCGCCTCGGGGCCGCGGACATCGGTGATGATGAGGTGATCTGGGTGCATACGAACCGCGTGACCGATCAAGCTGCGCATCTCCAAGCCGCGCCCGATCAGCCCAATCCATGCCGCATGCGTCGCCGAAAGGTCAAGCTCGCTGACGGGCTCGACGGTGACGACGCGGGCACCGGCTGAGGTTGCACCGCCCAAGGCGCCCAGCATAACGCCGCGCCCATAGCCCGAGACGATGAGGTTGCGCCGCTCGCGCATACAGACCTCAAGAAACTCGGACATGGCAGCCGACAGGACTCCCTGGTTGACGAGATCCTGCAGCCGTCCCCCTGTCTTGCGGGCTCGCCGCAGGACCAGCGACGGGACACGCGCCAGAGGAGGCAGCGCCGCCTGCATCAGCGCGCCGCTATCGAGGCGGATTTCCTGAATTCCGGCATCGAGGCGACCGCCGGCTCGCGTCACCATGCGCGCAATCGCGCGATGGACCGCAGCCGAAGACGTAAAGATGCGATCGTGAAGGCTCTGGCCGCTACCCCGATCCACGTAGATGCGGTCGTGATTCGCCACCGCGACTTCGTGCACACTCTCGTCGGCGAGCAGCTCGTCAAGCGGGCCGCAGCCGGTCAGTTCGGCGAGCGCCATCTTGCCCAGTGCTTCGCTCTCTAGGCCCAGCGGCAGCGGGAAGACCTTGTCGGCAAGCTCGCGGGTCACCTTGTCGAGCTTGGCCTCGGCATCGCTAAGCTGCTCAGTGGTTGCATTCGTCAGGCCAAGCTGCTCGACGGCTTTGGTCACTACCTGCGTCAAGGCTTCGACGTAGCGACGGCGCTGCGGGTCTTCAATCGCCGCTGCCGTGCTGCCAGCAGCGGGACGACCACCGCCGATCGCCGGCGTCGCAGAGCGCGTCGTCGGTCGGTTAGGCGCAGCGACGGGCGTAGTCGACGGTGTAGAACGCGCCAAGGGCGGTCGAGCCGTCGGCGGCGCGGCAGGGGGCGGGGGAACTGCCGCAGGGGGTGGAGCGACCACAGCGGGTGGCGGCACCGACAGCGGCGGGCTTGCGATCGGCGGTGCTGCGCTGACCGGCGGTGGTGCAATCGCCACTGGAGGTGGTGTCATCGGCGGTGCCAGTGGGGGCACCGTCGGGGCCGGCGGCGGCGCCGAGAGCGATGGCACCAGCGGCGGTGGGGCTCCCAGTGGGCTGATCGGGGTCAGGGATGGCAGCGTCGGCGGTGGGATGGGGACCGCGGACACCGGCGGGGCGAGAGGCGGGGCAGGCACACGAGGCGCATCCCCAGCCATCATCGTCGCCTTATCCGAGATGCGATCGGCCGGAATGACCGGCTTGTCGAGAATGCCCAGGTCTGCGCTGGGTGCTGGCACAGGCGGCTTAGGTACTGCACGGGCGGGTGGTGGTGGCGCTGGCGGCGGCGCTGCCGCGGGGGGCGGAGGCGGCGCTAGTCCAGGAGGGGCAGGCGGTGGCGTCGGCCGAGTCGCGCGCGCCTCAGCCGGCGGCACTGGCGACTCAGACGATTCCTCGGGCTGCTCATCCAGCTCATCTTCCATCCCCGCCGCGACATCCATCGATGTCGGTTCGGCGCGAATCGAGGGCACCGTCGCGATCGCCGGCCGCGCTCCGGGGCGGGGCGGCGGCGGTGGCGGGCGGCCAGGGCCATCGAGATCAGAGGTCGAGCTCGTCGACGGTCCCGAGCCCTCCTCGATATTCATGATGAAGTCGCCGATGTAGATCTTGTCGGAGCCCTTGACGACCAACGGCGCCGTGATCTTGCGACCGTTGACGTAGGTACCGTTGGTGCTCTTGAGATCGACGATGATGTACTTGCCGTCTTTGAAAACGATTCGCGAGTGACGCTTAGATACGTTCCCCTTCGGCAGGACGATGTCGTTGCCTTGCACTCGACCGATGGTGATCTCTGGCCGGTCAAATTCTAAACGCTTCGTCTCTCCGCCTTTTTCAGTGATCAGGATGGAGAACATATCTGGTCATGCTCCTTTGCGTGCTATTGAGCACGGTTGCCGTCGGCAAAAACCAGGCTGTGATGGGGCCAACCATACGCTGCTCGTCGATCTGGGGTCAAGCGCTTTGCTCCTCGGCTCTGGGGCCTCGCTGCGTCGTCGCAGACCCTGACAACCTATTTTTTCGACGATATCAAAATCCTGACTCGGCGGGAACAGTTAGTTATCTGGCGGCATGGCCGAACCTGGCGCGGATGCCGTCCGAGAGAGCGGAGCGCGGCTTTAATTGAATAATTTTTAGGTAAGACAGAAAACATATCTGGTGGTTATAGTTAGCTGGCATGTCCAGAGCTATGACCACCCAACGAGGTCGCTCGCTGACGGCCACAGCAGCCAGAGCTGGTCTGCGGCGCCGCGAGCTGCTGTTAGCGACATCCCTGCTCCTTGCGCCGCTGGTTGCGCCAATCGCTACACCAACGGTGGCATGGGCAGCTCCACGCTATTATCTGCGTCTGCGCGGCGTCGAGATCGCGCCGAGCGCAGTGGCGGGGGTTGAGCCTGGGGCGACTGCACCGGCCCAGCCTCCCGAGGGCGCAGGCACAGCGAATGCCGACGGTGGAGCCTCTCCGGCTGGGGCCAGCAGTCGTCGTAGCCCCGCCGATGCGGTGGTGGCCATGGCGAGCGAGAACCTGACGGCAGAGCTGCGCAAGCGGCCCGAGGTGGTGCTTGAGCTCGACGGCGTGGCTGCAGATGCGCCGCCGGCCCGCATCAAGGAGGAGCTGCAGCGACGAGGGCTGCGCGGCTACGAAGTGACCCTACGCCTGCTGAAAGTCGAGCGTACGCTGCGCCCAGCCCCGGCCGGTCGCCGCTTTCGCTTGCTGGAGCAGAGCGTCAAGGTTGCGCTAGTCGGCACGCTGTACCCAGGCGATCCGCAGCTAGCGCTGGGCGGAGACGGGGAATCGGCCGTGCAGATCGAGGTCGGGGCGCAGATCAGCGAAAACCAGGAGCGCGATGCTCTGACCGAAGCGGTCAAGGATGCGGTCAGCCAGGCCGTGACGCAGGGGCTGCGCAAGCTCAGCGCCGGTCCCATCAAGCCACCCAAGGATCCACCGCGCCGTCGCCCGCCCGCCAAGCCAGCGGCAAAGTAGCCAGCCCGACCGACCCCCCGTAGAATGCGGCAGCCATGCCGCGCCTGGATGCCTCGAGTGCTGACTGTTTCGTCTTCACCTACAAAGAGGGCCTGCTATCGGCCGTCGCCCACGATCTGAAGCTGCGCGTGACGCGGTTTACGATCGATACGGAGGGGGACGCGGTTCGCGCCGAGTTTGCGGCGGACTCGCTGCGGGTTGTGCACGCGATTCGCGATGGGCGCGGTGATCCGGCGGCGCTGTCGGCAGCCGATCGGCAGAAGATTGAGGCCAATATTGTCGAGGAAGTCCTGGCGGCTCGACGCTACCCGACGATTCGCTTCGCAGGTCGCTCGCTGCCGGCGGAAGCTCAGGGCGTCAGCGTCGATGGCGAGCTGACTCTGCACGGCCAGACCAGGCCGCTGCGTCTGCAGGTAGCCACGAGCGGCGAGCGCTGGACGACGGAAGTGACGCTGTCGCAGCCAGACTTTGGCATCAAGCCGTATTCCGCCATGCTGGGGACGCTGCGCATCCGCCCGGATGTCCGGGTCGTCCTCTCGCTGCCGCCGGTACCGCGCTAGCTCGCCGCGGGGAGCCAGCTGGCCCCGGAGCTAGCGGGAGCTGCGGTCCTTGAGCGTAGTACGCAGCATGCGGTGCGCGCGCAGTCGCCGGGTACGCACACCACCGATGGTAATGCCCAGCGCCGCGGCGACCGTCTCGATCGGCTTCTCAGCGAGATCGCACTGCTCGACGACGGCGCGATAGCGCTCGGGCAGCTTCTCGATCGCCCAGCGCAGGAGCTCCGCATTCTGGGCTTCCTCCAGCTGAGCGTGGGGCTGGCTGGAGCTGCGGCTGCCATGCAGCCAGTTGGTATCGCCGGGGAGGCTGGTCATGGCCCGCTGCGTGCGGTCGCCTGCTCGGCGCTGTCGCCGCATCGACATCAGGACCGCATTGGTGCTGACGCGATAGAGCCAGGTCCCCAGCTGCGAGTCTCCACGAAAGCAGTCGATGTGATGCAGGGCCGCCAGGAGCGCGTCCTGGGTTGCGTCTTCAGCGCCATCCGCTCCGCGCAGCATGCGTCGCGCTTGACGCAGCATGACGGGTCGGCTGTCGGCAATGGCCAGAGCAAGGGATTTCTGTTCGGCGGTCATCGCGGGCATTGGCGGGCTCCTTCCGATCGGTGGGCACCTTGCGTGGAGCAGCTGTACGGCCTGCGACGGACCTGGCTGACGTGCTCCACGACATCAATCAAACAATGTACAAACCATATACAAACGCCTCTTTGTTGTCAAACGTTTGATGAATTTTTCGCCATGTACTGGCAGTGAAAGCGATAAAAGCAGGCCATTCTTTATACAAACCATTGACAAAACGAATGGGAGGCCCCCACAATTGGTGCGTGAGCAAGTACCGCATCCGTACGGTCTCGCAGATGACAGGCCTGTCGCCGGCTCTCATCCGCGCATGGGAAGCGCGATACCGTCTGGTGGTGCCCGAGCGCACGCCGGCTGGCTACCGCCTGTACTCCGACGAGGACGTGGCTCTGTTGGTCGGGGCGCAGCGGCTGGTGCAGCGCGGCATAGCCCCGATGGAGGTAGCCCAGCTACCGCGGGCGCACCTGCGCGAGGCCTCCGGCGCGGCCGTGCATGAGCCACCGGTGACCTCGTCGGTGGTCGGCAGCTACGGCGAGCACGTCGAGCGGCTGATCGCGGCCTTTGTCCGCTTTAATCAGGCAGAAGCCGAGAGCCTGCTGTCCCGCCCGCTGTCGATGCTGCCGCCGCTCGAGGCCTGTCGCCAGATCCTGGTGCCGCTGATGCGCGAGCTGGGTGATCGCTGGCATCGCGGCGAGATCTCGGTAGCGGTCGAGCACTTCGGCACCAGCCTGATTCGCGCCAAGCTTGTGATGCTGCTGGAGACGATTCGCCATCGTGGCAGCCACAACACGGTGCTGTGTGCGTGCCCTCCCGGCGATCTCCATGAGGGCGGGCTGCTGATGTTCGCGCTGGAAGCCGCCGAGCAGGGCTGGCAGCCCATCTATCTGGGGCCGGATCTGCCCCTGGCAGCGCTTAGCTCGGCCACCAAGCAGGTCCAGCCGGGGCTGGTCGCGATGTCACTGGTCATGCGGCGAGAGCTGAGCGAGCTGCAGCGGCTGCTCAGCAGCTTGCAGGAAGCGGTCGCTGGGCAGTGTCCGGTGCTGCTGGGCGGCTCGGGGATCAATGGCCACGAAGAGCTCGTCCTGCGCAGCGGCTGCGAGCTGCTGCCCCCTTCGGGCCAGCTGGACGACGTGCTAAGCGCCAAGCGCGAGCGTCGCCGCGTCTAGGGTGCGCGGGCGGCTGAGCTAGCGCGACAGCGCGAAGGCCAAGAGGCCCGCTGCAGCCAGCAGGAAGGCCCCAAGCAGCACCCAGGCCAGGATCGGCTTGCCGACCGGCTTGAGTGCCGCGTTGGACGCTGCCAAGGCGGGGGGCGGGGTCATCGCCGCGGCACCACTGAGTGGAGGCGATGAAGCCGGGCTATCGACGCGCACCGGCGTCAGCTTGGGCTGCGAGGTCGCCGCCGCGGCGCTCACCGACAGCTTGCCGGGACCGGGACTGGCCTTCGGTGGCGTCGTCACCCCGCTGCCTTGAAACTGGCTGGCGGTGGCCGAGTTTCCGGTCGGGCTCTTTTCGCCTGGCGGTGTCTTCTGCGTCGGCGTTCGATTCACCGGCGAGACCGACGAAGGGGGCTGACCGGTCGGCGTGCCGCCGGCTGGATTCGAGACTGGCGGGATGCTGCCCCCGGTGACCCGCGGCTTCATCTGCCGCCCCGCCTCACCAGCCGCCGCGATCTCGTGCAGCGTCGATTCGAAGCTGGGATCGCCGTAGATCTTCTTGCTGTTGTTCAAGAAGGCGAAGTAGGACTCCTCCATCTCGTCGAAGTCCATGACTCCGTCGCACTCGTCGCAGCGACAGGTCGGCGCCTTGGCGATCGGCGCGCTCTTGGCCAGATCGCGGGCTTCAAGCCGCAGGAGCTTTTCCTTCTTGCAGCGCGGGCAGAAGTACGGCGCGTAGAAGCTCTTGACGATGCCGTTGGCCGTGAAGTTGTTGACCAGGTTGATCTGCGAGACGATCGCCGGCGAGCAGTTGACGAACACCAAGCGGGCGCCGTTTTTCTCAATCCGACCCAGCCAGTTCACCCAGTCGCGCACGCCGCACGAGTTGATGCGCTCGATCTCGCCGAGATCCAGCACCATCGGCCCACCCGCCAGCTTGCTCTCCAGGGGCACCAGCTCATTGTCCTCATCGATCACACCCGCGATCTTGAGGGTCGAAACCCCATCGCGACTGATCACTTCTGAGCGGAACTTAGAGCCCATGCCTCGCCTGGTCCCTCTACCTTGGCCCTCGGTGGATTGCACCGACTACCAGGAGGAAGAATAGCCTTTTGTTTGCGCTGATTACAAGCGCGATGTGTCGCGGATCGCGGACAGCAGGTCTTGATAATTATCCGACAAGTAGTAACGGGCAAGCTCAGCTCCGCCCGGTACCTGCCCGAGTAGGATGCCGCCTGGGCTGCGGCTGTTGCCACTTCCGGCTACTGGACCCTCGGGGCTGGCTTCGCCGCTTAGCGCTGGATCTTCACCATGGATGCGGACCAGCATGCGCACGGCGGCGGCGATGTCATCGCAGAAGACCAGACCTGCGCGGTCGGCCAAGAGCGGCAGGGCGTGCAGGAACGGTAGTGGATCGGCCGCGGCTGCCGGGGCACCCCCGGGGTGGGCTGAGACGGCAGACAGGCGCTCCACGGCGCGCTCTAGGCGGGCTTGGCCGGTGGCTGACAGCTGAGCGACCACGTCGCGTGCGCTGGTGTCGCGCTGGGCGGCGGGCACCAGCAAGGCCTGCGTCAGGCGCAGCCAGGCCTGCTGCTCGGTCGCGGTCAGGCGCAGCAGGAAGGCGTAGCGCGAGCGCAGGGACTCGAGAGCTCGCCCAAGGAGGAAGCGCCGCTCACCATCCGGGCAGCCAAGGATGGCGCTGTCCATCACGACAATCGGCCGACTGCCTGGCTGCGGGGCCTCCAGAGCCAGCACATAGCCCGGCAGGGGCGAGGCAAAGTAGACGTCGACCTCGATGCCGAACAGTCGCTGGGCATCGGCGATGGCAAGCTTGAATGCCGGGTCCCAGAGCCGATTGGCTGGCTGCGGCTCGCGCTCGCCCTCCAGCGTCAGCGGCCAGGGTGTGGGGAACAGCCGTGCGAGCAGCGGCCCTTCGCTGAGCGCCATCAGCAGATCGAAATAGGGTGAGCCCAGTATGGCCCGCGACAGCAGGCAGCGCTCGCGCTGTTCGTCGCTGATCGCCTGGCGGATGGCCAGCACGCGTGGGATCGAGCGCCGCTCGGGGAGCGGCTGGTCGGCATAGCCGAGCAGTGTGAACACCGTCCGCACCCGCTCGCCACGGGCCGGCTGACTGGCCTGCTCGTAGATCTCGCTGAGCAGGGGATAGGCACTGGGGCTGCGCAGGTCGCGGGCCAGGACGCGCAGGATCTCGCTGCGGGCCCCGGCCGCATCGTTCATGTGTCGGAACAGAAGCTCGGCTAGCGCAATGCGATCCTCCAGCGTCTCCCAGGCCGCGCGGGGCTCCTCACTGTCCTCAAGCAGCGACGAAGAGCGCAGCAGCTCAGCTGGGACCTGCTGGGTCGATAGCGCGATGATCTGGCGGTACGATTCGGCGGCTTGCTGCACATTGATGCCGGTCAGCAGGCGGCAGATGGCTCGCTGCAGGCGCAGGGCTTCCTCGTTGAGCTCGGGCTCGGGGCGACTGCTGGGGGCACCCAGCTGGGCGATCGCATCGCGCAGGAGCTCCTCGGCTTGCGCCCGTGCCCCGGCCTTGACGGCTCGTCGGGCCAGGGCCACAACAGCTTGCGAGAAGGTCGGCACCAAGTCGATAGCTCGTCGGTACGCCAGCTCAGCGGGGCCATCTTCATGCTGCGCATCGAGGATGCGACCGAGGTAGTAGTGGAAGCGGGCCAGATCCTCAGCGCCAGAGCTGCGCTGCCCGCCTGTACTGCCAAGCTGTGGCGCGGTAATGCCGAATTCGGTGGCTTCCGCGTCAGTGATCAGCTTTTCCATCTCGCCGCGGGCCTGCTCGTAGCGGGACTGGACATACAGCTCTTGCGCCATGCGGAAGCGGGCTTCGCGGCGCAGCGCCGGCGGGATGGGCGCATCGCTGTGAACCATGCCGTGCAGAACGGTCAGCGCGCGATCGCTGTCCAGCTGCGAGACGCTGTACAGCTCGGCGAGGCGCAGCAGAGCCCGGGCCCGCGGCTCGCCACGGCTGCCCTCATCGCTGCTAGAGCCCGGCTGGGCGATAAACTGTTCCAAAGTGGCGCGAGCCTGGCCAAAGCGGCGCAGGCGCTCGTAGTAGCCCGCCAGAGCTTCGCAGGGCAGATAATCATGTGGGGCTAGGCGGACCGCCTCCTGCAGCAGCGCTTCCACGGCTTCGATATCGCTGCCCGGCTGCACCATCGCCGCCTGGGCGCACAGGACGCGGGCCAGGCAGTGCGGCAGATCGCGGCGCCGATACTGTTTCTCTAGCTCGCGGGCGAGCGGGCCGAAGTCATAGGGCAGCTGGCGGCGTCCGGACAGCGAGACCAAGAGCTCCAGCACCTGCAGGTTCTCGGGGTAAACATCGAGCGCGGCGGCCACGCTGTCGCAGGCCATGCGGACCTGGCCCAGACGCAGCGCGACGATGGCTCGCTTGCGCTGAAACTCGCTGCGCTCGCTCGGCTCGCCCTCGCGGCTGGCCTTCTGCAGCAACACTTGGCTGGCGGCCAGCGCTCGCTCCCAGTCGCCGCGCTGAAAGTACATGGCGAACAGCGCGCGGTTGGCCGGCATGCTGTCTTTATCGACGCTGAGCGCCTGCTCATAGAACTCGATGGCGCGGGCTTGATTGCCCAGGCGCTCCTGAAAGATCTGACCGATGTGGGCCAGGATCCCGGCCCGCTCTTTTTCCTCGGTCCACAGCTTCGATTCAAGCTCTAGGGTCTGCGTGACCCGCGTCCAGTCTTCGCGGCGGATGTAGATATCGCGCAGGCTGTGCAGGGCCGGCAAACAGGCGGCTGAGGTCCGCACCGCCGCTTCGTAGTAGCGGATCGCGTCGTCTTCTTTGCCAAACTTGGCCTCGGTAACTGAGCCGCACTTGAAGTACAGGAGCGCTTTCTGGGCGCGATCGGTGACCAGGCGAATCTGTCGGCGCGTGACATCGATCAGCTCAGCCCAGCGCTCGTTCGCTTCGAACAGGCGGGCCATGGCATCGAGCGCCTCGCGATGGGTCGGCTGCACTTCAATGACATGGCGATAGGCTGAGATGGCGCGGTCGTGATCGCGCAGCCCTTCTTCGCACAGCGTACCGATGCGCATGTTGAGGGCGATAATCTGCTGCTCATCGACGGAGAGCGCGACGCGGGTGCTGAGCAGGTTGTACAGCTTTTCGTTGTCGCGGCTGCGCTCGTAGTGGCTCTCTAGCGCATCGAGGGCATCGCTGTCCGTCGGATCGACCGCATGCAGCTTCTCGTAGAAGCGCACGGCTTCGTTGATGTCGCGCAGCTTGGCGGTCGCGACCTTGGCGGCGCGGCGCAGGATCTCCACCCGCTTGATGTCTTCGCGCACCAGCGAGGCGCGCTTCTCGTAGACCGAGAGCAGCTCGCGCCACTGACTGCGTCCGGCGTAGATATTTTCGAGCGTCGCCTGCGTGTTGTCGTTCTCGGCATCCGTCTCAAGGGCCCGCAGATAGCTCGGCAGCGCCTCATCCGGCTGCTGTAGGTACGTCAGCAGCACTTGACCGCGCCGCAGGTGCAAGTCTGCCGGTCGATACGAGCGCGTCTTCTGCGTCTCGATGAGCTTCAGCGCCGCATCGTACATGCGGATCGCTTCGTTCCACTGCTTGCGCAGGTAGCACAGTCGCTCGTACGAGGTGAAGGCCGGCCGGTTGGTCTGATCGAGGAAGAAGGCCTGCCCATAGTGACGCAGCGCATCTTCTTGGAGGCCTTGCTTCTCATCGAGCTCCCCGAGCTGAAACATGATGCGCGAGCGCTCGGCGGGCTCGCTGGCCGTCTCGTACAGCAGCGCTAGCACGCGCCGCTGCTCGGCGAGCTTCTCGGGGCTGGCGGCGGTGTTCTGCGCACTGGCGCCGCTGCCGTACAGGCTGACCAGAGCCCGCAGCGCTGACGGCTCCTTGGGCCACTCGCTCAGCACCTGCTCGAAGGTGGCGATGGCCTGGGCCGGAGCTCCCAGGTAGTCGCGCTGCACATCGCCAAGCCGCAGCAGCAAGAGCCGTCGCCGCTCGCGCAGCTCAAGCTGCTGCTCAAGGCCGGCGCCTTGCAGCTGGGCCTGCTCGCTGCTCAGGCGCTCAATGGCTCGCCCGAGCAGGCTGGCCTGCTCAGAGTGCCGCCCGCTCTGCCCATAGCGCTTCTCCAGCGCCAGCAGGGCCGGGATGTTGCTCATCAGCTCGTCGGGCGCAAGCTCGTACAGGCGCTCCCAGGCGCGGGCCTCATCTTCGCCGCGATGCAGGCGCTGATAGAGCTCGGCCAGCGTGCGCGTGATCTGCGCTATACGCGGGCGCGGAATGTCAGCAGCGACGATCAGCTGGGCTAGCTGCTCTTCCAGTACGCCGGCCAGCGCCTGCGGATCGGCCAGCTCGCTATAGGCCAGCTCCAGGGCGGCCAGCACCTCTTGTGTGCGCGGCGCCGACTTGAGGACCTCGGCCAGCAGCGAGAAGCGGCGCAGTCGACGGCAGAGCTGCAGGAACCGCGAGATGGCCTGTGGGTGGCTTGGCGAGAGGCGCAGGGCTTGGCCATAAGCCGAGATCGCCAGCTCGCTCTGGGCCTGCCCCTGATCGTCGCTGTCACCGGTGGGTGTGATGTCACTCTGGGCACTGGGGGCGCCCGCTTGGGCCACGGCCAGATCGCCGATTTCCAAGAGCAGAGTCAAGCGCTGCGTATCGTCGCGCAGCAGCGGCAGCAGGCGCTCCATGGCCCCTAGCTGCTCGCGCGGTCGGCCCATCGAGCGATACAGCGTCACCAGAGCTCGGGCGGCAGTCCGGCACTGGGGATCGCGGCGCAGCGCTTCGCTGTAGCAGGCCACGGCCTGATCGACAGCCCCGGTGTGCTCGGTCTGCATGTGCGCTAGGTGCTCGTACAGCGTGCCGAGCTCGCAGCACAGCAGCGCGGCGGCTTGCGCCCCCACCTGCGTGTCGCTGGCGCTCTCGCCGCGCTGGCTCAGGCGTCCAGGCAGGCTGCCGGCCAGCGGCTGCAGTGCGGCTGGCAGTGACGACACCTGGGCCGGTCCGGCTTGCAGGGCGGCTTCCACCGCTTGCTGCAGCAGCTGAATCGCGCGCTCGGGTTCGTTGCGCTGCTGGGCCAGCCGAGCCAGCGCGTGCAGGGCCATGACATCGCGTGGTCGTCGCAGCAAGACCTGCTCGTAGCTGCGCTCGGCCAGGGCGAAGTCGGCGGTGATCTCGCTGGCGTGATGCCCTAGCTGCCGCAGCAGGTGGGCCTGCGTGTCGGCGCTGCGCACCTGCGAAAGCAGCGTATTTAGCGCGGCCGCCGCTTGCTGCGCCGCTTGCCCATCGAAGCCTTGCCGCTGCCGCAGCAGAAAGCGCGTGGCATCGGCGAGCAGGCTGTGTCCGGCCGGGCCGCCCGTCGCACTGCCCCGTGGCAGGGCCCAGGAATCAGCTGCTTGCTGCAGTGCAAGAAGCTCAGGCGTGACCTGCTGATCGTCGCTGAGGTTAAGTGACAGAGCAATCGCGGTGGCGCTGTAAATGCTCTCGGCGGCACCCTGATCTGCGGCCGTAGCCTCGCCCCCAGCGGGGCCTCTTAGCTGGCTCAAGCGGCTGTACAGCTCGATGAGCTGGGGATGATCGCCGCGTCGCCGACTGCGTCGGACCAGCGCTAGAAGATCGCGCCGCATCGACGGGGGCGGGGTGGTCGTGGGCAGCGGGCCGGGCCGCAGCTCATAGGCGTCTCCGCCGGGGATGCGCAGGGCTTCGGTGGCGCGAGCCGCACGGGCCGAGAGCCGCAGCGCCTGCCCGCCATCGGCATGCTCCTTGGCATGGTCAGCGAGGCGGACCAGGGCCGCGATCGCCTCGGCCTGTCCGTCGTGGCCGGCGGCGAGCAGCGTGCGTAGGCGCCGCAGCGTGTGCGACTCATGCAGGCAGCCGTACTCAGCGACGCGACCTAGCAGCGTGGCAGCGCGTAGAGCGCTGGCGGTGTCGTGACTGTCGCGCTCCAGAAGCTCGGCCGCGCGGCCAAAGTAGGACAGGGCGGCGCTGAGCGCGCGTCGATCGAGCAGGCTGCTCGCGGCTGCGTCAGCGCTGCTGCTGCCACTCGTCAGGGCTAGCGCGAGCTGTCGCCCGCCTGAGACATCGATCAGGAAGTACGCCAGCGTCTGATAGCGCTCGGCAGCTGCGACGGTCTCGCCACGCCGCAGGTGCAGCCGCGCCGCTTCCAGCAGGGCCAGGTAGCGCGCGACCGCCGCCGAGAGCTCACGATGGCGCGTGCAGAACGTGGCGACGGCATCGTACAGCGCGACCGCTTCGGACTCGCCTTGGCCATCGCCGCTCTCCGAGAGGAGATGGGCCAGCTGAAGAGCGGTCCCCAGCAGCTCGACGCGGTTTTGCAGTCGGGCGGCTGCCACCTCACTGCTGCTCTCAGCAATCGTCGCCAAGCCACCGAGAAAGTCGAGTCGTCGGCGCAATAGCTCGATCCGGCGGGCCCGCAGGCCAAAGCGCGGATCTTGCGCCAAGCTCAGCAGGCGCTCCAGCGCTGAGTAGGTCGCATAGGCCGCGGCGATGCCACCGCTGCTGCCGTCGGTGGCCAGCGGAGTGCTGAGCGCTCGATCGAGCAGAGCCAGAGCCGGCATCAGCGCGGCCTTGAGCGCCGGTGCGTCGCTGCGGGAGGGCGCGAGCGCACTCGGCAGACTCAGCAAGAGCAGGTCCGCGGCCCAGAGCAGGTCGTTGCCATCGTCGCTGGTCTCGAGCGCCGAAGCTGCCGCGGTGGGCTTGCCGAGCAGCGTCAGGGACAGGGCGCGCAGGCGGGGCTCGCCGCCTTTGGCCAGCAGCTCAGCCGACAGCGCATAGGCATCGAGCACCGTCGCTGCTCCCGAGGTCCCACCCGATGCCGCAAAGAGCAAGAGCTCCCCGAGCTCGGCCAGGTCTTGCGGCGGTGCGCTGGGACGCAGCTGGACGATGAGGCTGCGCAGCGCCCCCTCGGGCTGCGGATCGTCGAGCGCGGCTTGTAAGCGCAGCGCGTGCGCCACCGGATGCGGGCTGCCTTTGAGCAGCGGCAGGGCCACATCGGCGCGGCCCATCCCATCCCAGATCAGCAGCGCTAGCTGCGCCGCCAAGGCACCACTCTCACCGTCGCTGCTGCCGCGCTCTTGCAGCTCACGAGCCAAGAGCAGCAGCAGCTCATGCAGCACCGTCGGGCGTCCGTCGTCCGTCGCCTCGCCGCCTTCTGGCTGCGTCGCGATACCGAGAGAAAATAGGCGCTCTAGGCGGACCTGCGGCGTCGGCGAGGTGGCGGACAGCTCTGAGACTGGGATGGCCGCGACCTCGTCCGTGGAACCCGGGGTGGCGGTTCCTTCCAGGCTGGGGCTAGAGGCTGTCCCCGGGGCCGGCGCTGCGGCCCTGGCTGCAGGCAGATCAGGCGCGATCGTACGATCCGACATGAGACTTTGGAGTCTAACATATCGTCGCTGAAAAGGATTGTGCCGCTGCGACGGCGAGCGGGTCGGTGGGCGCGGCTGGCGCAGGGTCCGCTGCCGACGCTGAGCGCGCTACACCGTCAGCTTGGCTGCCCCGGCAGCGACGACGAACTCGGGGTCGAGAGTGACATTGACGCAGGCCACTTGCGGGTGCTCGATGGCGCGTCGCAGCGTCGGTAGGAGCTCATCGGGGTGCTCGACATGGAAGCCGACGCCGCCGAAGGCTTCGACGACGCGGTCGTAGCGCACCGGCGCCAGCTTGGTGGCCGGCGAGCGCTCGGTGCCAAACAGCATCACCTGCGGGCCGCGAATCTGGCCCCAGGCCGCGTCATTGCCGACGACCACTGTGACCTTCATGCCAAAGCGGATGCAGGTCTCGAAGTCGAAGCCGTTGAGGCCAAACGAGCCATCGCCGGAGAGCACGACGACGCGCTGGCGGTTATCGCGATCCAGCGCCTTGGCCGCCACGGCAAACGGGGCCCCCACCCCGAGGCAGCCGAGCGGACCAGGATCGAGCCACTGGCCGGGCCGCCGCAGCGGCAGCACCTTGCTGCCCAGGCCAACCACGTCACCGCCGTCGCCGATCAGCACGGCATCCTCGGCGATGGCACCGCGTCCGCCGCCCAGGCCGGGCGCCCCCAGGGCCTCGGCGAGCGCTGCCGAGAGCTGGAAGTGGTTGATCGGCCGTCCGCGGGCCACGATGTGAGCGTTGATCTGGCTCTGGCCTCGCTGCTCCTCGCCCATAAGCTCGGTTAGCCAGGGGGCGACGCGGCTGCGCAGCTGGGCGCCGCTGGCCCCATCCAGCGCCTCGGCAAGCTGCGCCAGCACCAGATCGGCACTGCCCGAGAGCGCGACATCGGCGGCCCGGTTCTTGTTGAACTGCGTCGGATCGCGGTCGATCTGGATGATCTTGGCCTTGG
>CAZVMD010000043.1:0-34552 GCA_964628555.1 uncultured Myxococcales bacterium | reverse complement strand
TGATCGACAGCGTCTTTGTCTATCCCTTCCACGACGATCCGCGCTCGCGCACCTATCACCACGATGAGCTGTGCCCGGCGCCCTTCGATGTGTTTTTCGCCGATGCCGAGGCGCGGCGACAGTTCGAGGAGCTGGGCTGGCTGGAGCTGGGGCCGCGCTTCTATCGCTCGCCGGCCCACGCGGCCTGCGAGTTCAACGAGGTGATGCGGCTGAAGGTGGTGCCGGGCTATGGCGATACGCTGTGGCTGGGCTTTGGCAACTCGGCGTACTCGGTGGCCGATCGCTCCACGTACCTCAACGTCCGCGATGCCGAGCGCTACTGCGAAAAGATCGAGGCCGGCGAGCTCGCTATCGAGCACTTCCGTGAGCTCGATCGAGCGCAGCAGGCGGCCCGCGATCTGACCTTTGCCCTGCTGTATGCGCCGTGGGTGGCGGCCGGGCGCATCGCGCAGAAGTACGGCGACGAGACGGTCGCGCCGCACCTTGCGCACCTGCGGCGCTGGGCCGGGCTGGGCCTGGGCAGCTTCGATGAAGACTGGCAGCTGTTTACTCTCAACCGCCTGGGCAAGCTGCTGCACCAGCAGATGATCCCGACTTTGTACCTGCCCGAAGATCGGCGCGAGTTCGATCTGGTGATGATCCGTCGGCGCGAGGCGGGCCGGGGCTACAAGGGCTACTGAGGCGCGGTCGTCGACTTACCGCGCGCGCCGGCCCATCGCGAGGCGAGCAGCCGCGGCCCGACGATCGAGGACAGCGAGACACCGCAGGCTCCGAGCAGGGCAGCGAAGGCGGGCAGGGCGCTTGGGCTGTAGCTGGCGAAGTAGCGCGGCTCGTAGTGGCCGGGCAGCGCGGCCTTGATCTCGACGAGGCGACGCACGTAGGGCACGTCGGCGAGGTAGCGCTCCAGCCAGCCCACCTGGCGGCTCAGCCAGGGCGAAAGGGGCCCGGCGCCGCTGCGCGCAGCAGGGCTCTGCGCCAAGGCCGCGCCGGTCTGTGGGCTGCTGGCGCCGTGCAGCGGACAGAAGCCCAGCGAGAGCTGCGCCACGCCTTGCTGGTCGAGATCCTGCTGCAGCCGATCGACGAGGGCCAGGTACACGCCCCACTGCCGGGTTGGCCGACAGCGCACGATGTCGAGCAGATAGCCGGCCACGCGGCCGGCCGAAAACCACGGGTTGAGGACGGCGTAGCCAAACAGCTCGCGCGCGCTGCGGCCGCTCGGGCGCCCGGACAGCAGGTACAGGCGCTCACGCGGGGGGCCAAGGTCAGCTGCGGTCGGCGCAAAAGGCCGGTTGAGAAAGCGCATCTCGTAGGGCAGCTGACTGTGCGCAAGATACGCCGCGGTGATCGCGGCCAGTGCCTGCCGCTGGCTTGGGCTAAGCGCCGCTGGCTCGATCGGCTCGACGGAAAAGTCGGCCTTTTGGGCATGCCTGCGGGCCCCGCGCAGCGGCTTGCTGATCGCCGCTGGATCCTGCAGCGCGGCGCCATCCAGGTAGCGGTCGAGGCCCATGCCGGCCAGGTGCAGTCGGCGCCCCGGGCCCGCGCCAGCTATGGCGTGTACCTGTGCGGCCTCGGCGGCGCGCAGGTAGCAGAACAGCGGGCGCCGGCTGTGGCGCAGGAAGCGCTCGACCAGCGCCGCGCGATCGCTGGGCGCTGCGATCGGCGGACCTAGGGAGATGTCGATGCCCCAGATCCGCTGATAGGCAATGTACCCATACGAGGTCTCGCAGTAGCGCAGGCCGTCCTGCAGCGTGGAAAAGGCGATCGGATCGTCGCCATGCTGCACCACCAGATCGGCTCGCCCAGACATGCTTGAACCCCCCTGTGCCTTCGGCTGCGCGCCGGTCTACGTAGTCGGTCGTGGCCGCGTCCTGCCCCCCGTGCCGTCTGCTTAGGTCGGCGGCGGCAGCGGGATCTGCACCTCAAGACCGGCCTGGCGTAGGTGCAGGTTCAGATCGCTGACGCAGCCCTGCGCCAGCTTTAGCGTGTGCAGGCCGACGGTGGCGAAGCGCGGCTCGAAGGCGGCAGGAATCGCCAGCAGGAGCTCGCCCCAGCTCTCGACGCGGCGCTGCAGGGCATCCACCCGCGCGGCGGGCAGGCGACGCAGCCGCTGGCTGAGCGAAAGGACACCGAAGGCGACGTGGCGGGACTCATCGCGCGCGACATAGTTCAGCAGCCAGTCGGCGAGCAGGCCGGCGGCACTCGGCGCGCTGGGGCTGGCGAGCAGCGCATCGACCCCGCGCAGGGCGCGAGCGGTCTCTTGAAACACCGTCTGCGCCAGGCCTTCGACGACAAGCTGCATGCCCAGGCACAGCTCATCGGGATCGGTGCTCTGATAGATCGAATCGACCAGCGCGGTCACGGTCGCGTGCACTGGCGGCGGCTCGGGCAGGCCGAGCTTGTGCTGCAGGCGGGTGAACCACTCGACGTGGCGAGCTTCGTCGATGACCTGGGTGCTGGCGAACAGGCGCGTCTCGTGGTCGCTGGCCTGCTCGACACTGCGGGCGGCCGCGAGCAGCGAGGCCACCTCGCCATAGTGGACGTGCGAGCACAGGCCCGAGATCGCCTCGCGCAGCGGCTCGGGCAGCGCCGCGAGGTCTAAGCGATCCCAGGGCAGGCTGTCGCTGTTCCACTGATCGCGCTTGGCGATCTCGACCAGCCGCCCGAGCGAGCGCTGCGGCTCCGAGAAGCACTGCTGATACGCGGCGAGGACTTGCACGTTCATGCTGACTGTTCCTTCCCATGCCGCCGACTGCCGCCGGGCTCAGATCCCGGTCGCGCGCTGACTGCGCCGGGTCCCCCGCTAGCGGCTCTGGCCCCTGGCTGCCAAGTGGCGGAACGGCTCGCGCAGCTGATCGAGGTAGCTGTGCGGATAGGTCTCATCCCCCTCGAAACCGACGGCAATCGGGGGGCTGCGATGGCTGGGAACGCGGCGAGTGCCGAAGATCACATCCCAGATCAAGAGCACCTGACCATAGTTGGCATCGGCCTCCGCGCGCTTGCGCGAGTGATGCCAGCGATGCACGTCCGCCGTCGCCAGGATCCAGTTCAGCGGGCCGGTGCGCTGCGCGATGTTGCTGTGCTGCAGCAGCAGGTGCGTGCTGGTAAAGACGCTAAACAGCGCAAAGGCGGTCTCGCCCATGCCGAAAAGGACGAGCGGCAGGAACGTCGCAAACACCGTAAAGGCCATATCGATCGGGTGGTTGCGGCTGGCGTTGATGAAGTACAGGCGCTGGGCGCTGTGATGCACGGCATGGAACGGCCACAGCCCCGGCAGTCGGTGCAGCAGGCGATGGCTGAGGTAGCCACCTAGCTCGGCCAGCACCAGCGCCAAGACAAGCTGCAGCGGCAAGGGCAGGGCATGCGGCCAGCTGAGGATGGGCGGCTGTGGGCTGCTGCCAAGCGGGGCCAGCGCCGGCCAGAGGCGAAAGAGGAGGCTCGGCGAAGCCGCGCCGGACAGCACCGGCGGGCCGCACAGCGGACTGAGCTGAGCAGCGAGGAGCGGTGGGGCAAAGGCGCGCAGCAGCCGCAAGACGCCCGCTGAGATGGCCAGCGAGACGCCCAGGTGCAGGGCATCGGTGTCGGCGTCGCCGTGTGGTTCCTGCCACTTGCGGGCGTGCGGAAGCTGTCGCTCCAGGCAGAAGATCACCAGCGCCGCGCTGAGCTGGGTTCCCAGTGCGGCGAGGGTCGCATCGAGACCCCCGTGCCACAGCACCGTCCACAGCAGGCAGGCCCCACCAAGGACTGCGGGATAGACGCTGAGAGCCAGGAGCGCATGCAGGCTCTTTGCCATCGAGGCGAGCATATCACGCGAGGGCAGCCGACTCTGAGTCGCAGTCGGGGGCAGGCGGCAGCGGCCGCCGCAAGCTAGCGCAGGCGAGCGGTGACGAGCGAGCTGGCAGGGAGGCGAGGCAGGCCGACGTGGTGAGCGTTCGTGGTGAGCGTTCGCGGTAAGCGTTCGTGGTGAGCTGACTAGCCACAGGCGCGGCGGCACTGCGCGACGCACTTGGCCTTGTTTGGGGCACCGTGACAGCGGCTGTTGCAGCCCCGCTTGCAGGCCTGCGGATCTTTCGCCAGGGCGTCCTGGCTGTTTAGGGCAAGCAGCGGGCTGGAAATGAGCAGAGCGGCAAGGAGCAGTCGGAAACGCATCAGGCCTCCTAATGGATAGAGGGAGCTAGGTCGATTGGGCAGACGGAGTCGAGAGAGCCGCTGCGATCGTCGCACTGCGCTCGTCGGGCTTCAAGGGGGGCGGAGTTTTTTTGCGTCCTTTTTCAGCGGCTCCGTCTTTGGTTGCAGGAGGCTGAACATGGAAACGCCAACCCCCCACGATGTGCACACGCAAGTTCGCGAACACTACGGCAAGATCGCCCGTGGCGAGTCCTGCCAGACCGGCTGCTGCGGCGGTGGTCCCTGCGATACCGGAGCGACGCTGCTCGGCTACTCCGACGAGGAGCAGGCAGCGGCGCCGAGCGGGGCAGACCTGGGACTGGGCTGCGGCAATCCGCAGGCGATCGCTGGACTGCGGCCCGGCGAGACCGTGCTGGACCTGGGCAGCGGCGGCGGCTTCGATGCCTTTTTGGCGGCGCGCCAGGTCGGGCCGACGGGTAAGGTGATCGGTGTCGATATGACCGCCGACATGATCGCGCTGGCCCGGGCCAACGCGGCCAAGCTGGGCGCAAGCCAGGTCGAGTTTCGGCTCGGCGAGATCGAGCACCTGCCGCTGCCCGATCGCAGCGTCGATGTGATCATCTCGAACTGTGTGGTCAACTTGGCGCCCGACAAGCGAGCGGTCTATCGCGAAGCGCGGCGCGTGCTGAAGCCAGGCGGGCGCATCGCGATCATGGATGTCGTGGCCCGGGCGCCACTCCCCGAGGCTCTGCGGGCTGATCTGCGCGCCTACTCCGGCTGTCTGTCGGGCGCCGCGCCCATCGACGAGCTGGTGCCGCTGCTCACGTCGCTGGGCTTTGAGGAGGTGCGCGTCGAGATCAAGCCGGGCAGCGCTGAGTTTATCGCCAGCTGGCTGCCGGGCTCGGGCGCCGAGGAGTACGTGGTCTCGGCCGCTATCCAGGCCACGGTACCGCGCGGCTCGGGCTGCTGCGGCTCAAGTCCACAGGCTCCCTGCTGTTAGGATGTAAAAGACCATGCTGGACGCCGAAGCTCGCCAATCGGTCGCCGCGCTGCTGCAGGAGCTTCGGCCCTTCGTTGCGCGCCGCGTCCGCTCGTCGGCTGACGTCGACGATATTTTGCAGGACGTGTTCTTGCGCTTGCATCGCAGCCTGCCGACCTTGCGCGACCAAGAGCGCTTTGGGCCGTGGCTGTACCGCATCGTCCGCAACGCCATCACCGATCGCTATCGCGTCCAGCAGCGTGAGGTGGCCGGGGTTCCCGAGCTCGTGGCGCCGGAAGCGGAAGCAGAGGCGGAGGAGGCCAGCGCGGCTGCGAGCCTGACGGCCTGCATCGCGCCGTTTGTCGCGCGCCTGCCCTCACCGTATCGCGAAGCGGTGACGCTCGTCGATCTGGAGGGGACCACGCACAGCGCTGCGGCGACCCTGCTCGGCATCTCGATCTCGGGGGTGAAGTCGAGAGTGCAGCGCGGTCGCGCCCAGCTGCGCGTGATGTTCGATGCCTGCTGCACGATCGAGCTCGACGCGCGGCGTCGCATCGTCGACTGTCAGCCCGGGCCCGGCGGCGGCTGCGCCTGCTCCTAGGTCGATCCTCGGTTGCCCGTCGCGCGTGCGCGGCGAGCCGGGCCGCCAGCTAGCGCGGGCTGAAGGGGATGACGTTCTTTTCGTGCACCAGCCGGCCAAACTCGCGCATGGAGCTAAGCTCGGCAGCCGACAGCGGTCCCTGCCGCAGCGCTGCCAGGTTCTCGTCAAGCTGCTGCAGGCTGGCCGGGCCGCTGAGCACGACATCGACGTGCGGGCTCGACAAGCAGAAGCGGTAGCAGTCACCGGCGCTGGGCACGCGCCCCGTGTAGCCGGCGGGCGCCTTGAGCAGGCCGCCCCAAGAGGTCGCGGTGTAGGCGACGATGGCGACCGGGTGGCGCGGGGCAGGCTCGCGCGGGGCGCGCTCGGCGATGTGCGGGAAGATGTCGCGCTCGGCCCCGGGGTGGGCAGCGTTGTAGCGGATCATCAACATGTCGAGCGGTGAGTCGGCCGCCAGCCTGCCGGCCCGTGGGCGATCGTGAATCGAGACCCCGATGGCCCGCACCTTGCCTTCTTCGCGCAGCTTGATGAGCTCGCCGACCGTGCCCTCGCTCCACATCGAGGAGCGACCGAGCCAGCCCATCTGAAAGATATCGAGGTAATCGGTCTGCAGCTCGCGCAGGGCTTTTTCCGCCGCCCGCCGCAGGGTGAAGCCGAACAGGCCAGTCGAGGGAATGGCGGCGACGACCATGCGCTCGCGATCGCGGCGCAGCGCATCCCGCAGGGCTGGCAAGGTCTTGCTCTCGCGGATCGGCCAGAAGACGTAGTTGACGCCCCGCTCAAAGGCCGCGCGCACCCCGGCTTCATCGATGCCGTAGTTGCTGGCCAGGCCCAGTCGACAGACCCGCTTGCGCAGGGCCGGGATGTAGCGGTGCGTAAAGTCGTCGCTGGCCGGCGGCTGCGCCTCAGCAGTGGGAGGAGTGGACATGGACGCTCCTTAGCCGCCACCTACGAAGGTGACGAGCTCTAGACGATCGCCGCTGTGCAGGCGCGCGCTGCTGCGCGCCTTGCGCGGCACGATCAGGCCGTTGTGCTCGACCGCGACCTGGGCCGGATCGAGGCCGAGGGCACCGAGGAGCTCGTCGATGCTCTGCCCGGCTTCGATGGTCTGGGGCTGACCATTGATCTGGATCTGAATGCTGGCGGCCAGCGAGCCGGCCTCTTGCGGCTGGGACATGAGGGCATGGTGGCTGGGTGCAGAAGGGTCGTCAACAGTCCTGGGCCACCGCCGCTAGGCTGGCTGGCAGCCGCAGATAGAAGGTCGTGCCAACGCCGGCTGGGTTGTCAAAGCGGATCTCGTCGCCGTACATCCAGATCAGCTTGCGCACGGCGTTGCGGCCCAGCCCGGTGCCGGTGTTGGGCGGGGTGGAAAGGTGGAGCATCACCGACCGCTTGATCGTGCTGGCTCCGCAGCGTCGCGCAAAACCGGCAGCAACGGATCGGGGACTTGGAGCTGGCATTGGTGGCTAGCGAGATCGTGCTGGGTGTGGCAGGCCCGCCAGTCACCGCGCGGACCTGACCGCTCTGCACAATCGCCCCGAGCTCTCTGCCACAGGTGCTCGCACGCTAACCAATCACGATGCCAAACGGATTACGGACTGGGCATATCCCAGCCGGTGAGCTGTTTGGCACCGTGTCGCAGGCAGACAGCCTTGACATCCTGTTGCAATTGCAGCTCGGAGCCTGCAGTAAAGAGGCCTATCAGCCACATCAAAGGAAAGTTCCACCATCGCCACGCGCTCAGGTCGGCTGTGAAGGTCAGCAGCACGCGATCGGTGGTGGGCTCTTGTGCGGCGGTCATCTCAAAGCTGGCGTTCCCGCGGCGCCAAATCCATATATGAATATCTCGCGCCGGGACGTGGCGCATTGGACGGCTACCTAATGATTGTACATTTGCGCCAACTTCCGAGGCCCAATGTATGATTACAGAGGGATCGGGGATTTGTCCGGTGAACTCCAGCATGATTGGGCATGACATGATCGGATTCGCCTTCAAACATCGTACAAAATGTCATTTTTAAGTCTTTTTCGTAAAAATTAATATTGTAATATAAGTCACCTGAAACATGCGCCAACAGAATCGCCTCGGACGCGATGAGCGCGGAACCTACGTCAGGGTCACCGATGAGTCAAGGGCGGCGGTGTTACGCGCCTATCCCGGTGGGCAGCTGCTCCGGCGTACACCGAAGCAGAAAAGCAGAAGCCGTAAGCTCTTTTTGTTCTAGCATGTCTCTGGTCCGCTTCTAGGAAACCATCGTAAACATGATCGAAGTCGAGAAAGATCAGGACGGCACGACGCTGTTGTTCTCTTTTTTAGCCTCTGCCTTGCTGGCTGTCGGAGCCTACTTCCTGAGCGGAAACGTTTGGGTAAGCCTCTGGGTTTATCTGATGATGGCGGGCGTCTCGACGTGGTTACGCATCCTCTGGCAAAGGCGCCCTACCGGCCTACCAGAGCAGGAGATCAACGAGGCCGCCGGCCGCGCGGTAACCGCCTTTTCATCGCTCTATCCCAACGAGAGGATCTTGGGCTGGGCGCTTCGTCTGATGACTCCTGCGCAGTATGTGATCTCGGTCCGGTATGAGAAGGACGGTTTACGCGCCAAGCCGCCGTTACGTCGTTATTTTGTCGTCTCGCGAGCTGGGGTCTATGAGGCAGACGCGCGCCTCTATGGGCCTCGCGGCCAAAAGTAGGCCGCCTGGCGGCGGACGCGCGTGCACGTGGCAGACCCAGACCGAAGTTTGTCGCCCCTGGCTCTGGTGACCGCCACGCCGTCCGCGCATTGTCTTGCTCATGCCGGACGATGCCCTGAATGACTTCGAAGCGCGCTCGATCACCGTCGATGGGACGCAGCGAGTGGTCTATGTCGCTGGGGCAGGACCGGCCGTCATCGTGATGGCCGAGATGCCCGGCATCAGCCCGCACGTTGCCCGCTTTGCGCGCTGGGTTCGCGACGCGGGCTTCACCGTCTACATGCCGTCGCTGTTTGGCCGAGACGGCGCTTACCCAGAAGCCGAGGCGGGGCTGGCCGTGCTGAAGCGCGCGTGCATCAGTGCCGAATTCGGCGCGCTGGCCGGAAACCAGTCGAGCCCGGTCACCCGCTGGCTGCGTGGACTGGCTCGGCTGGCGCACAGCAGCTGTGGCGGCCCCGGCGTGGGGGCCATCGGCATGTGCTTCACCGGCAACTTCGCGCTGAGCATGATGCTGGAGCCCGCGGTCCTGGCCCCGGTGCTCTGCCAGCCCTCGCTGCCGCTGGGCGATCCGGCGGCGCTGCAGATCGCCGCCGATGAGCTGATCCACATTAGGCGACGGCTTGAGCAGGAAGACCTGACGGTGCGGGGCTATCGCTTCGACAGCGATCGGTTCTGCACAGCCCAGCGCTTCGCGGCCTACGCGGCGGCGCTGGGTCCTCGCTTCGAGGGCAAGGTCCTGCCGGCGACAGCCGCGAACCCCGACCCGCCGCCGTTTTTTGCCCAGGTGGTCGGCTGCCCGCACAGCGTGGTCACGGCGCACCTCATCGATGCCCAGGGACAGCCGACGATCGCCGCCCGCGACGAAATTCTCTCTTTCTTCGCGACTCGCCTGAAGCGAGGGCAGCAAGCCGCATCGACCGACGCTGGGCCGGCCGGGAAGCCCAGCGCGGACTCGTCACCGCCCGGCGGCGCGCACACCCAGGAGAACGTATGACGCTCAAGCGACCGGCCCTTGATCCATCCACCGTGGCACCGCGCAGCACGTCCGGGTATCCCGAGGTGTTTCGCTCGCGTGTACTGCCACGCGAGAAGCGCGCGCTGGGCGACGCACTGGGGCTGACGCGCTTCGGTGTCAACTTGACGACGCTGTATCCCGGCAAGGAGTCCTCGCTGCGCCACCATCACGCCCGCGAAGATGAGCTGGTCTTCGTTCTGGAAGGCGAGGTGGTCCTGCGCAGCGATGAAGGAGAGCAGCTCTTGACGGCGGGCATGTGTGCTGGATTTCCCGCCGGCACGCAGAACGGCCACCACTTTGAAAACCGCAGCGCTTCCCCTGCGCGCTACCTCGAAATCGGCAACCGCGATCCCGAAGACCGGGTTGGCTATTCGGATGTGGATCTGGTGGCGAGCAAGAGCCCGCAAGGGGTGTGGATCTTCACGCACCGCGACGGCAGCGCGTACTGATATGCGGACCAGCCATGCCTGTAGCGACCTGCGACACAGAGCCGCTTTCGCTGGTTTTCGCGGGAGCCAGGCCTGATGTCGGCTCCGGCGGCGGCTTCGTTTGCACAGGCCGAGTCGATCCTGGCGAAGCAGGCGTTTTCTGCGCGGCTGGGCACCGAGCTTGTGAGCTTCACCGCGGGTCGTGCCGAGCTGGCGCTGCCCATTCGCGAGGACTTGCTCCAGCAGCATGGCTTCGTGCACGGCGGCGTGCTGGCGTATCTAGCCGACAATGCACTCACATTTGCCGCAGGCTCGCTGCTCGGGGACTCGCTGACGATCGAGTTCAAGATCAACTATCTACGTCCGGCCCTTGGCGAAGGGCGACTTCTCGCCATCGCCGAGGTCGTAGGTCACGGCCGCTCGATCGCGGTTGCGCAGTGCCAGATCGTTTTGGTGCGAGCAGACCAAGGGCAGGAGCTGTGTGCAACGGCCCAAGGCACGCTGAAAAAAGCCGGGTCCAGCGCGACGGGCTAAAGAGGATCGTCGTGTCGTGGTGAAGCCGCAGGCAGGCTCTCCAGCAGCCTGCTTCTGGTTCCTCCCCTGGTTCCACTTTCTCTTTTCTCGCGAGGTTTACGATGCATCCACCGGCCAAGATCCGCTCTGTGGCGCTCCTGCTGGCGCCGATGCTGTGGTGTGGCTGTGCTGCAAGTCACAGTGGCAGCTCAGCTTCTCCTTCGCTGCGCGAACCCAACCCCGCACCTGCCTCGATCCGCGTCCGCTTCGATGGACTCGACGACAGTCAGCGGCTTTCCAGCGAGAGCGTGCTGTCTGGATTCGGCTGCACCGGGCAGAACCAGTCGCCGGGGCTTACGTGGACCGCAGTCGCTGGGGCCAAGAGCTATGCGCTGATCCTGCACGACCCCGATGCGCCCACCGGCGTTGGCTTTTTCCACTGGGTGGTCCTCGACCTGCCCCCCGAGACTACCGCGCTGCCGCTGGGTGCCAGTCGTCGCGCCCTGCCGGCTTCGGCCATTGAGGCGCACACAGACTTTGGCAGTCCGGGCTATGGCGGGCCCTGCCCACCCCCAGGCCAGTCCCATCGCTACGAGGTCGTGGTCTATGCAGTCGACCAGCGCAGCCTGGGGCTTGGGGCTGGCGCAACCGCGGCGCTCGCCCGCTTCCTTCTCAGTCAACACACGCTGGCGCTGGGGAGAGCCACGGCCACCTATGGCCGCTAGCTGCAGGCGCGCCCTCCGTGGGGCGGCGACCCCAAATCGCAGGAGTCTATGACATGTCGATCGACTGGCGCAGCGAGTGGGAAGACCTGCAAGGCGCGACGTATCTGAACTTCGCTGCGCATGGCTTGCTGCCGCGCGTGGCGGCACAGGCGGTGGCGCGCTCGGTGCAAGCGAAGTCGCTGCCCCATCGCGTGCCCGAAGCCCAGTTCTTTGAGACCGCGAACCGGGTCCGTCGGCAGCTCGCAGCGCTGCTGGCGGCCAGACCGGAAGACCTGGCGCTGGTGAGCGGGGCCGGGGCCGGGGCCGCAACGATCGCGGGAGCGATTCGCTGGCAAGCCGGCGACGAGGTCGTCATCGCACAGGGGGAGTTTCCACTGCAGCACGCCACCTGGCAGCCGCTCACCGAGCGCTACGAAATCCACCTGCGGCAGGTCGCGCCCCGCCGAGGCTTTGTCTGTGCCGACGATCTGATCGCCGCGCTGAGTCCGCAGACGCGGGTGGTTTCGGTCAGCCATGTGCGCTTTGAAGATGGCTCGCTGCTCGACGTTGAGCCGCTGGCGGCCGCGTGTCGGACGCGTGGCGTGCTGCTGGTCCTCGATGTCAGCCAGTCGTGTGGCGGGATGCCGCTGGATGTCGAGCGCCTGGGGGCGGATGTCCTGATCGGTGCCGGCTACAAGTACCTGCTGGGCCCGTGGGGAACCGGCTTTCTGTGGATTCGGCGCGAGCGGCTGGCGGCGCTGGCTCCCACGCCGTTTAACTGGATGGCACAGGGCGTCGAGCGGTTCTCGGAGCTGCGCTATTCCGATCCGCGGCCGGCCGCTTCTGCGCTGCGCTTCGACTCTGCGGAGTACACCAGCCCATTTCACTTCAACCTGGCGGCTCTGGCTGCTGCACTAGAGCTGGTTCTGCGGGCTGATCCGGCGGTCATCCTGGCGCACAACCGCTCGCTGATCGATCGACTCTTTGCCGGGCTGCCAGCGCCGTGTGTGCCCGCGAGTCCGCTGGCTGCAAGCGAGCGCGGTGGCTTCGGCTGCTTTCACGCCGGGTCGCTGCAAAAGAGCGCAGAGCTGTTCGAACGGCTGCGCCAAAACGGAGTCATCGTCGCGCTGCGCGAGGGACGGATCCGCGTTGCACCGCACCTGTGTCATGGCATCGAGGATGTGGACCGCCTGCTGGCGGTCGTTCGCGCATGGGCCCAGGAGCAAAACTGATGCGAGAGCCAGAGAACACAAAGACCACGTCCGTGCATCAGCGCCTCGCGGCGCTGGGCATCGAGCTGCCGAGCGCTCTGCCCGCGGTGGCTCAGGGCTATCGACCGGCGTTCGTGCCGTTTCGACGGAGCGGAAGCCAGATCCACGTCTCGGGGCGGCTGGCCAAGCGAGCCGGGCAGGTGTGGGGCGGCAAGGTGGGGGCCGACCTCTCGCTCGCTTTGGCCCAGCAGGCCGCACGCGGCATTGCGATCGAGCTCTTGTCGGTGCTGCACGAAGCCACGGGAGATCTGGAACAGGTTCGCTTGGTGAAGCTGTTCGCCATGGTTCAGGGGGCCGTGGACTTCACCGCGCCCCACGAGGTCGCCGATGCCGCATCGGAGCTACTGGTTGCGGTACTGGGTGAGCACGGTGCGCATGCACGCAGCGCCATCTCGGTCGCTGCTTGTCCGTTCGGTGCCTGTGTCGAGCTCGAGCTGCTCGCCGAGATCCGCGCATGAGTCTTGAGGAGAACGCATGAAAAACGTCGCCTTCTTTGCCTTCGTGACTTTCCTGGCCCTCAGCCCCCGCTTCCCCTGGGGCGTCGCGGCCGCGGCGCCAAGCACCGAGCGGGTTGCCCCCGACGAGCAGCGAGCCGCCTATCAGGCGGTGCTGTCGATCGCCAAGCTGGGCTCGCTCGATGCCGACACCCGACGAAGGCTGTTCTATCAGCTCTGCAGTGAGCTTCGCGGCTGCGCCCGCGAGTGTGCTCGCGAGCTGGCATTTTGCGCCAAGCCCGATACCGATCCTTCGCA
This sequence comes from uncultured Myxococcales bacterium, assembly GCA_964628555.1. Classification (GTDB taxonomy): domain Bacteria; phylum Myxococcota_A; class Polyangia; order Palsa-1104; family JAEUJZ01; genus JAEUJZ01. The sequence goes on along the minus strand of CAZVMD010000043.1, from coordinate 21,476 downwards.
GCGGGCCGTCCTGGTGGCGAGCTGTGCTGCCGACTACCGACAGCGCCGCGATCGTGGGGAAGCACTTCATCCGGATGCCTGGCTGAAGGAGCGCTTGGTGCGCTTTCTGGATGCCGTGAGCACTGCGCTGCCCGCCGCGGAACGCCACAGCTTCGAGGGCGCACGCACACAAGTACGTCTGCTTGCGCGCTAGCGGGGAAGGTGCAGCGGCGGATGTTCGAAGCGTCTTTCCTTGGGACCGTCATGTGGCTCTTGAATCCCACCCCAGCGACCAGCGATAACCGCTCAACAGTCGCCGCAGAAGCGCGCGGGTCGAGTCGGGCGGCGGCGACTGAACCTAGGTCGAGCGGAGCCGCATGATCTTTCATCTGGTATTCGACGGTGTATCCGATGGCGGTATCGGCGTGGCGCTGGACGTTGTGGCCACGGCGGCGCGGCTCTTGCGCGCCGGCCGCGGCAGCGGGCCAGGAGCCGCGCGGGCCCTGACGCAGAGCGTCGTGTCGGTGGACGGGCAGCCGGTGCGCACGGGGGCAGGTCGGACGCTTGGCGTCGATGGGCCGCTTGGGCTGGAGCAGGTCGGGCCCGGAGATGTGATCGTCGTGGCCGGGCTGTCGGCGCCAACACCGCCCGAGATCGCGGCACTGCTGGCGCGCTCGGACGTGCAGCGCGGCATCGGACTGCTGGCCGCGGCCGCGGAGCGCGGCTCTCTGCTGGCAGCCTCGTGCTCGGCGACCTTCGTTCTGGCCTCAGCTGGGGTGCTGCAAGGCCGCCAAGCCACGACGACGTGGTGGCTGGCCCGGCAGTTCGCCGAGCGCTTCCCGCAGGTCAAGCTGCGCGTTGATCGGATGGTGGTCGATGCCGACAAGGCCCTGACCGCGGGCTCGGCTTTGGCTCACACCGATCTGATGCTCGCCATCGTGTCGCGCATCGCTAGCCCGTCGCTCGCGCACCTGGTCGCGAGCTACCTGGTCTTGGAACAGCGCGAATCGCAAGCCCGCTACATGATCCAAGAGAGCCTGCGAACCCAGGATCCCATCGTCCAGACCCTAGAGCGCTTCGTGCTCGCCAACCTGGGCCGGCAAGTCAGCACCGAGGAGATGGCGCATGCGACGGCGACCTCGCCGCGAACGCTGGCCCGGCGGCTCGCCGAGGTCTTGGCGATGACGCCGCAGCGCTTTGTGCAGCGTCTGCGCGTCCATCATGCCGTGTATCTGCTGGAGACGACGCAGGTCCCAGTCGAAGAGATCGCGGTCAGCGTGGGCTATGCCGATGCAGCGGCGTTTCGCCGCATCTTCCAGCGCGAGACCGGACAGTCACCTCGCGGCCGACGACTGCGCCGCAAGCAGCTGGCCTAGCCACCCCGGCCGAGCAGGGCTAGAGCCCCAGGTCTGGCTTGCCTGCGCCGCGGCGGAAGCCCTCGCTCAGCGAGCGTACTTGTGATCGCAGAAGGCCGCGATGACGCGACCGAGCGCCTCGACATCGCCATGGGCCGGGACCGAGATGCGGCAGATCTGGACGTTGTCTCGCTTCTGCGCCGCCTTGACCGCTTCGGGCAGCGAGCCCTGCGTCGATTCCTGTGGGTTGATGACATAGAAAACGTCGGGGCGACCGCTGTCACTCGACTGGCCGTAGCTGACGCGGTTTTTGACGATCTCGGGCGCATTCGCCAGCAGGTACTCGACAAACTCATCGACGAGGTCGGCGTGGCGAGTCGGCGCGGCGGGTAGATAAAAGGACAAGATCCCCGTCGCCAGGCCAGCCTCGATCTGAGCCTCTGAGATCGAGTACAGCGTGACCTCGTGACCGTGGCGAAGCAGCGCTGCCCGAATCAGTGCGGCCAGGCGGCGCGTGCTGGCGGCGATCTGCGCCATGCGCGGGCCCAGGTCGGTCAGCCCCTCGGCCAGGGCGGCAAGCTGCGAGGGCTTCGCTTCGGCGTCGGCGTCGCGTCCTTCCATGCGGGCCTGCTCCAGAATGCGATGCGAGAGCGGCTCTCCGGCGCCACAGATCACCCCGAGCGTCGCTTTGCCCTTGGTGAAGTACTTGGAGCCGCTCTTGACGAGGAGCAAGGGCCAGTCTTTGGCGAAGTCCTGCGCGAACAGCGGATACAGCGGGGCCAGCGTGGTGTCGACGAAGACGGGCACCTGCTGGCCGGTGCGCTGCGCGTGGTCTCGCAGCGCGGTCAACAGCCGCGGGAAGTCGTGCACTTGCAGCTCTGGGTTGGTCGGCGTCTCAAGAAACAGACAGGCCGGCGCCGCGCCGATCGCGGGCAGGACGCTCAGGAAGCGGTCGACGAGAGTCAGCGGTCGCCCAGACTCGTCGCGTCCCAGGACCGGCAGCGGCATCGGCACGACCTGGGCTTCACTTGGCAAGATCTCGGCAATGAGCTGACCAGTGCCGCCATAGCCGTTCTGGGCGTAGAACAGCTTCAGACCCTCGCGCTGGCCCAGCACCTTGGCGCAAGCGGTGAAGACCGCGGCCTCGGCCGCCAGGCCCGTGCAGAAGTAGGCGCACTCGCGGACTTCGGGGTAAAGCTGCGCCAGCCGCCGGTCGCAGTCTGCGGCCGTGGCCGCGCGGGCTGGGAGCGGTTCCAGCCCGGCGATCCGTCGCAGCTCGGCCTTGGCATCGCTGGCAAGGAGAGCGGCGACCGTGCGCTTGCGGATGAGCTGGATGCGCCCTGCGTCGATGACCTCTGGACGTCGGATGAGCAGCACCCCGCCGCCGCTGGCCGTGCAGCAGGTCGCGTCGGCATCCTCGCGCAGCAGGCCATCGTGGAACGGGCCGTGGCTGACGTAGATCGTCAGCTCTTCGCCGGGCGGGATTGGGCCGTGGCTGTTCTCGAACAGACGGACGCCTTGCCGCTTCAGCTCTTGCTTCTTCTGTTCCGACAGGGGCAGGGCGCCATCGGAGTAGAGGCGAACCGGAGCCCGCTCACTGCGAGTCTCGATGATCGACAGAAAGGGCTTGGTCCGCGAGGCGAAGCTAAAGGCGCAGGCGGCGCCGCTGCGCGCTGCCAAGTATCGCTCATAGATGGTGGACAGCGGGTGTCCCAGGCGGGCGTAGTCATACGGGTGCCCGCAGGCCGCCAGTCGTGCGCGAAGCTGCGCGGCATCCTCAATGCCCTGCGTTAGGATTTCTTCGACGGCGTCCACGAAGCGGGCGACAAACTCTGCCTCGGAATGGAAGCGTGGCAGATCGTACGTCGTGGCCTCTGGCTCCCAGTCTTCGGGCAGAGCGTTCGCTTGGCCCAGCAGTCGAGGCAGCACGGCAGCAAGGCGTCGGGCATCTATACGAGGAACGGCGGCTGTTGGTGGCACAGTCGGGAAAGTGTAGTCGAAACCGCCCGCGCAGCGGGATCCAGACCTGCCGCCCGAAGGCGGAGCCGGCCTGGGGTAGGTCGGCAGGCCATCGCTATGCGCCGCCCGGTCGCTGCAGTCATCGCCCGGATACCCGGCGCAGTGGACCGCGCTGCCAGGATCGCTGCCGAGCCGAATCCCGCGACGGGGCTTGAGGTCGCGGTGCGTTCGCGGATTTGGCTCTATTCACCAGCCAGCGCTGAGCCGGCACATGCGGCCAGGCGCGCAGTTCAGCGTCGGAAAACCTTGGATCGTGTTGGCCACAGAGCCCAAAAATGCGACGCGATTCCTCTTTTCGGAAGACCTTTCCTGGTCGGCTGTGTTGCTGAATCTCCGTCGCTGCGCGGCGAACACCAAGCCTGCTCATGTGGCCCTGTGGCCGCGGTGACTTTTGTAGCGTCAGCTGCTGTGCGGCGCCGAGTCCGTAGCGGCCGGCAGCCGCAGATAGAAGGTCGTGCCGCCCTCGGCTGGACTGTCAAAGCGGATCTCGCCGCCGTACATCCAGATCAGCTTGCGCACGGTGTTGAGGCCCAGCCCAGTACCGGTGTTGGGCTTGGTGGAAAAGAACGGCTCGAAGATGCGGGGGCGGATGGCCGGCGGGATGCCGCTGCCGTTGTCCTGCACGCGCAGCTCAAAGCCTGGTCGACCGTCGGCGAGCGCGCAGGGCTGGGCGGCGCAGACGATGCGAGCGGGCGGCAAGCGGACCGCCGGGTCGGGGCTGCTGCGGCGCTCGCGCAGGGCATCGCAGGCGTTGAGGATGAGGTTGCGCAGGATCGAGTCGAGGTGCTCAGCGCGACAGCCTAGCCGGCAGTCGGCGGGCAGCTCGTCGTAGCGCAGCTCGATCTCGTCTTGGCGGAGCTCGTCGCGCAGCTCGTTGGCGATGCCGGCCAGCACCTCGCGCGCTGCGAGCGCTGGCAGCGTCTCTTCGAGCTCGGGCCCCGTCTTGCCGAGCTGGGCATAGTCCATAAGCAGGCGAGTCAGGCCAAGGGTCCGGCCCAGAGCCTGATCGATGTGCAAAAGGACCTCGTGCAGCTCCTGCTCGTTGTGGTTCAGCGTGCGCACCGACTCGACCACCGCGGGCAGCGCGCTCGCTGGCAGCTTTTCGCGCAGCGTCAGGAACAGCTCCTTGAGCGTACGACTGTTGTCGAGGCACAGGCTCCACTGCGCGCCGTCAGGGCCCACGGCCTCGCGGTCGCTTGGCCCCGCGGCTCCTTCGACCGAGGCGACGCGCGACAAGAGCAGCCGGGCGCCGGTGACCGCGTTGCGCACTTCATGGGCAAAGCCGCCGGCCATCTGTGACTCGGTGGCTTCGCGCTCCAGGCGCAGCAGGCGGGCCTGCGCTTCGTGCAGCTCGGCCGTGCGCTCAGCGACGCGGCGCTCCAGCTGAGCGTACAAGAGCGCGTTGTCGATCGAGATGGCGACCTGGGCACAGAGGGTGTAGAGCAGCTCGGCGCGCGCCGCGGTGAAGGCCCCGGCCACCAGCGTGTTCTCTAGATACAGAACTCCCCGTAGCTGGCCCTGCTGGCTAAGGGGAAGGCACAGGATGGACCGTGGGCGACGGCTGCGCACCACCGGATCGGCGCTGAAATCGACCGCGCCATCGCCGCCCAGCGTGGCATCGGCAAGCAGCACGCGCTCGGCCTTGCGGCTGACGTAGTGCACGATGGCCGGGACGATGCGCGGCGTGGCCTCGATGCTGGGCGGTGGGCTGAGCATGCGCAGCCCGCCCTGCGGATCGAGCAGCGCAAAGGTCGCAAGCTCGCTGTCGCGCGCGGCATCGGCGGGGCTCGGCGGCGCGTCTGGACTCAGGCTGGCGGCTAGCGTCTGCGGCGGCAGTCGCAGGATCAGCGCGGCGCTCTCGGCCCCGGCGTTTTCGGCGATCAGGTTCATCATCCGCAGCAGCAGCTTGTCGAGCGAGACCTCGCTGGACAGGGCCTGGGTGGCGCGCAACAGCGTCGGTACATCAAAGGCCGCCGCGGCCTGAGCGCTGGTGGTGCTGACGCTGAGCTGGACATCGACGCCGCCGCGCGAGCCGGCGCCAAGCAGGCCAAGGGCCGGCACCGGGGCGAGGGCGGTCCAGGTCGCGGTGCTGGCTTCGCTGCGGCCCTGATCGGGGAAGGCCTGATCCAGCGCTGCCAGCTTGGCCAAGGCGCCGTAGCGCTGATAGGCGGCGCGGGCTCGCAAAAGATACACATCGGCGGCATCGAGCAGCTGGCGGCGCCGGAGAAGCTCGGCCGTGCGCTCCAGGGCCAGGGCTTCGTCGCGCAGGAAGCTCTCGCCGCGGGCAAGCTGGGTGGCTTCGCTAAGATCGCGCAGCGCGTCGTCGCTCTGGCCGGCCAGCCAGGCGACCTCGGCCCGCACCATCAGGTAGCGGTGGCGAAAGTTGCGCGGCGCGTGCTGGGCCCAGCGGGCAAGCTGGGCCAGGTTGTGATGCAGGCGTCGGCGCAAGCGCAGGGCAGACAGGCCGCGTCGCTGGGGCAGGGCGCGGGCGGCCAGCAGGCCCTCAAGCCAGTAAAACTCGACGATGTCGAGGAGGCCGAGCAGCACGGCATCGGCGTCGGGGCGGTTCTTCTCGCAGTGGCCAAGTCCCGCTTCAGCATCGCCAAAGATCAGGCACAAAAGGGCGCGATAGTTGTGGTGCATGTGCACCTGCACGCGCATCTGCATCTCGGTCAGGGTCTTCAGACACTTGTCCTGATCGAAGTCGGGGGCGGTAAGAAGGAGCGGGCCATCGGTCTCACCGCGCAGGGCACGTGCGACCTGCCGGATCAGGCGCAGGGCTTCGTAGCCGGCGGCGTGGTTCATCAGCGCCACGGCCGCGAGATAGCGCTCGCAGTCAGCTATCAGCTCACCCAGCGGGCAGCCGCTCAGCAGGCTCCAGCGGGCCAGGGTGTTCACGGCATAGACAGAATAGGTCAGGTTTCCTGACTCTTCTCCGCGGCGCCAGGCATCATGCAGCAGCTTTTCGCCGCTGCGCAGGGGATGGGCGAAGTGGTTGGCGATGGCGACGTAGACGCACTTGACCTGCGACTCGGTGAAGGGGTCGGGGTAGCGATCGATCAGGCCAAGCGCCAGCTGTCCCAGCTGCTCGCCCTCGGCAAAGTTGCCCAGGCCAGAGCCGATGATCGCCGCCAAAAAGACATAGGCGACGGCCGAGATCGCGTGATGGCCATGGCGCAGCGACAGCTGGATCATGCGACACAGCAGCACCGCCAAGAGGTTCGGGCTGACGAAGTAGGCCGAGGCCGTGGCATCGCTGAGCATGCGCAGGAGCGCAATCTGCTGCGGATCGCCAAGGGCCGGCAGCGCGAGCAGCGCCTGCAGATCGTCGCTTGGGCGGCCAGTCTTTGCTGTGCGCGGCAGTCGCTTGACCGCGCTGCGCATGGCGCGACGAGTGCGCACCAGCTCAATCAGCACGGTGACGGCGCTGGGGGCGCGCGGCACAGTGACCCCGAGCACGCGCAGGCCATCGAGGAAGGCATAAGTCGACGAGGTGGTATCGCCGATGTGGCGATGGAACAGACCTGCCAGGTAGTAGACGCGGGCCTGCTCAGCTGCGGAAGGCGCGCTGTCGCTAAGCAGGCTGAGGAGCTGGCGGGCTTCATCGAAGTGGCCGGTCAGGTAGGCGCACTCGGCCTGGCCGAGAAACAGCTCCATGGCCAGCTGGGGGTACTTCTGCCAGGCGCTGGCCGGCAGGCGCTCGACACCGAGGCGGAAGTTCTCGTGGGCCGCGACAAAAGCCGCCGCGCTGCGAGCGCGCTCGGCGGCCCGCAGGTTCAAGCGGCAGAGCAGCAGCCGCTCGCGCGGGTTGAGCAGCTCATGCGCTTCGTTGAGGTGATTGGTCAGCGCGAACAGCTGGCGATCATCGCGCGGCTCGGCCGGGTCCTCCCCCTGACTCGGCGCGCTTGAGCCTGCCTCATCGCTGCGACTGCGGGCGGGATCCTCCGCCAGTGCGGCGGGCTGACCGAGCAGTGTGCGGCTGATCTGCAGGTGCAGGAGCCGGCGCTCCTTGTCCTTGAGGCTGGAGTATGCGGCTTGCTGCAAGCGATCATGGACAAAGCGATACGAGCCAGCCACCGGCAGCAGAAAGCCCTCGGCCACCGCTTCGCGCAGCGCTTCCTGTAGCGCCTCGGCGGGCGTCGAGTCCGGGCGGAGCTGCTGCAGCGCAGCCAGCGTGAAGTCGCGGCCCAAGCAGGCGGAGAGCTGCAGTAGCTTCTGGGTCTGGGGCTGTAGCTGCGCGAAGCGCTGCATCAGGACATCGACGACGTTGTCAGCGATGGGGGCAGTAGCGATCTGCTCAAGCTGCCAGGTAAAGCCGCGGGCCTGTCGATCGAAGGGCAGGAGGCCATCGTGGTGCAGCTTGGTCAGGTAGGCACCGGCGAACAGCGCGTTGCCGTGCGTCTTCTGCCACAGGCGAGCGCTCAGCTGCCGCGTCTCCTCGGCTGGGCGCTGCAGTGTATCGGCCACGAATTCATTCAGGCTGTCTTCGCTGAGCGGCCCGATCGACAAGCGACTGAGCGGGCAGGCCACGCGCGCAAGCTCGCTCAGCATGGTGTGCAGCGGGTGAGCGGGGCCGACCTCGGTGTCGCGATAGGCGACGATGAGCAGCAAGCTGCCCCCTTTTCGATCGGCCAGCACCTGCGGCAAGAGCTCGAGCGTGCCGGCATCGGCCCACTGCACATCGTCGAGAAAAATCACCAGGGGGGCGCCCGCCTGAGCGAGGGCCTTAAGCAGGCGCCCAAAGGCGGCGCGGAAGCGGTTGCGAGCCTCGGCACTCGCCAGCTCGGGGGCCGCGGGCTGCGGGCCGACGATCAGCTCCAGCTCAGGTAATAGTGGGCTGAGCACGGCGGCGAGGTTGCCGCTGCTGCGAGTCAGGCCGGGGCTTATTAGCGCGCTGCTGATGCGCGTGCGCCACAGCTGCAGCACCTTTTCGCTGCTGCTGCCGATCTGGTGCAAGGCCAGTGACAGCGCCGAGAGCAGCGCGCTGTAGGGACGATCGCGGGCCAGCTGATCAAACTTGCCACCGACGAAGAAGCCGAGCCCAGGATCGGGGTCTGCCGCTGGGCTGAGGTCTGGCCTTTGCGGCTGCGCCGCGGAGCCGGCTGCAGCCAGGCTCGCGGGCTCGGCCGGGTGGCTGCTGGGCGTCGGTGGTCGGCGATAGCGCTCGACTAGGATGCGCTGCAGCTCAGAGATTACGGCGCTCTTGCCCACGCCCGCCGCACCACTGACCAAGATCAGCTCCGGGCTACCGGCCTCGGCGACGCGCGATACGGCACCGCTGAGGATCGCGAGCTCTGCTTGGCGACCGTGCAGGCGCTGGGTCAGGGTGAAGCGCTCTTTACGATCCTGCGTTGCGATCGGAAAGTCGCTGACGGCCTGCCGGGCTGGCAGGGCAGCATTTTGGCCCAGCTCGGTGAGACAGCGAAAAAGATCGTGGCGCAGGCCGAGACAGCTCTGGTAGCGCTCCTCCGGCGCCTTGGCGAGCAGCTTGTGGACGATGCGCGCCAGCACGACCGGTAGCTCGGGGGCCACGCTGGCCAGCCAGGGCGGCTGACGAGCGATGTGGCAGTGCAAGAGCTCCAGCGGATCACGGCTAGGAAACGGCAGCTGGCCCGAGAACAGACGATAGAGCGTGGCCCCCAGCGCATACAGATCGGTGCGGTAGTCGATGACGCGGTTCATGCGCCCCGACTGCTCGGGCGACAGATAGGCCAGCGTGCCCTCTAGCCGGCCAGCCGGCACCTCGGCCGCGGTGTTCGGCCGTGCCTCCGCTAGTGCTGCCGTATCAGCTGTCCCGTCGAGGCTATGGGCCTGCGCTAGCTCGCGCGGCATCCGCGTGGCCAGGTTAAAGTCGATGATCTGTACCTGCGCAGCTAGGTCGGGGGCGACCGCGCTTGCAGGCACAAGGATGTTGTTCGGGTTCAGATCTTTGTGGATGACGCCGTGCCGATGAATGCGATCGAGGATGTCGGAGAGGGCAATGGCAATGCTCAAGGCCTGCGCTAGTGGCGGTATGCCCCGGCTCAGATAGCTGCTCAGCGACTCGCCCAGCGAGTCCTGCAGCACCAGGGCACAGGCCTTTCGGCTGGGCGTCCGTCCGTCCTCGGTTACCAAGGCAAGCACGCGCGGCAGTCCCGGCGTCGGCCCGGCCTCGTCGGGGAGCGGCTCCTGCAGCTGACGCAGGATGTCGTGCTCATGCTGCAGGCGAGCCCAGGCGCTGGGGCTGGCCTCGCCAGGTTGCTTGATGATCACCGACCGCTGCGCTTGTAGCTCACGGGCCCGAGCCACGATCGAGGCCCCACTGCTGTGCAGGATCTCAACGAGCTGGTAGCGCTCGGCCAGCCATGAGGGCAGGCTCAGCGCTCGGCTGGGAGGTCGCGGACCAGCGGGGGTGGGTAGTGGCGGAACGTCAATCCCCGACATCGTCGTGCGGTTTCCCTGAGGCGAGCGCTAAAACACTTTGGGCTTCTTCTTGGGGGGCGTGGTCGCTGGGGTTGGCGGCTTGCGGATCGGTGGCGTTGGCGTTGGCTTGGGCTTCTTGGGATCGATCCCTTTGCCGGCCGTGCCGCCGTTCGGATCGGTTCCCGCGCCACTCGGATCGCTGGGGGGCGGCGTCGGATCTTTGCCGCTGGGGCTCGTCGTGGCCACGCCCTTGCCGGCATCGCTTGTCGGATCCGGAGTAGTCGGTCCGGTCTTGCCACTGTCGCCGGGGTGACCTTCCGAGGTCGCTGGGGTGGTGGTACCGACCGGCTCGACCGGCTTGCTGCCGCCTGAAAGGAGGATCAGCAGCAGCACGACGAAGACCAGCGCTGCAAGGGCGCCACCGGCAATGGCCAGCCGCTTCGGCTCGCGTGGGGTGATGCCGGTGAGGGCAAAGGCGCGATCGCGAAACTGCTGCAGCTGAGCGCCCAGCGCCGCCCGTCCTCCCGAAGACACGGCCTGCTCGCCAGTCGCCCGCGATAGCGTGCTGGGATAGGCGGTATCGACGGAGCTGCCCGGCTGCGAGCGCTTGAGGCTGGAGATCGGCAGGGTGGCGTTCATGGCGCTCGACGGTCCCTGCCCCTGCAGCTGATCGCGACCGACGCGCGGCACTAGGCCGGTGATGGGAATCGTGGCCTTGATCGCGCTATCGGAAGCGCCGGCGTTATAGGCGACGCGCGTGGGCACGGCCTGCAAGTCGGTGGGATCCGTCGGGCCTTTGGCTTCGCCTCCGGGGGCTTCGAGCTCCTTGAGGCCTTCGCCTTCTTGGATGCTGACCGGAGTCTTGCTGCTGTCGTTTAGGATGGCGTCAAACGCCGACGACGACATCGAGATACTGGTCGGCGTGTTGCCGCTCGGTGGACGAGGTCCACTGGCCGCGGGCTTGCCGGCTGCATCGCTGGGCGGCTGGGCGGTGACGCGGGTCGGTACCTCGGGGAAGGGAGCCTGGGTGGTCGGCGAGGTCGGTGTCGCGACTAGCTCGGCCGGCGCCTGACTGACCGGCACGGTCAAAGGCAGCATGTCCCCGCTGATGGCAGGAATCGTGCGCACCATCTCGGGGGCTGGCGCGACATTGGGCTGCGTCGATGCGCTGGGTGACTGCGAGCCTGCCCCGGACTGTAGCGGCGAGGTAATCGGCGTCGGCGTGCCGCCGGTCCGCCCCTCAAGATGCGGAATGCGGGTCGCTGCGCTGGGGGTGCTGGGGAAGGCGGGCCCAGCCGGAATCGGTGGCGCGGGATGGGGAATGCGCGTCGGCGCATCCAGGGCTAGAGGCGCACTGGCACCAGGGCTGGCAGCGGGCAGGGCCAGGGGGGCCGGCGGGCCCATGGCCAGGGCTGGGGCGGCTGCAGCGTGGCCTGGTAGAACCAACGCAGCACCGACCTGCTCGACTTGCAGCGGCATGCGCATGACCGCGCTGTTCATCTGCAGGCCCGAGGTCAGGCGGATCTGCGCGCCCACCGTCTGACCATGACCGCTGATCGCGCGGACGAAGTCAGCCATGCGCGGGAAGCGATCGTCTTTCTTCTTCGCCATCGCCCGCGCGATGGCATTGATCACATGCTCGGGCACTTCCGGGCACAGCTCTTTGAGCGGCGTCGGCTGCTCATGCACCACCATGTAAAGGACGCCGACCAGGTTTTCGCCGTCGAAGGGCAGCCGGCCCGAGAGTGCCAGGTACATGATGACGCCCAGCGACCACTGATCGGCGCGCCCATCGAGCTGCGAGTTCTGTCCCAGCGCTGCTTCGGGCGACATGAACTGCGGCGTGCCCAGGATCGTCATGTCGCGCGTCATCTGCGCCCCGGCGCGACGGATCTTCGAGATGCCGAAGTCCACTACCTTGGCGATCTCGGTGACCATGTCGGCCAGCTCATGGCGGACGAGATAGATGTTCTGCGGCTTGATGTCGCGATGGATGACGCCGCGCTCATGGGCGGCATGCAGAGCGCTGCCGACCTGACGGCCGATGTCGAGGACCTGATCGAGCGGCAGCTTGCCGACGGTGCACAGCCGCTGGTAGAGGTCTTCGCCTTCGAGCAGCTCCATGACGATAAACGGCGTACCGTCTTCATCCGCATCGAAGTCGGTGACCTGCACGATGTGCGGATGGCGCAGGGCCGAGACCGTGCGCGCTTCATCTTGAAAGCGCTTGTAGATCTCGGCATCTGCCGCCGTCTCGCGATGCAGGACCTTGACGGCAAACATGCCGCCTGTGCGCACGTGCTTGGCTGCATAGACGGCACCCATGCCGCCTCCGCCCAGGAGGCGCTCAATCTGGTACGTCCGGGCCAAGGTCCGGCCGATGATATCTGCCGGCTGCGGCATTGAAGGCTCTACACTCTCCCGAGCGTCGTCGCTAAAATGACGCTCACGTTTACTATAGACCAGTCGCTGCCCTCGGGACTAGCTAAGATCGCGTGACAGCTTGCGCTAAGCGGCCCCGCCGTCCGGAGAGCGCGTCCTGTGCCCGGCTGATCCGACCGCGGCCTGTGGCTGCCCTCGCTGTTGCGGTTCCAAGACCCAGGTGATCATGAACGCAGAACAGCCATCCTTCGACGAACTCTACGTTCCGCTGGCCCCGCACTTTCGGGTTGATCCATACCCCGACCTACATCGCCTGCGACAGCTGCAGCCGGTGTATTGGTCGCCCAGCGGCTTCTGCTGGGTGCTGTCGCGCTACAACGACATCAAGCAGGTGCTGGCTGATAAGCGCTTCGCCATCGGCCTCGATCAACTGATGCAGATCGAGGCGCTCAAGCCCGTGTTCGCCGAGCCCTACAACCAGATCATTCGCACCCAGCTTCTGGCCTCGGATCCGCCCGATCACACGCGAATCCGCGCCATCTTGGCCAAGGCGGTCGGCCCGGCGCGGCTGGACAGCCTGCGGCGCTTGAGCCAGACGATCGTCGATGAGCTGATCGGGCAGGCCAAGTCGCAGGGGGGCATGGACCTGATCGCTGACTTTGCCCATACGCTGCCGTTTCGCGTCATCTGCGAGATCCTGGGCATTCCGGCGGAAGAGCGAGCACCGCTGGTCGACTGGACGCACGCGCTGATGCGCCCGACCGATCCAACGCCGCTTTCGCCCGCCGAGACCGCCTGGTGCAATAGCTCCGCCTACGGCTTCCGTGACTTCTTTCTAGACATGGTGCGGCGCGACCGCGCTCAACCAGGCGAAGGTTTTTTCCACGAGCTAGTGCTGGCGCATGACGAGGGGCGGCTTAGCGAAGAGGAGCTGGTGGCCAACCTGATCCTCTTGTTCTGCGCCGGGCACGACACAGTCATCAACCTGTTCGGCAACGGCATGCTGGCGCTCTTCCGCCATCCGCGACAGATGCAGATCCTGCAGGAGGATCCCAGCCTGGTGCGCAGCGCCATTGAGGAGCTCTTGCGCTACGACACGTCAGTGACGATCGCTCGTCGCACGGCGCTCGAGAGCGTCGAGCTAGGTGGGCGGGTGATCGGGCGCGGGCAGTACGTGCTGTGCCTGCTCAATGCCGGCAATCGCGATCCCGAGGTCTTTGACGATCCCGACCGCCTGGATGTGCGGCGCGCCAATGTGAAGCCGCTGTCGTTCGGCGGCGGCATTCACTACTGCTTGGGTGCCCAGCTAGCGCGCATCGAGGGCGAGCTGGGTATCACCGCGCTCTTAACTCAGCTCTCGGATCTGGAGCCTGAGACACTGGAGCCGGTGTGGAAGCGCAACGTCTTTGTTCGCGGTCCCGAGTCGCTGCGCGTCACCTGTCGGCCGGGCTAGGGCAACCCCACGGAGAGCAAGCTCATGACCATGACAGTGCGAGAAGCCAGGGAGTGGCTGAAGTACGACGCGCGGACTTCGTTTTTCGTGAACGCGCTGCAGTTTATCAACTGGGAGCGCGTCGAAGGCGACATCATCGAGTTTGGCGTCTCGGTGGGCAAGAGCCTGGCGCTGCTCGCGGTGCTGCTCGAAGAGAACCTAGCGCTGTGGCAGTACAGCGAGGCCGCCTGTCGCTCGCGGCGGCTGATCGGGCTCGATACCTTCAGCGGCCTGCCGGATGACGATCAGATTCATCCGCGCTGGGGCCGCGGCTCGTTTGCCACCAACTATCTGCAGGGGCACCCCAGCCTAAGCTACGGCGAGCCGATCACGCCGGAGTCGATCCGGCAGCTGTTTCGGCGCTGCGAGCTAGCTGAGCCCGAGCTCTTGGTGGGGCTGTTCTCGCAGACGCTGCCCGAGCTGATACCCGCCAAGTCGCAGAAGGCAGCGCTGGTCCATATCGATAGCGATCTGTACTCGTCAGCCAAAGAGGCGCTGATCGGCGTCGAGCCCATCCTGCAGGATGGATCGCTGATCTGCTTTGACGACTGGTTTATGTATCGCGGCAATCCGAGCAAGGGCGAGCAGCGCGCCTTCCGCGAGTTTCTGATCGAGCATCCGCACTGGCAGGCGGTGCCCTATCAGACCTACTCGGTGTTCTGCAACTCGTTCATCATGCACCGGCGCGATGCTGAATCGTCGTCGGTGTCACCGATGAAAGATGTGCTTGGCGTCTGAGCGCGCAGCTAGTTGGTGGGGGTGAACAGCGAGCCGGCGTAGAACAGCGCTGGGCCCGGGCCCGTGACCATGACGCCGTTCGACATGGCGCTGAGCCGCTGGAAGTTGCTCTGTAGGCGGGTGTTGATCAGGGTGAAGGGGATGGCCGAGCCCGGCGCCTGCGGTGTGTCATCCCAGCGCAGGACGACGCCGTTGGTCCCAGCCACCCAGACCTGACCCGTACTGTTGCCGCCGAACGAGTCGGGGCCACTACCGATCGCCGTAAACTCGGCGGAAAAGCTGGCCGGCAGGAAGCTCTTGTACGATTCGAAGGTCATCGGTGCTGGCGGCTTGCCATCCAGCGCCGCAGTGCCGCGCACGATCGTGGTGCCGCTGCCGACTGCGCGGACATCGAGGCGACCGGCCGCGCTGTTAGCCCCGACCCAGACCCCGGTCAGGTTCTGCGAGATCGTCGGTGAGACCGGGTAGGTGTAGCAGTTAAAGGGCGGCGCCGCGTAGTAGCGCAGCAGCGTCCCTTGGTCAGCAGCGAACCAACAGTCGTACAGCGGACCGACGCTGCGAGTAGTGGCTACGCAGGACACGGCGTTGATATCGCGGGTGAACGTGCCGTTCATCCCCATGAGGTTGGTGCAAAGCAGGCTGACGGCATCGACCTTATTGCCCGAGCCAGGATTGTAGTAGCCGACATAGCCACCGCTGCCCGCCAGCCAGACATCACCTAGTGAAGGATCGGCAACCGACACGGCACGCCAGTTCAGACCGACGATCAGCACCCCCATGGGCGGATTGACGGTAAGAGGCTCAAGCAAGCTGGTGACCGGGTTCCAGCGCAGGACATAGCCTTTGGTTCCGGCAATGATGACTTCACCGCGCGAGTTGCCGACGACGCTGGTCCAGTCGGGGGGCAGCGAGGCCAAGCTCGCCGGTAGCGGTACCTGGGTATAGCGTTCGCCATTCCAGCGCAGGATGCGGCCGCCGTCCCCGACGAACCAGATGTCGGTGGGTGACTTGGCCCAGACCGCCATCCGCTGGGTTGGGAAGTCAACCGGCTCTTTGCCGCCGGTACAGGTCGAGCTGGTCTGCGACAGGTCGATGGTCAGGTTCTGGCGGTACTCGCCAGGAAGCCGCACCGTTCCACTGCCGGAGCCGAGGCTGCAGGGGATGTCGTTGGCGTAGGAGAAGACCTGTACGTCGAGCTCGCCGGTGGTGCCCAGCTGCGCTTCGATGCCGAAGCGATCGAGGTTGCCACGCACCCCAGCGCTGCGAAACGTCGGCTCATTGAGCTTGTAGTAGGCGCCAAGAGCCGTGGCGGTCTCGCTGCGGTTCTTGAGAAAGACCACCGCCACTTGGCGGTTCTCGCAGCCGCTCTGCGCCGCGACCGAGCACAGCGAGCCAGCAACGGAGAGCGCGGCGAAGAGCCGGGACGGACCCCAAGCTCGCCGGCGGGAGTGGTGTGACGCGTTCGGCATGGCGGACCCCCAAGAGTTAAGTCGACAAGCCAAGGCTAGAAGCGAAGCTGCAGCTGAATGATCTGAATATCGGAAGGTATCTTTCTTTGTTCCGCCACCACGCCGCCGGCGATGCCCGCGATGAGCACCGCCGCTGCGGCGCCACCGACGACGCCCCAGAACCAGGGCCGCTTGTAAATGGGCGGCTCGCTGGGGCCAGTAGGCGCCGGCTTGGCGGCCGGGTCGGGAGCCCCAGGCTGTCCGCTGGCGTTGGCTTGGCCGGGCTGGCCGTCTTTCCCCGAGGGCTTCTCCAAGAGAGCGCGCGTCTGCGGGATGAACTCATCGAGCTCTTTGCGGATCTTGCGCGGTGGATTGGGCTCCGCCTTCAGATACAGCTCGTAGTAGCTCAGCGCCTCGCGCGCCTTGCCCATCTTGCGATAGACGGTGCCGATATTGAGCAAGAGCCGCGGCAGCTGACGAATCTCGTAGGCCTTCTGCAGCTCGGTTACTGCCTCGTCGTAGCTCTTGTTCTCGTAGAGCTGCATGCCGCGGTTGTAGTGCTCGCTGAACTCGTCCGCGTGAGCCATGCGCTCGCCGAGGCCAAGCCAGCTGACCAAGCAGAGCAGCAACAGGAGTTTATTTGATAATCGCGACGTCATCGTTGTCTCGGACTGAGCCCCCACGCTTCTTACCCTTGGCTTTCTTGCTGCTCTTTTGGCTCTTCTTGCTGCTGCCCTTGCTGCTGCCCTTGCTGTTGCTGCTGGCCAAGGGCAATAGTTCACTCTTGTACGTCTCGTCGGCGTCGCGGCTTAGCTTGAGGCTCAGCGGCTGATAGCCGTCGAGCTGCAGCTGTACCGCCACCAGCCCCTTGGCCTGGCTGGCTTCGTGCCGCCAGGGAGTCGTGCCGAGGATGGTGCCGTCAGCTACCCGCACCACGCTGGCACCCGGTGGGTCGGACTCGACTCGCCAGACGACGGTGGTGACAGGCGGTGGCATGTCGCGCTGCGCCTTGATGGCGGTGGCGGTGACCTGTCGCACCTGCTGTGTGGTACGTCGCAGCTTGATCACCAAGCCGCTGATCACCAGCAGACACACCAGCAGTCCCCCCGCCAGCGCGTAGAAGCCAGTGCGCGTCGGCTTGATCGTTCGCTTGGCGATCTCGCCGAGGCTGGGCAGGCGTAGCGAGGCCGTCGAAGGGTTTCGGCTGCGCAGGTTTTCGCCGAGCATGACCAGCTCGCGCTCGAGCGCGGCCATCGACTCGTAGCGATCGTCGGGGCGCAGCGCCATGGCG
Source organism: uncultured Myxococcales bacterium (assembly GCA_964628555.1). Taxonomy (GTDB): domain Bacteria; phylum Myxococcota_A; class Polyangia; order Palsa-1104; family JAEUJZ01; genus JAEUJZ01. The sequence goes on along the minus strand of CAZVMD010000043.1, from coordinate 4,370 downwards.
CGATCGACGATGTTTTCAAGGGCGGCCGGGATGTTGCGGTCGGGGCGAACCTTGCTGGGCGGCGCCGGACGCTCGGTGAGGTGCTTGAGCATCGTCGCCGCTGGCGTGGTCCCTTGATAGGGAACCTGCCCGGTCAGCATCTCGTACATGATGCAGCCGATGGCGTACTGATCGGCGCGATGGTCGGCCTTAAGCCCCTGGGCCTGCTCGGGCGACATGTACTCGGCAGTGCCCATGACCATACCGGGCACGGTCAAGCGGGCCGGCGTCGGCGTCGGCGTGGCATCGTCCCGCGGTGTTGCATCGGGTGCGACCAGGGTAGCGATGCCGAAGTCGACGACCTTGGCCACCTCGTCGGGCGGGCTGTTCTCGGCGGGGGCCGCAGTGCCATCCGGCGGAGCCGCCGAAGCCTTGATCAGGAAGATGTTGGCCGGCTTGAGATCGCGATGGATGATGCCTTTTTCGTGCACCGCGGCCAGACCGCGGGCGACCTGTGCGGCTAGGCTGCAGACCCGGCGAGCCGTCAGTGGTCCCTGCGCGATCGCATCGGCCAGCGTCTGGCCGACCAAGAGCTCCATCACCAGATAGGGCTGCTTGCTGGTCAGCACACCGAAGTCGAAGATCTCGACGATGTTCGGGTGATGCACCAGCGACGCTAGCTTGGCTTCCTGCAGAAAGCGCTGATGCGCCCCTTCGTCCTGCGTCTGCAGCATGACCTTAACGGCGACTGGCTTGTCGAGGACGGTGTGCTGCGCGCGATACACGACGCCCATGCCGCCGCGGCTGATCGCCGAGACGATGCGATAACGCTCGTCGAGGATCGCTCCCAGGAGGTCATCGCCATCCTGGGAGGCCTTACGATCCGGCGAGCATGCGTGGGCTGTGCCGTGCGCATAATGCGTGCCACAGACTGAACATACCCGGATGATTGACGAAGTGGCTGCCGAGAGAGACACCGGTGCCCCCGCGCACTGGCAATAATCTTACGGCAAAGCGGCTTGCAGACCAATCGCTGTTTCCCTAAAGCCGCGCTGCCGCCCCAAGCCGGCAGCGCGAGTGTGTCCAGCTGGCTTCTGGAACAGGCGCACACCGTCGAGAAATCAAGATCGCGCCGAGAAGTTCGCGGCCTCTTTTCGCCCGTCGAGAAGCGAGCGGAAAGAGGTGGGCAACTTCTGCGCTGGGTTGCCGATGCGGAGCCGAGCGGAGCTGAGACAAGGACAGTCGCCGTTCGGTTCCCTAAGCGTGATAACATGTCCAAGAATCGGCGAATTCTGTGACTCAGTCGCTCGATAACACCCGGTATTGCCCCGCCTGCGGTGCCGTCTATGCAGACGACACTGACTTCTGCCCAAAGGACGGCACTGCCGTCGAGCAGAAGGCCAAGATCATCGCTGGACGCTACGTGCTAAAGGCGACGATCGGACTCGGCAATATGGGCACGGTGCATCGCGCCGTGCAGCTGCCTATCGGCCGGGAAGTGGCGGTGAAGCTCTTGCATCCGGATCTGGTGCGCAACCCAGAGATGGTGGCGCGCTTCGAGCAAGAGGCGCTGGCGGCGAGCACGGTGGATCACCAGAACGCGATCACGATCTATGACTGTGGGCGCAGCGACGATGGCCAGGTCTACATCGCCATGGAGTATCTGGATGGCGAGAACCTGGCGACGCTCCTGCATCGCGAACATCACCTGCCGCCGCCGCGGGCCCTAGAGCTCTGGGTGCCGACGGTCAAAGCGATGGTGGTCGCGCACCGCAAGGGCATCGTGCACCGCGACCTGAAGCCCGAGAACATCTTTATCGCCCGCAAGGTGAACGAAGAGGGGCAAGCGGAAGAAGTGGTCAAGGTGCTCGACTTCGGCATCGCCAAGCTGCTGGCGGCCTCGCGCGGCGGGATGAAGACGATGGCCGGCGCGCGCATGGGCACCGCGCTCTACATGTCTCCCGAGCAGCTCGAAGGGCAGGAGGTGGGCAAGTTCAGCGATGTCTATGCGCTGATCTTGATCTTGGTCGAGATGCTGACCGGTCGGATGCCGTGGGGGCAGTCAACGGATGTCTCGGACACCGTGATGACCATGATGCGGCTGGTGACGCCACCGCGATCGCTCGCCGAGATGGTGCCGGGTGGCAAGTTTTCGCCCGAGCTGCAGAAGCTCATCGATGAGGGGCTGAGCGTCGATCCGGCGGCGCGGCCGCAGGACGGCGGTGAGCTACTCAAGCGACTGGCCACCGTCCCGGAGGCGCAGGCGCTGGCAAGTTCTTCGTCGCGGCGATCGGATGTCAGCCAGATGTTCTCGGCGGCGCTGATGAGCGCGGCGATGGCTCAGCCGAGCGCTAAAGAGCGCGATCCCGCAGCGGCCCAAAGTGGCCCAGCGGGGAGCGCAGCACTGCCGGGTGCGGCCATACCACGCAGTGGTGCCGAGCCAGCCAAGCCGGCGGCAGCAGGCAAGGCGCTGTCGGCGTTTGAGACACTGCGCACCAATGTGCCAGCGGCTCTCATCGCTGGCGCAGCACCAGGTGCTGGGCCGGTCTCGGGGGAGAATGCGGCGAGTGATTTGCCCGCTGCCCCTACCGTGGTCACCGCCAAAGGCAAGGGCGGCGTCGCAGGAGAGGTGGGTGGCGAGAAAGCGAGCGCTCCCCTGGCTGCCGAGCTGACGCGGCCCCGAGTGGCGGCGGCCAATAAGCTCCCCCTGTCGACGGACAAGACGATGCCGCAGCCGATGCCGGCTCCCCAGCTTCCCGGCGGGCTGCGCATCGATGACACACCGCCTACCCGACCGCTGCCGCAGCTAAATCCGGCGGTAGTGGCGGCCCTGCGCGAAAACGGCAACAACGCCAACACTCTGGAACGCCAGCTACGCAGCACGGTCACCATGGGCCGCCGATCGATCACGCGCGGCTGGTTTATCTGGCTGCTGATCTGGCTCGCGGTGCTGGCCCTGCTTGGCGCTGGCTACTTCATGTGGGGCGCCAAGGACGCGCTGCTGAAGTAGCTACTTCGTGCGGCCTTCGATCTGCGAGACTAGCTGGTCGACCCGGCTTGACTCGTCGAGACAGGCCATCACGCCATCGACGTAGACGATGAGCTTGCCGGGCAGCGCAGCAGCGGCGGCAATCGTGATGCGGGGGTGAAGCAGCGACGGATCGCACTTCGGCAGTCCCTGCACCAGGCCCGAGCCAGACTCGGCGGTTGCCGGTGAGCCACAGCCAACCGCGAGCAGCGCCAGTCCGCCGAGCAAAAGGGCCAGACGCGACCGCACGGCAGGCTCACGACGGTGGGCTGACGGCAGCAGGGGCTGGGTTGAGACGGCATTCTTGGTGGGCGCGGCCAACATTGAACCCACTTTATCATCGGCGGCCAGCCCCTGGCCACAAAAGCCTGGCCGGCTCGGCGGGGAGGCGTGTGGGCTAAAAGTGCAAGGTTGCCGCTGGTAAGGGGGCGGGGCCCACCGACGGTGAGCTCGGCTTCGAGGGGGCGGGGTTGTTGGTGAGGTCGTACAGGAACAGGCCACCGGAAGCGGTAAGCGAGCCAAGCCCGATCACCAGGAAGGCAATGCCCGGTGGCTTGAGGTTGGCGCTCAGGCACGGCGTCATGCTGGCCGGCGAGACATCGGCACACAGCGGGCGACTGGCGCCGGCGGCGAGCAGGGTAGCGCCCACGAAGGTCGAGGCCAGACCCACCCCAAACAGCGTCCACTTGGCGATCTTGCGAATCCGCACATACGGCGACACCGGGGCGACAGTGAGCGGCAGTGTGGCACTGAGCTTGGCCGTGTCGCCTTCACTAATCTGCACGCTGGCGGTGTGCAGGCCGTAGCCGGGCTTGCTGAGCAGCACCTCGTGCTGTCCGACGAAGGTGTCGCGACGGTAGGGGGTCGTTCCCAGTGTTCGCCCGTCTACCTGGACCATCGCGCCGGCTGGCTGACTGTCGATCTCTAGCGTGCCGCGCGGCCGGGACGAGGCCTGCCGGAAGAGCTCCTGCGTCACCTCGATGATCTGGCCAATGGCTCGTCGCAGGTTGCAGTCGGGACAGGTCTGGTCGGCCTGCACGCTGACCTGGCCGACATCGGCATCGAGGAGCTTGGCGGAAAAGGCAAAGCCGAGCTCGCCGGCTGGGCGCCCTGGCACTGGCGCTGCGGCGGCCGGGCCGGCGATGCTGCGCACGTTGAGGCGCAGCACAAACTGAGCGGACGCGAGCTGGGCCAGCTTTTCCTGACACGAAGGCTGATTCAGGCAGCCCACCAAGTCGGGGTTGCGCTGCAGAAGCTCGGCCTGGGTCTCTGGAGAGATCAGCACGGCGTTCTGGGCCGAGAGCGCATCCTTTAGCGCATTGTGCAGCGGCACGGCCAAAGCCGGCTCCAGCGCCCGCGGCTC
>CAZVMD010000042.1:0-34582 GCA_964628555.1 uncultured Myxococcales bacterium | reverse complement strand
CGACGGCGTTTAGCTTCTTTGCCACGCCGGAGACCGCGCTGCGCCTGGGCCTGCGGCCGGTCTTTGCCGACATCGAGCCCGACGGCTTTAACGTCGATGCCGCGGATCTTTTGCGCAAGATCTCGCCGCGCACGGTGGCGCTGCTGCCGGTGCATCTGTTCGGTCTGCGCATGGACCTTTCGCCGCTTGTCGCGACCGGGCTGCCGATCATCGAGGATGCGGCGCAGACGCTGGTGCCCGGCCTGGCGCAGGACACGCGCTGCGCCACGCTGAGCTTCTTTCCGACCAAGAACCTCGGCGCGGTCGGCGATGCCGGAGCGGTGGTCACCTACGATGCGGCTCTGGCCAGCCGGCTGCGCGACATGCGGCAGCACGGCTCGCGGCCCAAGTACGTCCACTCGCTGTGGGGCGGCAACTTCCGCATGGATCCGCTGCAGGCCGCGATCCTGCGCGTCAAGCTCGCGCACCTCGATATCTGGCAGGCGCAGCGACGGGCGAACGCGGCCCACTATGATCAGGCGCTCGCCGATCTGGCCGCGGCTGGTGTGCTGCGGCTGCCGCCTTCGCCGAGCCAAGCCCCCGGCCACGTCTATCACCACTACGTCATCCGGGCCCCGCGCCGCGACGCGCTGCGCGCCTTCCTGCTGTCGCGCCAGATCGAGACCGAGGCCTACTATCCACAGCCGCTGCACCTGCAGCCCTGCCTGGCGGCGCTGGGCTATGGGCCGGGCTCGCTGCCCCGGGCCGAAGCCGCCGCCCGCGAGGCCCTGGCGCTGCCTGTCCACGCCGATCTCAGCGTCGCCCAGCTTGCGGCGGTCAGCCAAGCGGTCTGCGACTTCTATCGCCGCTAGTCGCGCGGCCTGCGCCCCGGCCAAGCCTCTGACTTGCGTCTGGCTTGCCCCGGGCGCTCTGGCAGAATCGCGCGATGCACACGAGGCAAGCGCAGCGCGAGCGACGATGGGTGATCCCGCGGCAGCGGTCGGCACGAGGCTTTTGGCTCTTGGGTCTTGGCGTCTGCGCGACCCTGCTCATCTCGACGCAGGTCTTGCGGGCCGGCGCCCCCTGGCCGGGGCTGCTCGGTGGACCGGCGCGGATCACCAGCCCAGCCCGCCCCGAAGCGCGCCTGCGCTTTACCGTCAAAGAGGCCGACAGCGACGCGCTGATCCCCGCCAAGCTGACGCTGCTCGGCGTCGAGGGCACGCCCGATCCCGCCTTTTCACAAACTGATCTGGGACGGCAGGAAGGGGGCGCGGTGCTGGCCTATAACCGCATCCTGACTGTGACCGGCGAAGGCAGCGTGCTCGTCCCCCAGGGCAGCTACGACCTGTACATCAGCCGCGGCATCGAGTGGGATCTGCACACGGTGCGCCGCCTGCGCCTCGGTCCAGCCGGTGTCAGCGTCAGCGCCCGCCTGCGCCACGTCGTGCCGACCAGCGGCTGGCTGTCGGCCGACTTCCACGTCCACGCCGCCTGCTCCTACGACTCGCAGGTGCCGATGCTGCATCGCGTCCATGAGTTTGCCGCCGATGGCGTCGATCTCATCGTCGCCACCGACCACAACATGGTCTGTGACTACGCGCCGCTTGTCGCCGAGCTTGGGCTGCAGGCGGTGCTGGCCGGCGGCAGCGGCGACGAGGTAACGACGACGGCCTGGGGTCACTTTGGCGTCCTGCCCATCCCCCCGGATCGCCACCGGGCTGGGCTCGGCGCGATCCTGCGCCACGAGACCGAGCCGGATCCGCTGGCCCTGTTTGCCGACGTGCGGCGGCGCTATCCGCCGGCCTTAATCGATGTCCACCACGCCCGCGCCGATCGCGAGATCGGCTACTTCGACAGCGCCGGCTTCGACGCGCAGGAGGATCGTGCCGCCCGGCCTGGCTTCTCCTTCGACTTCGATGCGCTGGAGATCCTAAACGGCTATATGGATCCGACGCTGTCGCAGCTTGACACGCTGCTCGCCGACTGGTTTGGGCTGCTGTCGCATGGCCACCGCGTCGCCGCGACCGGCAACTCGGACACTCATCATCTGACCTATAATCTGGGCGGCTATCCGCGAAACTACATCCGCGTCGCCGACGATCGGCCGGGCCACACGCCGCTGTCGACGATTGCCGCCGAGCTCAAGGCGCAGCACAGCTTCTTTTCGAGCGGCCCCTTTGTGCGGGTCGCCATCGGCGCGGCGGGCCCCGGTGATCTAGCGACGGCACGCGGCGGCCAGGTTGAGGCCGAGATCACCATCTGGGCCGCGCCCTGGATCGCGGTCAGCCGCGTCATCGTCTATCTCAACGGCCGCGAGGCGCACCGCTATGCCATCGCCGATCACAGCGCGGTCCTGCGCAGCCAGCAGCGCCTGCGCCTGGCCGTGCCCCGCGACGCCTATCTGGTGCTGCGCGTCGAGGGCGAGCGGCCGCTGTCGCCGGTGGTCGGCGATGGCCGGCACTTCGCCGTCCGCCCGCTGGCCATCACCAACCCGATCTACATCGACACCGACGGCAACGGCCGCTTCGATCCGCCAGCGCCGCACGGCCTGCACAGCGCAGCGAGCCCAAAAGCCAACTAGCCAGGGCTCCACGCGACCGACGCGGGAGGCAAGATCATCGACTGCGACTGCGACTGCGCCCGCCTCGTGCTCAGGCAGGGGGGGCGACGGCCCAGGCCCCTGAGGTGAGTGGTACGCGTACAGTTCGCGCCCGGTACCGCTCAGGCACAGCGTCGGCCGCCAGAGAGCCTCAGCTCAGCCCTCAGCTCGGTCTAGCAGCCCCTTTCCGAGCGGCTAGCCTGGGCCAGCTTGGCCCGCTTTCTGCATCCCGTTCGCCTCGATTATCAAAGAGGAGGATTCCGAAGATGGACACACGCGCTCTGTCGCTGGGGTTGCCAGCGCTCTCTGTGCTGCTGCTGCTAGGCTGCCCGTCGAAGGAGGGACACAGCACCTGGCCGCCGCCATACCATCGCGCAGTCGCCAGCGAGTGTTCTTCCGATCGGCCGCCCGGTCGAAACGATGGCCCAGACGCCGGTAGCAGCCCGCACAACGACTGCACGAATGACAGCGACTGCACGAGCGGGCGCAACGGGCGCTGTGTCCTCTCTACGACGGGGATGATTCCCTCGTGGCTCTGCGACTACGATGAGTGCGTAAGTGACAGAGACTGCGGCCCCGACCAGATCTGCGTCTGTGGCGGCGCGGGGCTCCCGACGCGGCTGCCGCACGCCTGCGTCCAAAGCACCTGCCGCGTAGACGCCGACTGCGGCCCGGGCGGCTTCTGCTCGCCGCAAGCGGGCTGCTTTGTCCGTCAGCGCACCTATCACTGCCACTCGCCCAGCGATGTCTGCACGATCAGCGCGGACTGTGGCGCAAGGAGCAGCTGCAGCGCTGATTCGACGGGCTCGACCTGGATGTGCACCCCCACGCTGCTGTCCTGTCCGCATCTTGCGGGGTCGCCGATTTAAGCGACGAGGCCAGCCGATAGGATGGACCTTGTCGCGCGGGCCTCGATCGGCGCCTCGCTGCTCGTCGTCTTTGGCAACCTACGCCAGCAGCACGGCCTGCGCGCCATGCTGCTGCGCGGAACGCCCGATGGCTCAGCTTCAGACTCGGCGCTGCCCGAGCGACTCTTCCACGCCCTGCCCGCCCGTACTGCGGCTGCACGGCGTCTCCCCGGGAAGGCGCCCTGCTTTCGGTCGCAGCTGGCTCGCCCTGCCACTGGGACCCCACCGGATCTGGCCTGCTCCGATGGAGACTGGGCCGTGCAGCACCCGCGCCAGTGATGACTCGCGGCGTCTCCCGCAAGGACTCTGACGAGCCGGTGCTCGGCCCAGGTGTAGCGCCAAGCGCGCTTAGCGCGGTCGGCTGGCGGTCGGTCCCAGGCTGGCCAGGGCGTAGGCGATGCCGGTCTGCAGCGTGCTGCGCGTCACCAGGCCGCGCAGGTCGGTGCCCAGGCTGATCAGCGTCTGCGCTACCTCGGCGCGGATGCCGGTCAGCAGCACCTGCGCACCCAGCAGCTTGACCGCCTGCGCAGCCCGCACCAGCGCCCCGGCCACGTGGGTGTCGACCACCGTCACGCCGGTGATATCGATGATCGCAAAGCGCGCCCCGCTACGGGCGACCCCGTCGAGCAGCGTCTCCAGGATACGGCTGGCCCGCGCCGCGTCGATCGAGCCGATCAGCGGCATGACCATCACCTCATCGCGGATCGGAATCAGCGGGGTCGAAAGCTCAGCCAGCGCTGCCGCCTGGGCCTCCAGAGTCTGCTCCTGCAGCCGATGGCGCTCCGCCTCGGCCTCGGCGCGTCGCCGCGCGCTGGCGTCGCGAAAGCTCCAGACGCGCCCAACCGCTTCACCGGCCAGGAGCTGCGGCCGCGAGTAGCGCTCAAAGTGACGGCCATCCTTGAAGTCCAGGGTGTCGAAGCTCTCCTCAAGCGGTGCCGCGTACAGGGCCCGTACCTTGCTGACGAAGGCCTCGGGCTCGACGAGCTGATCGAGCACGTGGCCAATCAGGCGGCTGTCATCACGAGAGGCCAGGAGCTCCTCGGGAATGCGCCACAGCTCGACAAAGCGACGGTTGCAGCTCTCGACCTTCCCGGCCCCGTTGACGATCAGGATGCCGTCCGCCGTCGCCTCCAGCGCAGCCTGCAAGAGCGAGTAGGCCATCGCCGCGGTCTGGGCTCGCTTCTGCGCCTGTTCGAGTTCCAGCTCCAGCCCCCGGATGCGCTCGTGCAGCAACGCGGTCTCTTGTTGAGCCATCATGCCCCCCCCGGGGCGATTATAAGGAAAGTTGGAAGCTGCCGGCGCAAGCTTTGCGTTTCCCTCGGAGACCCTGGCGGCCGAGCAGGGGGTCTGCCCCCGCGCTTGACAGGCCAATTGGTCGGCGGCGATAAGGCGGAATGGCCAAAATGAACAAAGATAAGAATAAATTGTCAGCGAACCAACAAGAAGAACTTCTTAAAGCGTTAAAAACGCGATTTGAGAAGTATAAAGATCGCCATCCGCAGCTTATGTGGAAACAGGTGCAGGCCCGCTTAGAGGCCAATCCCAGCAAGCTATGGTCGCTATATGAGATGGAGGCGAGCGGTGGCGAGCCGGATGTGGTGAGCCAGGATCAGCAGACTGGCGAGCTGCTGTTCTTTGACTGCGCGGCCGAGAGCCCGACGGGCCGACGCAGCGCCTGCTATGACCGGGCCGGGCTGCAGTCGCGCAAGGACGCGCCGCCGGCCCATAACGCGGTGGATCTGGCGACGGCGATGGGGATTGAGCTCCTGACCGAAGCGCAGTATCGCGAGCTGCAACAGCTTGGCAGCTTTGATACCAAAACATCTAGCTGGATAAAAACCCCAGATGCGATCCGCAACCTCGGCGGCGCGCTGTTCGGCGATCGGCGCTATGAGCATGTCTTTGTCTATCACAATGGCGCTCAGTCCTATTACGCCGCCCGCGGCTTCCGCGGCGCCCTGCGGGTCTAGCTCATCGGCCGCGCGCCGGTTCGTCGCAGGGCGCGGCAGTGGCGGGACGGCGGGCCTCGCTGGGCAATGGCTGGCACGGCACAGTAGTGCGAGGAGATCCCGCCATGAACCGACTGTCCCTGCTGCCGCTCCTGCTTCTGTGTGCCTGCCTGCGCCCGCAGTCGCTGCAAGAGACCGATGTGCTGCGCCGCATCCACGCCGACTATCGGCAGTTCTTCCCCGCGACGGCGGACCCCGATCTGTCGCGCGATGCTGGCCTGCTGCGCCCGCGCTTTGGCCTACCGGCCATTGTCCCGGCCGATGCCGCCGAGTTCGCCTTCGACGTCGATCTGCTGCAGCGCGGGGCGGCCGCGCCGGTCGAGCTTGCCCTCGTCCCGCCGTCTTTGTCTGAGCCCGAGGCTGCGGCCTGTGTGCGCCGCGCCGGAAGCGCCTGCCTGCCGCTCCGCATCGTGGAGCAAGCGCGCAGCGAGATCACAGCAGGTGCCGCCCGGCTGCGCCTGCGCGTCGCGCCCGCCCTTTCAGGTCAGCGGCCCAGCCTGGGCGCCTACGATCTGTACGTCACCTCGGCCATTGATCCGCCGATGCGGGCCCCGCGCGCCGTCTTCGCCACGCGGCCGCTGCAGACGCTGCGCATCGCCCATCTGTCCGATATCCACATCGGCAAGGGCCACGGCGACATCCTGCCCAAGCTGCGCCAGGTCATCGCCGACATCAACCAGCGCGCCCCCGACGTGGTGGTGATCACCGGCGACATCGCCAACAGCGGCTATCGCGAAGATCTGATGGGACGAGCCCAGCGCGAGCTCCTGAAGCTCGAACCGCCCGTCCTGGCGGTGCTCGGCAACCACGACCTGGGCTTCGATCGAAAGACGCTGCTGAGCAATCGCTATGGGCCGGGCTGGGCGACGTTTGCCCGCGCCTTCCATGCGCAGCTCCTGTTCTCGCTGCCGATCGGCGGCTGGTCGTTCATCGGCTTCGACAGCGGCAGCTCGGTGATCTCACCGCGCGTGCTGACGCGGGGCCTGGCGCCGGCCTCGCTGGCTGCGCTGTCGAGCGAGCTGCAAGCGGCACAGGCGGCCGGTCAGCGCGGCGTCGTGCTGTTTTCGCACGCCCCGTCGCGAGCCAGCGTGTTCTCAGGCGGCTCGGGGCGCGGCCGCGGCAGCTTTGGTCGCATGCGAGCCGGCGTGCGGCCGTTTGAAGAGCTGCTGGTCGCGGCGTCGCAGCGCCTGCGCGTCATTCACCTCAGCGGTCATACCCACTGGTCAGATGTCTACGAAGCCAGCCCGCAGCCCGGCGCGATCCGCTTTACGCGCTGGCCGGCCCAGGCGCTGTCGGCAACCCCGCGCCCCCTTTCCGGCCGCGTCTCGCTGATCACCGTGCAGGCCGCCGCGCACACGACGTTCCGACTGCGCAAAAACGGCAGCGGCCATGGCTTCGCCTGGCTGGAGCTCGGCGACGCCCCCCACCTCTCCTTCGTTCAATATCGCTCGTAGCTTCCGCCACGGCGCCACGGCGCCACGGCGCTACGCGGTGCCGACTCGCTGCCTCCAGGTTCGCTGCCGCCCGGCGCTGCCCTCAGAAGCGACCGAAGCCGACCAGACCGACGCTGTCGTGGCTGGCGTAGGGCAGGACGCGCAGCGCCGCCTGCGCCCCACCCGCCTTGCTCGCCGCATCGGCCTTGTAGACGCCGGCGATAAACAGGGCCAGGCCGGTGATCTGTCCGGCCCCGACCAGGATGCCAAGGGGAACGACCTCGCGCGCGCCGCGGCTGGCAACCAGGAGGCCGGCGAAGGGGATGGCCAAGGTCGGCTCGAAGCCGGCGAACAAGAGCGGCATGCCATACAAGCCACCAAACACCGCCCCGCCGACGATCATCAGGTCCCGCCCCGGGGTCCTCTTCGGGCGCGGGGGGGGCAGCAGGCTGATCGATGTCAAGAGCGGGGCCTGGCTGCCCTCGGCGCGCAGCAGGCGCGGCATTCCGGCGAGACTGAGCTCATGCACCAGACCGATGCCCCCCGCCAGCCACACCCACAGCGAGGACTCGCGGACCTCGATGCGGGCCACCGTCGCGCCCGCCACCAGGTAGCCAGAGAGCGTCGGCTGCGTCGGCTGCGTGACGTCAATGACCGCCACACCGCGGCCACTACAGACGACGAAGATGCGGCTCTCCTCGCGCAGAAGCTGGCTTGGGTTGCCCTCTAAATCTAGGCGGGCCACGCTGCGCAGCTGACCGCGATCTTCGACCATCACGGCCAGGCCGCGGCTGTCGATAAAGTAGCGATAGGAGGCCGGAGCGCTCGCCGGCTGCGCCCCACCAGGCCGCGGCAGAGCCGCGGCAGAGCGCGACGGACTCTCAGGAGGTGTCTTGGCCGGAGTGTCGTCCGGTGTGGCCGCCTGGGCAGCTGTCTGCGCCCCGAGCGCGACGCATGCCGAAAGCGCCAGAGCGAGCCGATAGCTGCCCGCTTGGCCAGAGGCGCGCCCGAGGCGCTGGGCCGGGCCCACACCGGCGGGCAGGACCGCTGCATCGACACCTGAGCCAGCCCCTCGGGCAGGCCAAGACGCAGCGTCGCGGAAGCAAGAGAAGGCAGGCTGAAGGAACATCATAGGAAAACTCCTTTTTCTTTAAGACGACGCGGACTTCTAGACACACTTAGGAATTAACAGTTTGGAGCTTGTTCGGAACTTGTTCGGAACTACTCAGGAGCTGGTCAGGAGCTTGGCCAAGCCCGGCGGGACCCTAGGGTTTAGCGCGCGGCCCACAGCGCCCGGGGTGAGCTCGGCGGAGCGGTGGACGGAGCCAGCTGGGCTGTAAGCTGAGCCTGCAGATAGTCCACGGCGCTCGGCTGCGCCCGCTGGGCCAGCAGCAGCGAGTCATGGCCGCCGGCAAAGGTGGCAAAGTGGCGGTGCAAGAGCTGCAGCGTCAGGCGCTCGTCCAGCCGACCGGCATCGGCGGCTTGCCGCATCGCTTCCTGAAAGCCGAAGTACTGCTCGGAAGCGATGAGCGCGCGGAAGTAGTTCACCAGCCGCTGATCGCCGCGCACCGGCGTCTCTGCCGTGTAGTACTGCACGAGCTTTGCCGGCAGCGCAGAGAGCGGACCGGAAGCAAAGCGCAGCACCATGCCTTCGTCCTGAGCGAACAAGAGCTGCGTCGTGAAGTGCTCGGGCAGCGCCAGCGTAAACAGCCCACCCGACCCGGCCGCCGCCCCGACAAACAGCGTCGAGCAGGCGCGCATGTCTTCCAGGCCATCGGGAATCAGCGGTCGGCCCAGCGCCATCACGACCGCCTGCAGGCCCTGATCGCAGGGACCGGCATAGCCATGCCACGGCGTATCGAGCGCGAACAGTCGCAGGTAGGCAAACGCTGCCGCGGCGCCGCGCCGGGCCAGGCTTAGCTGCGCTACACGGCCGACGATGCCGCCCATGCTGTGGCCGATCAGCGTGACCTGCCGCGCCCCGGCTCCGCCCCCCTGCACAAGCTGCAGAAGCTCGCTCGCCAGATCCTCACCATTTAGCTCGGTGCGACGGAAAAAGTCGTCGTACACAAGGACATAGGACTGCACGTGGGGACCCGACAGCCGATCGAGCAGCCCCTGCATCGCCACCGGATCAGCCCCCAGGCCGTGGATGAACACCAGGGCCGGACGCTGCGGCTGATAGTCGCTGCCATCGCGACCGACGGCGTACAGCGCCGCCCGCCCCCCCGGCGAAAGCAGGCGATCCTCGCGCACCGTCTGAAGCTGGGCCGACAGCACGCGACCGTGCGGTGGTGCCGGCGGTGGACGGTCGCGAGCTTCCTGCTCAGTCGGCACGACAGGTGTGGCCAGAGCCGGCAGCGCGCGCAGCGCCAGACCCAGCAATAGGAAGAAGGACAGAGCATGAGTGGGCGCAAAAAAGGAATTCGGACGCATGGGAGTCCCCCAGCTAGCGAGCCGCTGCCCATCTGCGCGGACGCAGCGAACACTCGCCGCGCCGTGACGGACAAGCGCTGCCTAGAGCAAGCTCAATGCCAGGGGCCTGGAGTCGAAATTCCCCGTCGCTGAGCCTACGCCACAGGCCGAGTCAAGCGAGCCACAGCCGCGGCACCGTACGCGTACGGTACGCGCTTAGCGCGGGCGCGCGTGGCTCAAGGCCTGCGGAGCGGGTGGGCAGCGGCGGTGCGGGCTCAGTCCTGCGCTGCACTGCCCGCTACGCCAAACAGGATGGCCAGCCCGCCGACGCCTAGCGAGACTCCGCCCGCGATCTGCAGCGGGACGCCGACGAGGTCGCGCTGCAGGGCGCCATCAGGCGTCTGGTTCTCGGGCTTGTGGGCCACGACCGCGCCCGGGATGAGGAGCGCGAGGCCAATTCCCGCAAGTACGATCCCGCCGGTGAGCAGTCCGCGGTTGATGCGAGCCGGGCGAGGCGGGCGAACCGGGCTGGGCGGCTCCTGCACCGGCGCGGCTAGCTCGGCTTCAGCTGGCTCAGGGGCGGTGGGCGCGACGGCGGCTGGGCTGGGCAGCGACGGCTCGCTCTGCGCCATGGCGGACAGCAGCCCAGCGCTCGACGTGAGCAGCCCAGCTACGACGACGGCACATCCCCTCCAGCCGACTGCGCTGCGCATCGCTCCCTCCTATTTGAACCCGGCGTCCTGCGCCTCGCTCAATCTTATGCGGAGCGTGCGACCTGCGCTGAGGCGACGACCGCCATAATCCGGGCGACTAGCTTCCTTCCCGACGGTAGTCGTCGGCGCGCAGGCCGCGCTGCTGCAGCCAGCGCAGCACCTGCGTGCGCGAGCGGCCCATCTCGCGGGCGATGTGCGCGACCACGCCGTGGTGCTTGCGCAGCAGCGCCTGTAGCTCGGCCTGGCTGGGGATCGGGCCGCGCTCGCTGGCCGCCGAGCGGGCCGGTGCAGCGGCGGGTGGAGCAGCAGCCGGCGACGACGGAACCACGGACGATGGCCGCGCGACACTGGCCGACGACACTGGCTCGGCTAGACCGCCCGCACTGCTAGCGCCTGCCGGGGTCGCCGTAGCCGGCGCGACGACGGCGGCGGTCAGGGCGAGGTGGCCCTCGATGAGCTCAGGCCCCAGGACCTTTAGTCCCGCGCCTTTGATCTGTAGCTCGGTGCCCAGCTTCATCACCTCGCGGACGTTAAACGGCCAGCGATACAGCAGCAGTCGCTCGACAAGCTCGGGCTGCAGCGCCGGTGGGCTTTCCCCCAGGGCCAGCAGGAGCAGCGGCAGGATGTCCTCGCGCCGCTGCGCAAGCGGCGGCAGCTCTAACGTGAACTCAGCCAAGCGCGCCAACAAGTCACCGCGGAAGCTGCCTGCCCCCACTGCCTGCCCCAGCGCTCGATTGGTGGCGGCCAGGATGCGGACATCGACGGCGACCGGCTGCGTCGCGCCCACCGGTAGCACCGACTGCTCGGCCAGGGCGCGCAGCAGCTTCGGCTGCAGGGTCGGCGACAGCTCGCCCACCTCGTCAAGAAACAGCGTGCCGCCGTGGGCAGCGCGGAAAAAACCATCGTGCGCAGTGGCCCCGGTGAAGGCGCCGCGGGTGTGCCCGAACAGCTGGCTCTCGGCCAGGCTCTCGGGGATGGCGGCGCAGTTGACGGCGACAAAGGGCCCGCTGCGGCCGCTGTGGCGATGCAGGGCACGCGCCGTGACCTCTTTGCCGCTGCCGCTCTCGCCGAGCAGGAGCACCATGGCGCGCGTCGGCGCCACCTGGGCAATCGCATGCCGCAGGCTGCGCATGGCCGGAGCGCGCCCGAGCAGGCCGTCGATCTTGGCATCGCGCGCGGCCAGCGGCTCGTGGCGAAAAAGAACGAAGCTATTGCCCAAGCGCACGATGTCGCCATCCTGCAGCGTGGCGTGTCGGACCGACTGGCCGTTGACGAAGATGCCGTTTCGGCTGCCAGCGTCAGCGATGTGGACGCCGGCCGCATCGACCGTGACGATGGCGTGCTGCCGCGAGAGCTGGCGGTCGCTGGCGATGGCCAAGCCGACACCGCTGTCGGGCAGCAGGCGGCCCAAGACGGTCGGGCCCGGCGACAGCAGCAGGGGTGGCCGCAGGCTGGGACCTTCCTCGCCGGCAAACAGCACGCGCAGGGCTGGCTGGCGATCGACGGTGAGCACGGCTGCGACGGCCTGCTCGGTGGTCTGACTACTCATGCGCGCGGCCTCGCTTTACCGACGGCCCCACAGGGTCGCTGGCCTTGGGGTGGGACAAAAGAAAGCTCGCAAGCTGCTGGCGGAAGGTCGCGCCCAGCGCCGGAAAGTGCTCGCCGCCGGCGATCGTCCACAGCTCGACCGCGGAGTCAGCGCAGCCGGCATGCTGCTGCTTCTGGGTCTCGCTGCCGGGCACACTGACGTCCAGGTCCAGGGGCGGCCCCAGCGCGCTGAGCACGTCGGCGCAGCGATTGTGCCGCGCGCAGGCGGCCACCGTCTGCTGGGCGCTGGGATAGAGCTCTAGCTGGGCCGCGAAGCGTCCCCCTTCATACTTGATGATGCCGTCCTGATCGCCGTGGATCTGCAGCACGCTGACTCGCGACTCCGGCTGACAGCGCGCCGCATCGAGCCAGGTCGCCCCAGAGATGCTGACGATGGCCGCCAGGCGAGCCGACTCTTCACAGGCCATGCGATAGGCCATAAAGCCGCCGTTCGAGTGACCGACCAGGTACACGCGCCGCGGATCGACGGCGTAGCGCCGCTGCGTATCGTTCAAGAGCGCGACCAGATAAGCCCGGTCGTCGACCGTAGATGCAAACAAGTTGCAACACCCATCGGTGGCATTCCAGAAGCGCAGGTTGGTCTCGTCGGGCGTGCCATCCGGCGCGACGAGCAGGAAGCCGCGCTCCGCCGCCAGCTGCGGCAGCCCAAAGGCCCGCGCCGAGGCGCTGCCACTATCGGCATAGCCATGCAGAAACACGATCAGCGGGTGCGGCGTCTGGCCATCGTAGCCAGGGGGCACCAGCACCGTCGCTGGTCGCTCGCAGAGCAGCGGCTCGGTGACCTCGGAGCCGGGACACGGCGCCGCGGGCGCGGCCGGACTACAGCAAAGGAGCGGCAGGGCCCAAAGCAGAGCCCAGCCCAGACCGATTGACAGCCTGCGAGGCGCACAGCGCATGCGGTCACGCTAGCGCGCCGTCGCCGCCTTGGCAGCTTAAAAGTGGCGCAGCACCTCAGCCATCGGAGGTCGCCGGAATGCGAGTCACCGCGCGCAGGACGGACGCCAGGCAGCGCCGGCAGCCCCTTGGACGGCTCTCACGGGCCACCGTTACCGCCACAGCACACAGCCGCGATTTCACTTCATCGGCGGCGCCGGACTTCGGCACAATGGAGCGCGTCTCTGCTCGTCGTGACCTGTGCGCTCTGTATCCTGCCGTCCTCGCTGCCGTCGCTCCGTCCGACCGCGCTGCGCCCACGCAGCGGCGCAAGGGGCGTCGCTGCGCGCACCTAGCGTGACGCCCTCCCGACCGGGGCCGCGAGGCCCACGATGAGCAGCCCGACCTCCGCCACGCCGGCCGCCAGCCAGGCTTCGAGCGATGAGCCAGACCTGCATGCAAGTCCGCTGTGGGCGACGCTGCAGCTCTTTGCCTGGCTGTTCTTCCGGCCGCGGGCCTTCTGTCAGTACGTCCGGCGACAGGATGCGACGCTGCCGCCGGACTTTAGCCTGGCCCAGCTCACGCCGACCCAGCTGCGCCTGCCCGGCATTCGCCGCCTGCTGTGGCTGGGTCATGTCGGAGCGCCAGCCCTAAACTCGGTGCTCCTGATCCTGCTCCTGCTTTCGCTGCAGGTGCCGCTGCGTCCTCTTCTGATCCGCGTCCTGGCCTGCTTCTTCATGTCGGTCGGCGGCAGCCTGATCTTTGGCACCGGCAGCGCCTCGGCAGTCGGCATGGCCAGCGGCATGCTGGGCGGGCTGGCCGGCGCCGTGGCCTTTGCCTGGGGAGTCCTGCGCACCGGTCAGGTGACGTTCCCTGGCCCGGCCAGCGTGGCGCGCATGATGCAGGAATACCTGCAGGGCCAGCCGGGCGGCACGGTGGCGCTGCTGGTCGCCTTCGGCGTGGCCGGGGCCGGCATGTTCGTGGCGGTGGGCGACGTCGGCAACAGCGTCTCAGAGCGACGGGCCCAGCTCAGCCGGCGACCGACTGCCGGCGGCGTCCTTTTGGGCCTCCTGTGCGGCACGCTGTTTTTCTTCGCTGCCACTCTGTCGGCCCGCTACCTGCCGTTTCCGCTCGCCATCTCGTGGGGCGGCTTCTTGGCCGGCGTGATCTCGGCGCGCTGGATGACCGGCCGCTGGGGACGCAGCCTCCTTTTTGGTCTGCTGTGCGCGCTCAATAACCATGTCCTGGTGAATGTCCTGTCGCCGCTCTCGGGCGACATCGTCGTCCTGGGAATCATCATGGGAATTATCTTGGGGGCCTGGTTTGCCCTGCCCTACATGCTGGCCGAGGCGGTGGCGGGCTCCTGGGCCGGCGCGGTGGCGGGCTCGCTGGGCTTTGCCGGCGGCTGGCTGCTGACCATGAGCGCTGCTTCCCCCGAGGCCATGCGGCTCGGCGCGCACCTCCTGCCGGGGCTGCTGAGCCTAGAGGCAGCCGTGATCCTGGGGCTGACCGAGGCGTACTGGCGCCCACTGCTGCTGTTTCCGTTGGAAGAAGCGTGGAACCTGCTCTTGCTACGGCTAGATCAGGCCAGCCTGACGCGCCTCAGCCCGGCGCAGAGCGCTGAAAAAAAGGAAGACGAGAAAAAGGAATTCCCGCCGCAGCGAGACAAGAAAAAGGAACCTGAGCCGGACTCGCCGCTGTGGCTGCGCTTTCACTCCGTTTTCTGGGATCAGCACCAGCGCTTCCGCTTGTATGGCTTGGATGTGCATCTGGTCCTGGCGCTGGAGCGTAGCCCGGCGCAGGGTCAGCGAGCGCTGGCTCACATCGCGCAGAGTCATCAGCGCTGGGCCGCTACCGCTGCCCAGATCGAGTGGGATGCGCGAATTCTGGAAAGCTGTACCGACCTCTCCACCGTCGTGCAGTCACATCGCCGGCTGGGCAGCGGCGGCAGCGAAGAGGAGCTGGGCGGCCCCGCGAGCGCGCTGCTGCGCCGCTTTGTCGCCATCAGCCAGGACATCGAGGCGGCGCTGTCGCAGGGCAGCAGCCACAACCAGCGCTTGGGGCTAAACGCCGTCGTCAATCGCCTGGAAGCGCTGGTCAGCGATCTCGATCGCAGCAGCGAGCGCTACGCCCCGCGCTTCCGCCCCATCGCCGCGGCCTGGCTGCGCCTGGTCACCAGCCAGTGTCACCGCCTGGCCAGCGCTGCCGAGCAGAGCCAAGAGATCGACAACCCCTACGTCATCGGCGTGCCGCTGTCGCTGGCTCAGGAGCTCTTCGTCGGTCGCACCGACATCAGCGCCCGCATCGAGCAGCTGATCATGGATCGCCGCCGCCCGCCGCTTCTGCTCTATGGCCAGCGGCGCATGGGCAAGACCTCGCTGCTCAACAACCTCGGGCGCCTGCTGCCCAGCACCATCATCCCGCTGTTTGTCGACCTGCAGGGTCCGGCGTCAGCGGCCAGCGACCACAGCGGGCTGCTTTACAACCTGGCGCGCGGCATGCTCGACTCGGCCCGCAAGCAGCGCGGCCTGGTGCTGCCGCCGCTCTTGCGCGAAGAGCTGACCGACGATCCGTTTACCCGCTTTGATGAGTGGCTGGATCGCGTCGAGGCCAGCCTCGACAGCCGCACCGCCCTGCTCTCGCTCGATGAGTTCGAGGCCCTGACCGCCGCGTTTGCGCGCGGCCGCTTCGATGCCGATGCGGTGCTGGGCATGCTGCGCCACATCGTGCAGCACCGACCGCGCATCAAGATCATGCTCGCTAGCTCGCACACCCTGCAGGAGCTAGCGGCCTGGGCATCTTATTTCGTCAACGTCCAGGTCGTGCAGGTCGGCTTTCTCGGCCCAGCCGATGTCAAAAAGCTCGTCGAAGATCCGCATCCCGGCTTTGCCCTGCGCTATCAGCCGGCCGCCAGTCAGCGCGTGCTCGATCTGACGCGCGGCCATCCCTTTCTGGTCCAGCTTTTGTGCGCCGAGATCGTCGAAAGCAAGAACGAGCAGGACCGGGCGCAGCGACGGCTGGCGACGGTCGAAGACGTACAGGCGGCGCTGGCTCCGGCGCTTGAGCACGGCAGCTTTTTCTTCGCCGACCTGGCGCGCAATCAGGTGTCGCCGGTCGGTCGCCGCATCCTCTCGCTGCTGGCCGGCGACGGTGCAGAAAGCGGCCTGACGCCAGCCGAGCTTGCGGCGCAGCTTGGCGACGTTGAGCTAGGTCCCGAGCTGAGCCGGCTTGGCGACCGCGACCTGATCGAGGAGATCGACGGCCGCTATCGCTTCCAGGTCGAGATGATTCGCGCCTACTTCGCCGAGAGCGCTGGCGAAAGCGACTAAGGCCCGCCGCCGCCGCGGTATGATCAACCCCGGCGCCATCGCCGGGGAGTGACTGCGATCATGGGCCTTTACGTCGCGCTCGGACTGCTGTTCGTGCTCACCACCTGGTACTTGTGGCGCTCGCGCCCCGAGGAGGATCTGCGCTCTGGCCTGCCACCAAGCCTGCTGCCGCCGGACAGCCAGGCCAGAAGCCAGCCACGCAGCGAGCCGAGCCAGCCTGCGACCTCGGCGGCCGCGCCACGCCGGAACCCCGTCGCGCTGGAGCCGAGCTCGGCTGGGGCGGACGACGTGGCCGCGATCCTCGCTCGACTGGCGGAGGAGCCGAGCTATCGCATCGATAGGGAGCAAGCCGACTGCCAGCGCCTGATCGCCGCCGGCGTGGACTCGCTGCGGGCTCTGTATGCGCACGTTGTGGCCTACCCCGAGAGCTGGGTCCACCTGTATTCCACCACTGCCGTCGTCGCTGATGGCCTGGGCGAGGCCGGTTACGAGGTCATCGCCGAGCTCTTGCGCCAGTCGGTCGAGCAGCATCACAGCCGCCTGACCTCGTTTGTCGACTACGCGGCGGGGGACATGGATCCCCGGCTGTGCGCGTCGCTGTGCAGCCGCGTCGATGCCGACAGCGCGAGCGCCTTTGGCGAGGCCGCGGCGCACCACGACGAGCCGGCCCTGCGGTACATCGTCACGCAGCTAGGCACTGCGGCGAAGGATCAGGCCGTGGCGCTGCAGCGCATGCTTACGGCCTTCTTTTCGTCGAGCTCGCTGACCGATCGCGATCTGTGGCTGGGCGCGCTGCAGCACGCCGATCCGCGGGTGCGAGCGGCGGCGGCCCTGGCCGCGGGGGATCGCGGCAGCGAGCCCAAACTCCTGGCCCTGGCCAGCGATCCCGATGAGAGCGTGCGCCACGCGCTTTTGGCCGGGCCCGACGAGCTGCCGCGCGAGCTACTGCTGCGCCTGACGCGCGATCCCAGCCCGCGCGTGCGCGCGACTGCCTGCTGGGAGCTGGAGGGTGGCTCGGAAGAGGTGCTGCAGACCTATCGGCGCCTGCTCGCGGATCCGCATCCAGCCGTCGCCCTGATGGCGGCAGTCGGCCTCGACGACGTGACCGAGTCTGACGATGAAGCCTCTGACAACGACGCTGCAGCGGCTGGACAAGCGAAAGCCAGCGACGGTCCGTCGCCCGTCCTCCGCCAGCGCCTGCTCGATGCGCTGGCCAGCCCAGATCCGCTCCTGCGCGAGCTGGGGGCACAGGTCGCCGGCTTTCTGCCCGCCGCCGACTACTGCCGCGCGCTGCGCCAGCTTGCTCAGACCGGCTCGCCCGACGAGCTGGCCGCCGCCATCGCCGGTGCCGAGGACGAGCCCGAGGTGCAAAGCTGCATTGCCGAGATCCTGCTGCAAAGCCCAGCCCAGCGCGTGCTTGTGGCCGGCCAGATTGAGCTGGCGTTTAGCGACTGCGAAGCCGCCGTCACAGCCGCTGCACGCCTGTTGCCCGTCGAGCTGCCGCCGCGAGTGCGCCGGGCTGGCTTTTATGCCATGGCCGCGCAGCGCGCCGCTTGGCCGACGCAGCTTTCGCCCTTTCTGCATCCGGGCGAGCCGCTGCTGGCCGATCTGCTCAGCGAGCTCGAAACCGCCCTGATCAGCAACGATCCCGTCGATCTGCCAATGTTCAAGCGGCTGCGCTCGCGCTACCCCGAAAGCCCGCTCGCCGAGCTCGCTGACAAGGCCCTCAAGCGCAGCTAGCGCCGCTCGACGATGCGCAGGCGCAGGCCATGCTCGGGCGCCAGCGAGATGAAGGCCCGCACCATGCGCGGCGCCGGCCCCGGCTGGCGGACCAGGGAGAGCCGCGTGATCAGCGTGGCCAGCAAGACCTTCAGCTGCAGCTGCACCGAGAAGCTGCCCGGACAGCGCCGCAGCCCACCGCCAAACGGCATCCACTCAAACGGGGGCGGCTCGTCCCCGAGGAAGCGCGCCGGGCGGAACTGCAGCGGCGCGACAAAGGCCTGTGGCCGACGCTGGGCCAGATACAGGCTGGGCACGACCACGGTCCCCGCCGGCAGCTCAGCGCACGGCAGTGACAGCGGCTGCCGCAGCGTGCGCGTCGTGACCGGGAAGATCGGGCGCAGCCGCAGCACCTCGCGCACCACCGCATCCAGAAATGGCAGGGCCAGGATCTCCTCCCAGCGCGGCCCGGCAGAGCACAGGGGCGCAAGCTCGGCCTGCAGCCGGGTGTAGCTCGCCCGATCCTGCGTCAGGCAGTCCAGCGCCCAGCTCATGGCATTGGCCGTCGTGTCATGGCCGGCGATAAACAGCGAAAGCAGCGAGTCCACGATCTCGGCCTCCGACAGGCGCTGGCCATCGCCGTCCTCGGTCTGCAAGAGCGACGACAGCACGCAGGGCTCGCGGCCCGGCTGCGCCTGGGCGCGCTGCAGCTCCTCGCGCATCACCTGGCGGGCCTGCAGCGACAGCCGCACCAGCGTCTCCCAGGGTCCGCGCCGCAGCCGGGCCTGCAGGCCAATCGGCACCAGCATCAGCGGACTGCGGAACGCGGCATAGGTCGCCGCAAAGATCGCCGCAAGCCGGGTCAAGCGCTGCGGTGCGCCGCGACCGAACAGCAGCTGCAGCGTGGTCTGCAGGAGCAGGCCGTGCATCGCCGCCTGGGCGTCGAACCAGCCCGCCGAAGGCAGGCTCTCGACGGTGTCGGTCGCCAGCTCGTGCAGCGCCAGGATGTGCTCGCGCAGCCGAGCGTGGCTCAGCGCCGGCAGCACCGCCCGCCGCAGGCGCTGGTGCAGCTCTCCCTCGGCCACGAACAGCGAGCTTGGGCCGAGCAGGCGGGCAAACTGCGCATCCTTGGGCTGGTGCACGGCGTCATAGTCGGCCGCAAACACCTGGCGAATCGCCGTCGGCTCGGCCAGCACCACCATGTCACCGTCGCCATAGCAGCGCAGCCGGAAGACCTCGCCATAGCGGGCGGCGCAGTCGTCCAGCAGCTCCGTCGGGTAGCGCAGCCATCGATAGGTCTGCAAGGCGCGCGGCGCGCGGGGCCCGGGAATCACGTCCATGGCCGCAATGTAGATCTCGCCGTCCGTCGGCAGAAGCGCAAAGCCTGCCGGCTTGGGGCCGCGCTCCGACGGCGCCGGGCAAGGCGCTTCCCTGGCGCCGGCCGGCTGCGCTATCTCTGCCCGGTGCGCCAGCCGACGACCATCGCCGAGGTCCAGGGACTGCGGGCGCTGTCTGTCCTGTGGATGATCGGCTTCCATGTCCTGTTCTGCGCCGGCTACCATCTGAGCGCCGCCGACTATGCCGCCTTACAGCGCAGCCCGTTCCTGTTCGTTATCGCGCAAGGACACCTGGCCGTTGATTTGTTTTTTATCATCAGCGGACTGGTTATTACCCGCAGCCTAATTCAAGAATACCGCGAGCGCGGCAGCATTCAGATTCTGTCGTTTTATTTCCTGCGCTGGATGCGCCTGATTCCGGCCTATGCCGTGATGCTGCTCCTGTCGTTTCCGATCCTCGGCCAGGCGGCGCAGCGGCAGTGGGCTCCGCTGAACCTCCTTTTTCTCAACAACTTCCTGCCCTTTGACCGCCAGCCAGCCCCCTGGTCCTGGTCGCTCGCCGTCGAGGGCCAGTTCTATCTGCTGGCGCCGCTTCTGGCCCTCGGCCTGGCCCGCTATGCAGCTTCGCCCAGCTTCCGAACGTCCTCCGCGGCGCGCGCCCTGGGTCTGGGTCTGGCCCTGCCCATCCTGGCTGGCTTCCTGCTGCGCCTGGCCGTCCTCTGGCCGCCGGCCTCCGGCTCTTTATTGGCCAATGAAACATTGCGCTATCCACATATACCATACCTCTTTCAACCCGAATATGACTATTCCATGTTTTCTTACTATTTCGATACGGTTTATGACAAAATTTATGGTCGTATCGGCGCGCTCTGGCTGGGCGCCAGTCTCGCCGTCTTGCCCGAGCAGCCAGCGCTTGTGGCCTGGCTCCGCGGCCCGTCGCGCAGCCGCCGCCTGGCGCGCGGCCTGGCCGGGCTAGCGACGCTGCTCGCCGTCTATGTCTGCGGCGCGATGACGCTGCATCGTGGGGCCGATCAGCCCAGCAGCCTGCTCCGGCTGGCCGGCTATCGCCTGCTGTTCGCCGGCCCGCTCGCCTACCTCCTTTTGGACCTGCTGGCCCGACGGGAGAGCGGCCCGCCGAGTCGCCTGTCCCGCTTCCTGGCCCTGCCGCTGCTGCGGCCCATCGCGCGCTATTCCTACAGCGCGTATCTGCTGCATCCGCTGCTCGCCCTTATCGCCTGGTCGCTGCTGGCGGCGCGCGGTGCGCAGCGCAGTCCGGGGCTGTGGCTGTGGCTGCTGCCCTGCCTGTATCTGCTCAGCTTCCTTTCGGCCATGCCCCTGTTCCACCTCGTCGAGGCCCCAGCCCGTCGCTGGTCCCGCCGCCTCCTTGGTCGCCCGACGCCGGACTAGAGGCGACGCCAGCCGAACGCCGCGCGACGCATTTGCGCCGCGACGAGGTTCCAGCCGCCCCGACGCCTGCGCTATCATCCGCGAGGCGCAGCACGCCGGAAAAAGCGGCGCTGGCAGCTGCAGCCCCAAGCTGTCGCCGCCCGCTGTCCCTGCCACCGCCACGCTGCCCATACACCCATGATCGCTGTTGGCCAAGTCGTCGGAAACTATCGCATCGTGCGCCTGCTCGGCCGGGGTGGCATGGGGCTGGTGTTTGAGGCGCTGCACCTTACGATTGGGCGACGGGCGGCGATCAAGGTGCTGGCCCCGCACCTGTCGAGTGATCCGCAGCTAGCGGCGCGCTTTCTCAACGAAGCGCGGGCGGTCAATCGCGTCCGTCACCCCGGACTGGTCGAGGTCTTCGAGCTCGGCAGCCTCGACGACGGCTCGGCCTACATCATCATGGACTATCTCGACGGCGAGACACTGGCGGCTCGGCTGCAGCTCGGGCGAGCGCCGCTGCCGCTGAGGCAGGCGCTCGACATCGCGCGTCAGCTTTCGGCGGGCCTTGCGGCCGCGCACAGCGCCGGGGTGATCCACCGCGATCTGAAGCCGGACAATGTGATGCTGATCGCCGATGTCGAGCGGCCGGGGGCCTGCCGCGTCAAGATCCTCGACTTCGGCATCGCCAAGCTGGCGCTCGACTCGCTCTCGCAGGCGCCGGGCACCGAGACGCGGCCGGGGGTGGCGATGGGCACGCCGGCCTACATGGCGCCCGAGCAGTGCCTGGGAGCCGGCCAGGTCGACGGGCAGGCCGATGTCTATGCCCTGGGCGTGCTGCTGTTTGAGCTCCTGGCCGGTCACCGCCCCTTCGAGTCGCTGAATCCGCAGGAGCTTATGCGCCTGCACCTGTCGGCCGCGCCGCCGCCCCTGCGCCGACCTGGACTTTCGATCGAGCTGTGTCAGCTGGTGGAAGCGATGCTGGCCAAAGCGCCGAGCGAGCGCCCCAGCATGCAGCAGGTCTGCGAGCGCCTCAGCCGACTGGCCAGCCAGAGCAGCACTGCGCCCGCCGCCCCGTCGAGCCCGACGGCTCTGAGCCCGGCTGGGCCCGCCTTGCCGACGCTGGACTCGGGCCCTGAGCGACCGCCGGCGGAAAGTGAGAATCCCTTTGTCGCCGGTCCGCCGATCGCGGAGCCCGCCGCCTTCTTCGGTCGTCAGCGCGAGGTGCGACGGCTGTTCAACCTGTGGCGCCGGCTGCCGCTGCAGAACGCGGTCATCGTCGGCCCACCGCGCAGCGGCAAGACCTCGCTCTTGCACTATCTGCGGCAGGTGCTGAGCGCGACGCAGCTGCGTCCAGATCAGCGCGTCGAGCTCCTGCCAGCGCCAGGCCGCCATCGCTTCCTGTACATCGACTTTCAGGACCCGCGCATGGGATCCAAAGAGGGATTCCTAAGCTATGTCCTACGCGGCTTGGGAATGTCCGTTCCCAGTCCCTGCACGCTCGAAGCCTGCATTCCGATTTTGTCGGCGCAGCTTCTGCAGCCGACCGTCCTTCTGCTCGATGAGGTCAGCGTGGCGCTCGATCGCTATCACGAGCTCGACATCGGCTTCTGGGAGGGCCTGCGAGCCCTAGCCATCAATCAGGTCGGTGGCCAGCTGGCCTTTGTCCTGTCCACCGCTCACGCCCCGCACGAGCTCGCCGAGCGCTATCCCAGCGCCGGCTCGCCGTTTTTCAACATCTTTGGCTATAGCGCCCCGCTCGGTCCCTTTGTCGAGGCCGAGGCGCGCGCGCTGCTCTTGAGCTCGCCCATTCCTTTTTCTGACCGCGACCGCCAGTGGATCTGGGAGCAGAGCGGCGGCTGGCCGATCCTCCTGCAGATCCTGGCTCGCGAGCGCCTCTTGGCGCTGCAGGAGGGCCAGGCTGGCGACGACTGGCAAGCCGAGGGCCTGCGCCAGCTGCAGCCCTTCCGCCACCTGCTTGCGCACCGTCGCTGAGCAGCGATCAGCAGGCCCGCCCAGCGGTCGAGCCGGTACGATGTCTGGGATGGGGAGCAGGCAGGATGAAAGGCGGGAGCCCGCATCGGGCGCTGCGCCAACGCGGATGGCGTCGCTGCGTCGGACCCGCGCCAGCCGGCTGGGGCTGGCCGTCAGCCTAGGGCTGGCCCTCGCCCCCAGCGCCGCCGCCGCCACCAGCGGCCCAACGATTGTGCCCGTCCCCGGCCTGCGCTTAGACATCGGGGCACACTGGCTCGTGCCCCAGCCCACTGCGTCAGCGCCGCCGCAGCCCACAGATCCGCTGCTCATTCCCGATCGCGGCGCCCACTTGAGCCTGAGCCTGCAGCTGCAGACGGCCGTGCTGTTCTTCCCCAAGGCGACGGACATCAAGGCCTGGGGCCTCTTTCCCGAGCTGGGCTACCACTATCAGCGACGCGACCTGGGCACGACGGCGCTGTGGAACGCCGGCTTGGGCCTGGGCTACATGCCGTCGCCCTTTGTGTACGTCGCCTACATGCCACGCTTCGTCCTCGGTCGCGTCTACGGCGCGGACGCCGAGGGCAACGCCTCCCCGGAGCTTTATCGCACGGCGGTGGGCATCCGGCACGGCGCGCTCCTTGGCCTGCTATTGGGCACGCTGCACGTCGAGCTCTCGCATCAGCTGCTGTTCCTAGAAGGCCGCGAACAGCACGAGCTTGTCGCGCTGTGCGGCGTCGATGTGCTTCGCCTCGCCCTGGCCGGCGCTGCGCTGGCTTTCCGACGCTAGGCGGAAGGGACAAGGCTCCCGTCGCTGCCCGACATATCAATCAACAATAATTAAATTGATATTTTAATCATTTTAATCAACTAATTATTGATTGATGATTTTCGCTTCCTCGTCGTGGACCGTTGGGGGATGCGCCGCCTCGGCCAGCCGGACCGCGGGGTCGCTGTCGAGGAGCTCGAAGCCCTGCTCGGAGAGCAAGACGCACGAGTCGATGCGGCCCTCGCGCAGCCGCACGAGCAGACAGCGAAAGTCCGGGCCGGCCTGCTGGCGCAGGGCCTGGATGTGCAGGAGCTCCTCGCAGAAGTGGCGATTGCAGGTCTCGGAGCGCAGCCCGCGCGGCAGCGTGCAGCCAGTCCCGCTGTGCTGAACGCAGGATCCGGCGTAGGTCTGCGCCGCGAGCCGCTCGGCATAGGTGGCGACGAATTCGTCGGGGCTGCCCGTCGGCCTGATATGGCGGAACAGGCGCAGGCTGTCGTGACTGATGTACGCCTGCGTGCCGCCGTGGCGACAGCAGCGTCCGCCGCAGGCACTGCAGGTCGCGGCGCTGATCGCGGAGAGCTCAGGTGGGCTGTCGGCGTAGCTGGGCGGCGGACCATCGCTCTTTGCGTCCTCCCAGCCGTTTTCGATCAGCGCGTGTAGATGCGCGCGATAAAGCAGGCGCCGGCTGCGCGGCAGCGGAGCGATGCCGTCGCTCTGCACCTCCAGCGCGACCAGCGGAAGGTCCGCTGGCAGTCGCTCGCCAAGCTGGGCCCGCAGCGCGGCGACGTAGGCTGCGATGGCGCGTGTCTGCTCAGCTGCACTTTGCCGCGCCGGGACTGGGTTGAGAGCGGACGGAGGAAGCAGCGGACGGGAGGGTGTACGCATGCAGAGAGACTCAGCTCTCTACGGTAACGAAAAGCGCGGCCCGATACAGGCGCTTTGTTACGCCCGCTCCGGAAGCAGTCATGCTCGCAGCCGCCTGCAGCCGCGCCAGTCCCTGACTCTATTGATTCGGCATGCCGCGCGACGGCTTGCTCAAGACGACGGGGTCGCCGACTTGACCACTGGGGTCGGTGAGGCGGCCTAACGAGCGACCTTTGGGCACATCGATACGGCCGCTGCCCCAGCTGACTGCGTCGAGCTCAGCTCCGTCGGGAGAAGCCAGGTGAACTTCGTCGCCACTGCCCCCCAGCTTAAACGGCACGTGCGCGCCCGGCAGCGTGCCCCCGTCCGCCAGATCGTCACAGAGGATGACGTAGTAGGCGCCCGCCGGAATGATCGCCTCGGCAGGCAGCGTCGCCCAGCTCATGCCGTCATCGCGCACGCGATAGCCCCGCAGGTTCACCTGCCCCGAGCCAGCGTTGTATAGCTCGATGAAGTCGGGATCGCTGACGACATCGCCGCCGTGCGGAAAGACCTCGTTGATGTAGAGCGGACCGCGCACAGCGCCCAGATCGGAAGGCCGCGCGGCCAGATCGACCAGCGAGAGGTCAGCCGTCCCGAGGTCCTGCGCCCCCCTGGGCGGGCCAAACGGCGGGTCGCTGGGCGGCTGTGAGTTGGCCAAAGAGCAGGCGGTGACCAAGCAGATCGCGAGCAGCGAGAGGGAGCGGAGCGCAGCAGGGAGGAGTCGGTTCATAGTCGGACCTCGGCTTGCACCTGGAGCAGGTGTTCGGTAATCGCCGGCACCTGCGTCGTCAGCCGGCCAAACGGCAGCGTGCCTTCATAGCTGGCAATCAGGCGCACGATGGCGGGCAGCGCGTAGGCCAGGCCGCCGATCGCGCGAAGCTGCATCGCTCCCGCCGCATCGGCTAGCTGCACCTCCGGCCACAGCAGATCGATCCGCCCAAGCAGGGCAAAGCCGGCTGCCAGATCGCCGCGCAGCCACGTCGACAGCTGAGCCGCCCACTGCTCGCCAATGCCGCGATAGCCCATGGCCAGCGTGGCCAGCGCCCCGGCGCCCAGCTTCGGACTGCTGTAGGTGATGCCGCCCAGCAAGCGGCGATCGGCAGCGCTGCCGGCGCCCTGCGAGCCATCGCGAAACAGGGCGTGCAGCAGCAGATCGGGCAGCCGCGCCCGCAGCGGAGCGATGCGCAGTGCCGCCGTCAGGTTCTTGCCGGGGTTCTGCTCGCGCAGCGACAGTCCCTCGCCGTTGACTACCGAGACGGCCAGCGAGCCGATCTGCCAGGGCAGCGTAACCTCGACGGTGGCACCGAGGTCGCCGGGCGTAAACAGCGCGTCGCGTTCGAGCCCGCTCGGACCTTGCACGCGAAACCCCCAGCTGGCTTCGGCGTACTGCAGGATCAGGTCGGGCACGAGGCCAGCCCGCAGCGCCAGGTAGTGACGGAACGGCGTGGCCTCGGCAAACGCCCACTTCAGGCGCGGCAGGATCGCATCCCCATCGATGCCAAAGTACGAGCGACCGCCGGATGAGCGCACCGTATCGACGGTGATCTGCGCCCCGGCCAGGCCGCGAAAGTCCGCCCAGCCGGTTAGCTGCACGCGCGAGAGCTCGAACTCATGGAACAAGAGGTCTTGCCGGCTGAGCAGACGGTAGGTGGCGAACAGATCGCCGGTCAGCCCAAGCTGCAGCGGCCCGAGCGTGCCAAACAGCTGCCCGGGGGTCTGCGGGGTCGACGGCGGCAGCAGCGCTAGCGCCTCGGCGGAATAGGGCAGCCCCGTCTCGGGCCGCGCGGGCGAGGCCAGCCCCATCGGTGCTAGCCCAAGTCCCAGGCAGCATAACAGCAGGATCAAGCAGCGCTTAAAACAGAGCTTCAAGCTGCGGTTCAAGCGCTGCTTCAAACCGGACTTCAAACTGGACCTCCCAGCGCACGGCTGGGGACTGATTCCATGGTTCATGGGCCGTTGCTCCGACAAGCGCCTAAGGAAGGCGGGCCCCCAGTAGCGGGCCGCGTTGCGAAAGTGCCACCTGAAAGCGAGCCCAGTCATGCAGCAGGCGCTCGTGGTCCAGCGCCGATGCCAGGGTGAGGTCTACAACAAAGCGCTCGCGGTCGCTGGCGCTCGGCAGCAGCGCGGCCAGGCTGGCGCCACCACAGCGGCGATGCCCATTCGCCAGCAGCCGACCTAGCGTGAAAGCTAAGCGCTGCGCATCCTCGACCTCGTAGCGGCCAGACTGCAGACGCTCGGCCAGCTTGGCGACGTCCAGATCGCGGCGGCTGCGCAGCACGCGCCGCACCAAGAACGACACGCCGCCCCAGGTCACCTGCCCCAAGTCAGGCTCGGCCGTCGGGCTGGACAGCAAGCAGTCGGCGCCTTCCCACACCCGCTGGGCATTGCGGCTGCGCGGGCCGCTGCCAAGCAGTGCGGCGGGCTGCGGCGGATCGCGCTGCTCTTTGAACTCCAAGATCCACACCCCGTCGGGCCCGCCATCGCCGCGCAGCAGGACCCAGAAGCGCAGGTTGGGCAGCGAGGCGATCCCCGATCCCAAGCGCTGCACAGCATCCAGCACCTCAAACTGCGCATCCTGCCCGGGCCCACCGCGCCGGGTGGCGCGATAGGCCATAAGCAGCGCCCTCGCCCGCGCTGGGTCGGCCAGCTCGTCCCGCCAGGGAGGCGGCAGATCGATCAGCGTCTCGCTGCGCTGCAGATAGCGCGCCTGCTCACTGCGCTGTGTGTACTCGCTCAGCTCCTGCCGACTCTGCTGCCGCTTTTCGGCATCGGCCAAGAGCTCCTGCGCGATGCGCCCCAAAGACGGCTCGCTGATCCGCAGAGGGGCCGGCTCCGCAGATCCGACGCCCGACGGAGCGGGGGCCGCTGGCAGCCCGTCGAGGTAGCCCGACAGGAGCGCAGCGACCAGCGAGTCCTGCACCGCGCCGACAAGTCCGCCCAGCGACAACGCCGTGCGCAGAGCCAGCGCAGCGCGCCGCACATCCCAGGCAAACGGCCCGCGCAGCGTGGCATCGAAATCAACGCCATCCAGTAGCACGCCGGATGCGTCGACCACCGCGCCGATGTTTTCCAGATGCGGATCGCCGTAGAGCTGGACCGCTTCGCCGCCTTCGCCGTGCAGCAGCGCTGCGCTCTCGCCACGATAGCGACCGACATCGCGATAGAACAGCGCCGCCGTACCCCGCAGAAACGGCTGCGTTCCTATCGCCATAGCGGCGTACTTCTGCGCCACCAGCGCGGGCCGAGTCGCGATCAGATCGCGGTCAGCATCGACCAAGGTCTGCACCAGCAGCGCGGTGCGCGTATCCAGACCCGGCTCACAGGCGCTGCCCAGCACGAGGCACAGCCACAGCACGCAGCCCCGTCGCAGCCGGCCGACGCGCGACCAGCGCCGACCCGTGCTGGATACCCCTGGGGCCAAGTCCGTCAAGCAGCGCCTCCGCCGCAGGCTTAGCGCAGGCCGCAGCTCGCTCCAAGCGCAATGCACAGCCCAGCGCAGGGTTTGCCGAGCTGTTACCTGATTGTCACCTCAGCGTCACAATTCAGGCGCGAAGCGCAGGCCCTGGCCGCTTAGGACATCGTCGGTGGGATCGGTGCGCAGGGTGCCGCTGGCCGGCGGCGGCTCGCCGTCCTGCACCCAGGCGGTCAGATAGGCGAAGGCGCGCTCGACGTAGGGCTGCAGGTAGGTGAAGCGGTCGGCCATGCCCTCTTCGCCGGCCTGGCCATCGAAGTCGAAGTCGAGTCCGCCGTCGCTGTGTGCATCGATATGGCCGCCATTTTGAACGACATAGAAGCGATGCCGGCTGGGGTCGCCAAAGCGCTGCACCGCGCTCTGATAAGCACGCCCATGCGCCAGCAGACCTAGCAGGCCATCGCGGTCGCCATGGATCGAAATGAGCGGAGCTGAGAACTCGCCGCTGTTGGCGTTCTTCAGCGCCCAGCTCACGCTCTCGTCGGTCCAGCCGGTGCTGGGCGCCGTCGCCAGATAGCTGTAGTAGGGCGGCAGGCCGCTGGCCGCAAACGGCGTGTAGGCCGCCGCCTGCGCGGCACTGTGGCCCAAGAGCTCAGCGCGAAAATAGAAGCCGGTGAAGTTGTAGTAGCCGATGCCGCGCCACTCGGGCAGCACCGCCTTGACGCTGTCGAAGGCGGTGTTGTAGGCGCCCCAGATGTAGGCCGACTCGGGAGCAAAGCCGGCCGCCTGCATGGCCGCCTGAGCCGTCGGATAGGGCGGACTCTTGGCGAACTCGGCGGGCGTGGTGGCGCTGCCCGGGGCATAGGCATGGCCCATGGCCAAGAGCGCGCGCTCGTTGCTGCTGACCAGGTGATTGGCCGCCGCGTACTCGGCCGGGCTGACGCGGCCATCGCCATCGCGGTCGAGCACGCGGGCATCGGGGAAGTACGCGCCCTCCCAGTCCAGCCCGCCAGCAAACAGGCGCGCGGCCCCGCGGCGCACCCGCTCGTGATCGAGCTCCAGGGCCCGCCGCACCTGATAGCCGCCGTTCGAGATGCCGACCGCATAGATCCTCGCCACCGCCTGTCCCGTCGCGGCGTGCAGGCGGGCCCGCGCCCACTCGGCCAGGTCGAGCATCATCGCACCCCAGTGCTGGCTGGGGTGCTGCTGCGACAGCAGCGTGGCATTGCCGTCGGCGCCGTCGTTGGTCATGCCCTTG
Organism: uncultured Myxococcales bacterium; assembly: GCA_964628555.1. Lineage (GTDB taxonomy): Bacteria > Myxococcota_A > Polyangia > Palsa-1104 > JAEUJZ01 > JAEUJZ01. The sequence continues at coordinate 5,958 of CAZVMD010000042.1, read as the reverse complement.
TTGCCGGCGATATAGGCATAGCCCTGGGCCACCAGCCAGGCAGCCAGCACGGCATCGCTGGCCAACTCATGGCGTGTGCCGGGCGTGCCGGCGACCACCAGCTGACCATTCCAGCTGGCCGGGAGCTTCAGCACCAGCTCTTGTCGCCGCGGACTGCCGCCCGTCGCCACCGCCAGCGTGCCGCTGACCTCTAGGCCGGGCACCGCCGCCGCCATCTGCACCCGTCGGCTGTGCAGGACGCTGGTCTGCAGCTTGCGCAGCTTGCTCTGTTCGAGGGCGGGCAGCGCCTGATACGCCGCACTGCCCGGCTTGATGTCCCAGTAGGTGACGTGGGCAATGCCGCCATCGCCGGGCGAAAGATACTCGGTCACGGTCGACGCGCTGAGCTCCTCACGCAGGCGCAAGACATCGATAAGCGGTCGCGGCGACGCGGGAGCCGGGCCAAGCAAGGGCAGCGCTGGGCCGGCCTCGATACAGCCGACGAGGCAGCCGAGCGGCCAGAGCAGCGCCTGCGCCAGTCGCCATGGCCGCGGCGAGCGCTGAGGAATCGGAGCGAGCCGCGGGGTGCGGCGCCAGGTGTTCATGTGCATCCAGGCTGCTTACACCTGCGCGGCGGGACTTGTCACGCGTGGTGCCCTGCCCTGCTGCCGGCGCGGAAAACGCAGCAGCGCTAGCGCGTCAAGAACGGGGCACAGCGGGCCAGCAGCGCATAGCCGCGGGACGACGAGATAACGAAGCGATCACCGAAGCGCTGCTGCAGCTTGACGCCTACGGCCTCAGCCTCGCTGCGATTGGCCAGGGTATAGCGCTGCGGTCGACCGTCGGCCTGGCTAAGCCACAGCTCATGCGCAAGCAGGTTCTGCTGCAGCCGCAGCTGCAGCACGTCCTCATCCGCCAGCACGATGACCTCTTTGGCCGCCACGCAGAGCTCGTCGTGCCACGCAAGGAAGGCCTGCTGGGCGTCGCGCTGCGGGCCGTAGCCCGGGTCCCCCAGGGCCACGGTCAATAGGTCAAGGCTATTGACCAATCCCTGCTTTAGCGCCGGCCGCAGCCCAGCGTTTAGCAGCACGACCTCGTCCGGAAAGAAGAAGAACGTCCAGTTGGCGAGGCCGCCGCGCGAAAACAGACCGGTCAGCGCAAACGGCTCCGCTGCCTCGTCTCCCGGCTGCCAGTCCGTGGAGTCGCTCATTGCCATCGCTCCGGCCGGGCCGCACAGCGCGGCCGGCTCGCCGCTCAGTCCAGGATCTCGACGGCGCCCAGCTCTTCGGCCTGCTGCAGGAACTCGCGGATGCGGGCTTCCAGCGGTCGGCTGTCCTGGCTGTGGCGCGGCAGCATCCCGCTGTCGCAGATCTGCGCTAGCTCGGGCTGGCTGGTCTCGCCGCTGAGGCGCAGCGCGGTGCTCAGCCGCACCGGCACCTTCGGCAGTCCGACCGGCGGCGGCGCGGGCTTGCCGATCTTGGCCGGATCGATGCAGTCGGCCAGATCGGCCGCGGCGGTCATGCGCTTGCTCATGTCGGCGATGCCATAGCGCGTGCGCAGCGTCGCCAGCACCGAGGTGTGATCGTAGGTGGTGTGACAGACGCGCCCGCTGTGCACCGTCGGACCGATGACCAGCGAAGGCACGCGGAAGCCAAGCTGCTGAAACGCGGCCCGATCGTCACTAACCGTCGGCGGCGCGACGTGATCGAAGAAGCCACCGTGCTCGTCGTAGGTGATGACCAGCAGCGTGCGCGACCACTGCGGGCTCTTGGCCAGCGCCTGCACGATGGTCGACATCAGCGCCTGCCCGAGGTTGATGTCGTGGCTGGGGTGATCGTCGTTCGACAGGAAGTCGGGATCGATGATCGAAAACGGTGGCAGCGTGCCGCGCTTGGCGTCGTTGAGAAACTGCAGCAGGCTGGCCGTCGGGTTCTTGCCAGCCAGCAGGCGACCGGGGAAGCCGCCCATGTAGAACGTGACCAGGCCGGCGGTGTAGTTTTTCGCCGCAAGGCCGCGCTCGGCCATGCGATCCCAGACCGTGGTCACCTTGGCGTCCCAGTGCGGCGTGTTGCGCTGGATGCCAAACGAGGTGCCGGCGTGCAGGTACATCCGGTTCGGCCAGGTCGGCCCCATCACCGACGCAAACCAGCGATCGCAGACGGTGTAGCGATCGGCCAGCGCATAGTAAAAGGGAATGGCGCTGCGGTCGTGGAAGCCCATGACCTCGCCCTGCTCGCTGCCGGCCCCGGCGTGCGCTTTGACGAAGCCGTCGTTCTTGCCGGCGTTCCACTGCGCGTGGCAGGCATCCCAGCCGTGCGGCGGATCTTTGGGCGTGCGGTTGCTGGTGCGAAAGACGGGGATGGCGCGGCCGCTGCCGTCGGGGTTGCTCTCGCTGCCGCGCAGGCCATCGACGGTCATGCGATCGGGATAGCTGGCGTCCTGACGCAGCGCACCGAGGTAGTGATCGAACGACCGGTTCTCCATCATCAGCACGACGACGGCGTCGATGCCGGTGAAGGCGGCGCTGCTCGTCAGTCCAGCCTGGCGACGGTCCTCCTCGGTGCCGCCGATAAGCAGGGCCTCGCTGCCGCTGCTCGCTTCCGCGCCGCAGCCCAGCGAAAGAGCCGTAAGTCCGCCACCCAGACCAGCCAACACTTGCCTTCTCGACGGTTGGCTAGCCACATCTTCGCGCTTGCGATCGGTCATAGGCCGCGTCTTACCGCGCCTCCCTCCGACATGCAACGCTGCTGGCAGGGGCCCCGAACGACAGCTCGATCGGTGACTCGATCGGTGACTCGATCGACGAATAGACAGCCGCGGTGCGGCGTAGTAGCTACGCAGCGAAAAGAAAGCGAGACCCTATGCCCAAGTCCCCCCGCATCCTCCCTCTGACTCTGCCGCGCCGCCGTCGTGCCGGGCTGCGGCTTTTGCTGTCGGCCAGCGCGCTGCTCTCGTGCTCTGACGCGCCGCTGCCGGGCGTATCGCCGCTGACCGAGCCTCTGCAGAGTACGCGCGCCGCCCTGGTGACCTCGGGCAGCTATGGCGGCTACCGCTATCGCCTGTTTGTGCCGTCGAGCTATGTGGCCGGGCGAGCCATGCCGCTTTTCGTCATGCTGCACGGCTGCACGCAGACCGCGGATCAGTTCGCGCAGAGCACGCAGCTAGATGCTCTGGCCGAGTCGGCGGGCTTCCTTGTCGCCTATCCCGAGCAGCCGACCAGCGCCAACCCGATCCGCTGCTTTCGCTGGTTTGAGCCGGCCCATCAGGCGCGCGGCAGCGGCGAGCCGGCGATAGTCGCGGGCATCGTCGGCCAGATCAGCGGCACGTACACCGTTGATAGCGACCGCGTGTTTGCCGCCGGCTTCTCGGCCGGGGCGGGCCTGGCGGTCATCCTCGGCGCCACCTACCCCGACGTGTTTGCCGCCATCGCCGTCGGCTCGGGCCTGGAATACAAGGCGGCGACCAGCGCCGGGGCGGCCAGCGGGGCGATGAGCGGCGGCGGTCCCAGCCCGATCACGCAAGGCGACCTGGCGTTCCGCGCCATGGGCCCCTACAGCCGCGTCGTCCCGACGCTGGTCTTCCACGGCAGCGGCGACACCACGGTGGCCCCCAAGAACGGCGAGCAGGTCCTTAGCCAGTGGGCCCAGACCAATGACCGCGCCGACGATGGCCTGGACAACCACAGCATCGACGATCGCCCCGAGGCCAGCGAGACCGCCACCGCCCCGGGCGGCCGACGCTACAGCCACACTACGTACTTTGACAGCCACGGCCTGCCAGTGATGGAAAGATACCTAGTCGAGGGCATGAGCCACGCCTGGTCCGGCAGCAACACCGGCAGCTTCACCGACCCGCGCGGCCCCAACCAGAGCGCCATCGTCTGGGCCTTCTTCCGCGCCCACCCACGCCACGGCAGCCCCCCTGTGGTGGATGGCGGGGTCGCCGATGCCGCGACCGCGCTCGACGCTGCGACTGTCGTCGATGCCGCGACCGTTGTCGATGCGGCGACTGGGCTCGACGCCGCGCCCGCGGTCGATGCCGGAGCCAGTGACCTTATGCCGCCTGACCTGGCGACCCCGCCGGGCACGACGACGCTGAGCCTGCCTTCGCTTTCGGCGGAAGATGGCACGGTGGGGGCGCTGCCGGTCGATGGCGTAAACGGCGCGGTGCTAAAGACCGGCGACAAGGGCCTGTTCGCCAGCGACACCTATCGCGGCATCTTGTCGTTCGATACCAGCGCGATCGCGGCCGGCACGGTGCTGCGCGGCGCCAAGCTGATCCTCACGCGCAAGGCACAGACTGGCAGCGTGCTTTCGCTCACGCTCGACGTGCAGCGCGGCAGCTTCGGGCGCTCGGCCAGCCTGGAGAGCGTCGACTACAGCGCCGCTGCGACGCAGAGCGGGGTGGTGACCGTGCTGCCGCCGAGCCGTGATGGCGAGCGCCTGGAGATCGCGCTGCCGCCGAGCGCACTTTCCGCAATTTCACTCTCCGGTCGCACCCAGATCCGCCTGCGCGTCGCGACGCGCATCGATCTGAGCGCCGACTCGATCACCTGGTTCGATGGCACAGCGGGCGCACTGGCGCCGCAGCTTGTCCTCACGTACTAGCCCCGGCTGAAGCCGCAGCCGCACCGAGCCCCACGGCGCGGGCGCGGGAGGCTTCACCGGCCGCCAACTCGGCTGCTGCGCTGGGCTTTTTCCGCGCCGGCTTGGTCGCGCCCAAAAACGCGGCCACCGGCTCGGCGCAGAGCCGAAAAAGTTGTCCGCGCTCCGCGCTCTTCGCACGGCCTTTCTGCGGCCATTCTCCGACGAGAAATACCCGTTCCGTGCTAGGCTTTGACCTGTTCGAGGGGGGAGCGCAGCGCCGCTCTAATTGGCTTAGTTGCAGTGAGTGGAGCCGATGTTCGATACAGCAAAAAAGACGGATTCCAAAGCCGCGGATCCCTGGCATGCGAGCGACAAGAGAGCCCCGGGCTGGGTCGAGACAGGCCAGCAGCTTGTCGACAACACAGTGAAGTGGGCCGCCGACAGCCTGGCCGGAGCGGCCAGCAACCTAAAGTTCGATCCCAAGCAGGTGCGCGACATCGACATGGTGGGGCTGTTCGGCAGCACCTTCGGTGATGACAAAAAAGCGCCGGCTCCCGGGGCCAGCGCCACCGCGGGTGCTGGCACGAGCACGAAGCCAGCCGCCGAGGCCGCAGCGCCGGCCGCACCCATCAAGAAGGTCTCCTCGGCCGAGCTAAAAGAGGAGTACAGCAACAACCCGCGCGCGCTTGGCTGCCTCGACAAGCTGACCCAGGATGCGTCGTTTAAGAAGCTTGGGGCCGACGATCAGAATGCGCTTCTGGCTCAGCTGGAGGCCGCGCCCAACGCCGCCACCAACGAGTGGCTGCTAGGCCTGGCCGAGTATCGCGCCGCCAAAGCCGCCGACGGCGGGCGTGATCCGGCGGCCGAGAAAGCCCGCCTCGACAAGCTCACCGATCGCAAGTACCCCGATGCCGGCGAGCTTGCGGTGCGCGGTGTGACCTACAGCATCAAGGACGGCAAGCTCCTCGATAAAGCCGGCAAAGAAGCCGGCACAGTCGACAACCTTGGCAACTATCAGCTGACCGGTGAGAAGACGGCCTCGAACTACTACGACGATGTCCACGCGCGCGTGCTGCTCAAGGAAGGCGAAGGCAAAGAGTCGCGCACGCTGCTTGATCTGCACGACATCGATCCCAACGCCGAGCTGCGCGACCCCGGCATGAACGACACCTTTGTCGACAGAGTCGAAGACACGCTGCGCTCGGCACGCCGCGAGGGCATGGACATGGGCGTAGCCCCACAGGGCGGCTATCGCAGCTTCAAAGAACAGAACGATCTGTTCGCCAAAGGCCGCACTCGCCGCGGCGCCAAGGTCACCAACGCCGAAGGCGGCGAGTCCTATCACAACTACGGCATCGCCACCGACAACGCCTTTTACAACGCGCAGGGACAG
>CAZVMD010000041.1:0-36200 GCA_964628555.1 uncultured Myxococcales bacterium | reverse complement strand
GGGCCCTATCCCGGGCAGTCGGCCAGCCTGGACGTTGCGTTTAACGCACCAATGCAGCCCGGCCGCTATCGCCTGTACTCCGGGCTGACGCTGCAGTTTGGCTGCGACGGCACCGTGGCCGACGGGCCCGACATCGGTGAGATCTTCGTGCAGTAGGGCGAAAACTTCGTCTCAGCCCGACGACAAGTTCAGCGCAGCGGCGGCTGTTTCAAGTAAGCTATAAGAGGCGCTTTTTCGCCGCTGACTGCCTCTGTCTCCTGGGCTGCGTTCCACCGCGGGTGCGGCGCTGGCGGCAGCGGTCAGGTCGAGCCCGGCGCCGCGGCCCATGGATGTTGGCAGCTACCATATCGAGAGCCTAATCGCCGAGACACCGCTCGGGGCTCTGTACGCCGGTGTGGCGCATAGCGGCGGGCAGGCGGTACTGGTGTATCGCGTGCGGCGCGATCGCAGCGCCTCCGAGGATGCTCGGCTGCCGAGCAAGCTCCTGGCGCAGGCGCGGCTCCTGCGCGAGGCTCGGGTACCCGGCCTGCCCAAGCTGCTTGACGTCGGGCGGCTGGCCGATCAGACCCTGTATCTGGTCTGGTCGGCGATGTCGGCCGAGTCGCTGGTCAGCGTGGTTGCCCACCGCCATCAGACCGGCACGGTGAGCGATGCCTGGGCGGTCGAGCTGGGCCAGCGCCTGGCCCGTACGCTGGCCCGCGCGCATGCCGAAGGCGTGTATCACCTGAGCCTGACGCCGGCCCAGGTGCTGGTCTGCACCGATGAGGGCAGCGACGAGCGCAGCTTCCTGCTGGGCCTTGGCCTGGCCATGCTGCTCGACCGCACGCGGGCCTTGGACTGGCCGGATGAGCGTCGGCTCTACGCCGCGCCCGAGCAGCGCAGCCCGCAAGCGCCGGCGACCCCGCCGAGCGGGGCGGCCGATGTCTATTCCCTCGGTGTGCTGCTGGGTCAGCTGCTGGGCGAGCGCTCGGATCTCGGCGGGCTGCTGTCGCAGATGTGCGCGGCCGATCCTGCCGCCCGGCCGAGCATGGCCGATGTCTCGGCCCAGCTGCAGACGACGCAGCCGAGCACCCCGGCGGCTCCCGTGGTGGCGCTGCCCAAGCCTATCCCGCGTCGCGCTGCGCGAGCCGGAGGCGACAGCAGCGAGGCACTGACCCCGTCCGCGCTAGCCGTCGAAGAGGCGGGCTTTACGCAAGCGGACTCCCTGGTCAATCTGCCGGCGCGGGCCGCCGATGGTGCGTCGAGGGAGCCGAAGCCCGCCGCTGCCTCGGGCGCGCCCAGTGGCCAAGCCGGAGACCCCGTCGCTCGCGGCGATCACATCGGGGAACTGTTTGGCAACTTTCGCGTCGTGCGCAAGCTGGGCGAAGGCGGCATGGGAGTGGTCTACGAGGCCGAGCACACCAAGATTGGCCGTCGCGCCGCCGTCAAGCTCTTGCACGGTCGCTACGCCGAGAGCGACGCCTTTGCCCGCCGCTTTCTCAACGAAGCGCGGGCCGTCAACATCGTGCGTCACCCCGGCCTGGTCGAGATCTTCGAGTTCGGCAAGCTCCCCGACGGCACGCTGTACTACATCATGGAGTATCTCGCAGGCGAGGCGCTGGACCGTCGCATCGAGAGCCACAGCGGACCCTTTGCCGAAGAGGACGCGATCAACATCGCGCTGCAGATCGCCCGCGCCCTCGCCGCGGCACACGAAAAAGGCATCGTGCACCGCGACCTGAAGCCGGCCAACATCATGTTCGTGCCCGACCCGGTCAACCCCGGGCTCGACTGGGTGAAGCTGCTCGACTTTGGCATCGCGAAGGTGCGGACGCCACGCAGCGGAGTAGTCACCGATCCCGACAAGACCGGCGAAGACACTGGCCAGGGCATGCGGCTCGGTACGCCGCTTTACATGGCGCCCGAGCAGCACGGCGGCACCGAAGATGTCGACGGGCGGGCCGACGTCTTCTCGCTGGGCGTGGTGCTGTACGAGCTTTTGGCTGGCCAGACCCCGTTTCGCAACAACTCGCTGAGCTTGCTCATCGCCAAGCCGCAGCCTATCGAAAAGCTGAACCCGCGCGTGCGGCCGCAGCTTGCGGCGCTGGTGCGTCGCATGATGGCGATGGAAGCCAGCGAGCGGCCGAGCATGCGCGAGGTGGAAGCGCAGCTGGCTCTGTTCGTGGCGAGTCCGCGTCGCTCGCGGCAGAAGCTCTTCTTGTTCGCGGCAGGCGGGCTGCTCGTTCTCGCTGTGCTCATCGCTGTGTGGCTGCACGGGCAAGCACCAAGTGCGTCTCCGCCGGAGCTGCGGGCACGAGCCATGGCCGTGCTAAAGACTGCACTCGAAAGTCCCGACCCCAGTCTGCCGCCGCTGGCCGCGGCGGTGATTGGTCAGAGCCATGATCTCGACGCCAGGGGCCTGCTGCGACCTCTCCTGCAGTCGTCGCAGACCAAGCTTGCGCTTCGCGAAGCCGCGGTGCGCGCACTCTCAGAGCTCGGTGACAACGAGGTGCAGGCTGAGCTCTTGGAGCTCCTGTCCAGCGAGACGAATCGTCAAGGATCCTTGACCATTTCGGTGGCCTCCGCGCTGGCCCGGCTGCAGCACCCGCGCGGCCTGGAGGTCCTGCGGCAAGCGGTGAGCACAGGCGATGAGCTCTTGCGGGTGCAGGCCGCGCTGGCCCTGCTTGAGCACGGCGACTTTTCCGGCAGCGAGCTGTTGTGGTCGCGCATTGGTCACGGTGGCGCGGCGAGTCGGACGCTGACCTCGGTGCTGGGTCGGCTGGCGCTGTCGGGCGATGAGCGGGCGCACAACCGGCTGGTGGACGAGCTAGCCAAGCTGCCGGAAGGCGAGGCCCGCATCTATGTCGCCTATGCGCTGGCCCGGCTGGGCGATGGCGCGGCGCGATCGTCACTGCGCCGCTTGGCCGACCCGTCGGTCTCCGTCGAGCGGGGGGCCGCCCCGGCAGAGCGCGAAGACAAGGCCAGTGAGGTCAGCGACCGGCTGCTTTCGGTGCGGCTGCTGGCCGCGCTGGGCGATGCCGAGGTTGGCGCGGACGGACCGCTGCGTAGGTGGCTGATTGCGGTCGCCGAGGATGCCCGTCAGCCGGATGCCCGGCGCGAGCTGGCTCTGGCTTCGCTGGCTGACTGCGGGGCGGCTGAGGTTCTGCCGACGCTGGGGGCTGTGCTCGGCGCGCGCGGGACGAGCTCGCGCTTGGCCATCGCCGCAGCGGGCGCCATCCTGACCCTGCTGGCAGGTGAGCCGGCTCGACTCGCCGAGCAGAGCCTGAGCTGGGCGCGGTCAGCCTTGGGCAGTGACAGTGTCAGCGCGCGCGAGCTGGCGGTCCTGGCCTTGGGCGATCTTGCCGATCCGGCGACGATCGGCCCGCTGGGCCAAGCGCTGCGCGATCGCGAGGCGCGCGTTCGACGGCAAGCTGCCCTGCAGCTCGGCCGCAAGGATCTACTGCCGGCCCTGCGCGAGCTGCGCGCTGCGCTGTCTGATTCGGATGTGCAGGTCCGCCTGGCCGGTGTCGATTCGATGGCCAAGCTGCTGCACGCGGGGCGCCAGGCCGGGCCGGAAAACTCCAGCCAGAGCGAGACCCAGGCGGCGCTGCGCGATTTTTTGGAGCAGCCTGGGGACGCGAGCTCCGAGCTCGATCGGGTCCTGCGCAGCGGCCTGCTGTTCCAGCTTGGCGATGCGCGCAAGAAGTCCAGCCTGGTCGCTGGGCTGTCGGCCAAAGATCCGCTGGTGCGCAAGCTGGCCATCAGCCTGCTCGTCGGCGGCGGCGAGGAGCGGGCCATCGAAAAAGCGCTGGCCGATAGCGATCGGACGGTCCGTCTAGCCGCGGCGCTGCACCTCGCCGAGCGCGGCCATGCGCAGGGCTTGGCGGTCCTGCGTGGCTTTGTTTCCGCGGGGGATGTCGATGGCTTCTTGGCCTACAGCGCGCTGCGTCGCCTGCAGAAGGACAGCCCGCCGCCCCCCGGGCTCGGCACGCTGCTCTCGACCGCTGAGCTAAGCACGCGCTACGCGGTGATTGATGTGCTGCGTCAGCTCTCGCCCGCTGAGGCGCTGCCGCTATTGCAGCTGGCCAGCATCGATCGCGCGAGTGTCGTGCGGCGGCGCGTCCTAGCGGTCGCGGCGGACTTCTACCGCAGCTGTGGGCAGGCTGGCTTTCTCGATCTGGTGCTCGCTCTGCGCGGCGATCCCGATGTGATCGTGCGCGCCTACGCCGCCCAGCTGATCGCTGAGCTGGGCCGCAAGCCTGCGCGGTCGGCCGCGACTGGCGGGGGAAGCGGGGGCAGTCAGGCAGTCGCCCGCGGCGATAGTGGCCCGGCCGCGCTTCCCGTCGGCAGTCCGGCATCGCTGCGCAGCGACGGCGGCGCCGGACCGCTGGCCAGCCCGGCCGCGCCGCCAAGCGGGGGGCAGCTGTACCTCGATGGCGAGGAGCTGGTGCGGGTGCAAGTCGATCGCGGTCCGCCGATCTTGCTCTCGGATAAGCCCATCGCACTGCCGGCTGGGCGTCACGTCGTGCGCTATCTCGGTGGTCAGCAGGAGTTCACGCTGGGCAGCGGTCAGACGCTGCATCTGCGGCTGCCAGTGCGCCTGAGCGATCAGCTGCTGGCGGATGGACGCGAGGCGCTCTCGCGCAACGATCTGACACGCGCCCAGGAACACCTGGAGCGCCTGCGCCGCCTGCTGCAGCGAGGGGGGCACGGGCCGGTGACGCCAGCGCTGCAGGCCGATGTCGCCTTTGAGCTGGCCAAGCTGTACGAGGCGCGTGGGCAGCTGCGCGAGTCGCTGTCGGAGTTTAATCGCTGCATCGCGGTGCCGGTCAGCCAGCGACGGCCCGAGCTCGGCCCGGCCTTGACGGCGCTGCAGAGCCGCATGGCGGGACGGGCCGGCCGGATCCAAATCTTTACCGGCCAAGGTGGGCGCTGCACCATGACGCAGGAGCTCTTTCTGCCGCCCGGTGAGCAGATCATCAGCATTGGTCGTGGGCAGACCCGCTCGGTCTTTTCGCAGATCGGCAGCACCACCAAGCTCATGGCGTGTGAGTGATGTCGGTCAGGCGGCAGGTCACGCGAAAGCCAGTCGTGGGCATCGTCCTGCTCCTCTTGTGGGGGCTGGCGCGGCCGGTCGGGGCGCAGTCGCCATCGGGGCTGGCCATGGGCAGCCCAGCTACCTCAGCATCAGCGACGGAGGCAGGCTGGGCCGAGGTGATCGTCAACGGCCCGAGCGGCGCGCTCTTGGCGGTCGATGGGCAGGCCGTGGGAGCACTGCCACTCCTCGACAGCCTGCGCCTGTCGCCGGGGCCACATCGCTTTCGCCTAGAGCGCGGTGGGCAGCGGGCTGAGAGTGACATCCTGACCCTGCCCGCCTCGCGCCAGGCCGAGCTCAATCTGACGCTGGCCGGGCGCTCGCTGGTCGCCGTGCTGTCGATTACGCCGGGGGCGCTGCTGCTTTTGGCGCCGTCCCTGCGCGGCGAGGTCAGCACGCTGCGTCCAGCCGCCGTGCGGGCTGCCAAGGCCGAGCACGTCGTGGTGCTGTCGGAAGCACGACAAGCAGCGCTGCTGCAAGAGCGACCCGATCTGCTGCGCTGCCTCGACGGCGGTGACTGTCAGCAGACGCTGGCGCGGACCGGCGAGGTCGCCTATGTCCTCCGCGTCCTCACAACAGCTGAGGAGCTGAAGCTGCAGCTCTTTGACCTGCGGACTTGCGATGTGGCGGCTGCTCTGGCCGCGCGCTGCATCGCGTGTACGGCGGCCCAGCGCGGTGAGCGCCTCGCGCCGCTGATCAAGGGCGCCCTGCAGCAGCTAGGGATGCGCGGCCGCGGTCAGGTAGCGGTGACCAGCACGCCCAGTGCTGCCCTGCTGACGCTCGACGGCCGCATCCTGGGACGGACGCCGCTTACGCTAGAGGCCTTTGTCGGCTCACATCAGCTGGCTCTCTCGCTGCCTGGCTATGCCGAGCACAGAAGCGAGGTCGTGGTTGAGCCGGGGCAGACGACCAGCCTGGAGCCTCGCTTGTTGCGCCCGAGCACCGGCAGCAGCGGCACAACGTCGGTGGCCGGTCAGGCAGCGACGCGTCCGCTGTGGCGTTTTTTCGCTGGCGGTGGGCTCGTGGCAGGCGGAGCGGTGTTGCTGGGCTTTGGTGCGGCGGCACTGGCCAAGAACGGCGCCTGTCTGGATGCGCAGGCCGATCCCGCAACCTGCAGCCCCTACTACAACACGCTCGGCATCGGGGCCGGCCTGACGGCGGGCGGGGTGGCCCTGCTGCTCGGCGGCACCGTGCTTATGGCCTGGCCGGCGGCCAAGCGCTAGCGCAGCCGGGCTTCGGCGGGCAGGTCCAAGCGGGCGACGATCTCGGCCCGGTCGCCGACCTGCTGCAGCAAGAGCGCATAGAGCACGTCGCGGCGCTCGAAGTCGAAGGCATAGCCTGACTGTGGCGGCAAGAACAGGTTGTGGGCTGGCTCGCCGCAGTCAAGGTACAGAGCTCGCTCCGCGGGATCGTGACGCACGCCCTGCACCGCGCTCCACGCAACTGCGAAGCGGCGTCGGCCGGCTGACTCGACGGCATAGCCCTGACTGTCGAGGATCAGCACCGGACGATAGCGTCGCCACAGCACAGCCAGGCCGCCCAGGGCCGCGGCGAACAGCAGCGCGCTAAGTCGCAGCCAGCGCGGCGCGGCCAGGCCAACCAGCAGACCGGCACAGATCAGCGCCAGCCAGTACAGGTAGCGATTGGAGGAGAGGAGGGGGAAGCGCTGCGGCGGGGAGAGAGGCAGGGACAAGGGCGAGGACGCTGGCTAGAACTTCAGCGACAAGCCGGCCCGACCGTAGATCGGGATCTCGTTGGTCGGGAAGATGCGGTTGAACTTGTCGGTGAACATCTGGCGATCGCCCTGCAGCGGCGCACCCTCGACCATCAGCCACACGTTCATGTTTGGCGACAGCGCCAGCTCAACGATGGCGCGCAGCATGCCACGCGTGCCGTTGAAGCGCTCAAGGACGCCGGTGCCGCCGACCTGGTAGGCCGCGTTCTTGGGATCGTAGCGCGGCGCGCTGAGCATGGACTGACCCGGCGTATAGCCAATGGCGTCATAAATCGGGTTGTTCGGCGTCGTGCCGCCCGGCGGAACACCATCGGTACCGACGCGGCCCACGCAGCGATCGCCCGTGTGCTCAGCCGCCTTGAGATAGTCACCCAGGGCTTCGATGCCGGCCGCGCCATCGCGGGTGTAGGTGTTGCGGATATCGCCCACGTTCGGGCAGTTCTGGTCGCTGTACACCTGCAGATAGGCTTCGGCGGTCAGCTTGACCATGCTGCCAGCCAGCACGGTGATCGGCAGGCCGAGCTCCCACTGAATGCTGTTGCGGTGACGCGGACCGCCGCCGCCACCGACGTAGGTGCGCAGGCCGATGGCGAAGGGATCAATGCGCATGGCCTGGAAGCGAATCGAGCCGCCGACCTCGAAGTGATAGAAGGTCGTCCGCAGCTCAGCGCCGACGTCGAGGCCGAGCTCGCGGATGCCCGGGATGTTGTTCTTCTTGAAGACACCGACGTTGATGCGGCCATTTAGGAAGTAGGCATAGCCAGCTCCCACGTCCGCCGTGAAGTGACCGAGAGGAATCGTGACGGCCGAGAAGGACGACAGGTTCTTCTGCAGCGCCAGCTTGTCGATCGGCGGCGGAGCCAGCGGACGCAGGATGACACTGACGTTTTCCGTGTCACCGGCGCGCAGCATGACCTTCTGGGCGACCGGCTCGTGCTTGTCCTTCTGGATCTCGACCATGTGCTCGCCGGCCGGCACGTTCTCGCGGGTGAGCGGCGTCTGGCCGATCAGGTTGCGATCGAGGAGGACCAGCGCGCCCGGCGGCTGCGAGGCGATAAACAGCTTGCCGACGTTGCGCAGCTCGAACTCGACGACCTCGGTGGTGCCGGGGCGGAGGTTGACCTCGCGCTTGACCTGACCATAGCCTTCCTTCTGCACGGCGATGACGACGTGACCGGCAGCGATCTCGACGCCTTGATCCGATAGCGCCGCCGACTCGTCATACAGGCGACCGTTGAGGAAGTACTGCGCGCCGGGCATCGGCGTGACCATGATGATGCGGACGAAGCCGACGCCGCGCGACTCAGCCGAGCCGACCAGATCGACCTTCTCGATCAGGGGCTTGCCCGCTTCGATGATGATGACCCGGGTGACGGCGCTGTAGCCCTTGGCGGCGACACTGATCGAGTGCTGGCCGGCCGGCAGGCTGATCGGCTGGCCAATCTTGCCCTTGGTGGTGCCATCGATGGTGACTTCAGCGTCATTCACCGAGGAGAGCACGATCAGCGAGCCCGGCGCAGGCGGCGGCGGCAGGGTCTGGGCCTGCACCTTGACCTGCTGATTGGCGCTCACTCGCACCGTCTGACGCCAGGTCGGCGCACCCGCTTCGTTGCGACGCACTTCGACGATGTGCTCGCCCTCGTTGAGGTCGACCATGGCGGGCGCCTTGCCGCGCGGCTGGCCATCGATGAAGACATCGGCATCCGGGGCGTCGGCAGCGACGAGCAGCGTGCCGTTGCGCGCCTCAGCCTGCATCTGCACCCAGATCGGCTTGGTCTCGCCCGCCTTCAGCTCGACGTTTTCGGTGTAGACCTTGGTGCCCGGCTTCTTGATCTCGACCAAGTGCCGGCCCGCCGGCACGTCGATCATCAGTGGGACCTGCCCGGCCATCTGCCCGTCGACGTAGATCTCAGCGCCGCGCGCCAGATCGTTCGTCGAGGGATACTTCACATCCAGCCGCCCCGGCGCCTTCTCGAGGTTAAACGAGAGCTTTTGCGCCGCCGTGATGGTCACGACCTGCTCGATCGGCTTGTGCCCTTCGAGCTCAAGCCGCAGCCGGTGCTGACCCTTGTTGATGCGGACCTTGAAGTTGGGTCCGGTCTGTCCCTGCACAGCCCCGTCGACATAGACGATAGCGCCGGGCGGAACCGACTCGATGGTGATCCGGGGCGCCACCTGGGCCAGGGCCGGGGCCACCCCAAGCAACGCGAGCATCAGGAAGCAGGCGAGAAAGCGAAATATCCGTGCGGGCATGCGGCCATTTCATCAAAAGTTGCCGCTCAGTTCAATCACGTTGTTGCGTGGGCTGCGGGGACGGGCTTGTCGCTTGCTTGCGGTGTTCGTTCAAGCACTTAGCGACAGCGTTTCGAACAGGACACGCAGGCGGGCGACAAAGGTGTGATCGCGGTGGGCACGGAGCTGACCAGCGGCGGCGATGCGCGCTCGCTCCTCGGGATGGGCGAGGTAGTAGCGGACTTTGTCGAGCAGGTCGGCAGCGCCGGAAAACGTCGCCACTTCCTGGCCCGGCACAAAGTAGCGAGCCAGCGCCGGGCGGTCGTCGGTGAGCTGGAAAGCCCCCATCGCCGCAAGCTCGAAGCTGCGCTTGTTGATGTCGGCGATGCCGGCGTAGTGGTTGGTGTTGAGAGCGATCTTGGCCGCGCGCATGGCGCGACACTTCTCATCGCCGAGGATCTCGCGGCCGGCCCAGTGGTCTTTGACCGGATGGTGCAGCCAGCGAGGTGGGCGCGGTCCCCACAGCTTCAGCCGTAGGCCGCTCGTCAGCAGCGGCGCCAGCAAGCGCGCGCGATAAGGGTAGTAGGTCCCATAGGTGGCCACATCGGCGCCAAAGCGAGCCTCATCGCCTGGCAAGAGCGGCAGCGGGCGCTGGATCTCGGGATCGCAGCACTGCGGCAGGTGATAAATCGAGGACAGCCCGAAGGCGGTGCGCAGGCGCTCGACCATAAAGGGATCTTGGAAGAACAGCGCATCGAACGGGGCCAGCAGAAAGGCGCCGCGCCCGAAGCTGGTAAAGGCATCAGGAAACCAGCCGACACAGCGGACGCCGCGCCGCCTAAGCTCCTCGATGGTCTGCGGCAGCACCCAGGTCAGCTGGATGACCAGCAGCAGCTCAGCGTCGAAAGCCGCGCAGGCACGCAGCAGGTGCTGCTGCGCGAAGTAGTAGGGCTCGCGGACGGTCGACAGCAGGACAAACTCTGCGACCCGGGCTGCCATCGGGCTGCGGCGTAGGGCCGGCGGCAAGCCCATGTGCTGTCGCAGATCACAGATCTCGGCTTGATGTCCCAGCGCGCGCAGACCGCGCACACAGCCCATCTCGGAGCTGTCCCTGGCGCTGGGTCCGACGACAAGTACGCGCATGGTCGGCCGCGCTAGGCCGCGTCGGCGCGACCCGGGCCCGCGGGTTTTTGGTAGTGCGCCGCGTACTCGCCGGTCAGCGGCAGGCCCAGCACTAGCTCATTAGCCAGGCGCAGAGAGTCATGCGTGCCCGCGTCGGTCCAGTAGCCCTTGAGCACATCGAAGCCCAGCTCGCCGCGATCGATGTAGGCGTTGTTGACGTCGGTGATCTCAAGCTCCCCCCGGCCTGAGGGCTTGAGCGTCGAGACGACATCGAAGACGCGATCGTCGTAAAAATAGATGCCGGTGACGGCGAAGTCGCTGACCGGCTTTTCCGGCTTCTCGAAGATGCGCGTGACGCGCTCACCGACCACCTGTGCGACGCCGTAGCGCTGCGGATCGGGCACTTGCTTGAGCAGGATGCGGGCGCCCCGACCTTGCCGCGCGAAGTTTTCAACGTACAGCCCGATGTCATCCTCAAAGATGTTGTCACCGAGGAGCACGCACATCTTGTCGCCGCGCGCAAAGTCGCGGGCCAAGCCGAGTGCCTGCGCGATGCCGCCCGCCGTGTCTTGGACGCGATAGGTGAAGTCGCAGTCGAACTCGCGGCCACTGCCCAGCAGGCCAACGACATCGCCCATGTGCTCGCAGCCCGTGACGATGAGGATCTGGCGGATCCCGGCGGCTACCAGCTTCTTCACCGGATGAAAGATCATCGGCTCGCGACCGACGGGCAGGAGGTGCTTGTTGGTGACCTTGGTCAGCGGCAGGAGGCGGGTGCCGGAGCCACCGGCGAGAATGATCCCTTTCATCGGTCCATCCTTTTCTAACTAAAGTAGGTTGTAGGCGAGCAGCTCCTGGAGATAGCCGCGTAGCGCGTCATCCCAGGACGGCATCGTGAGGAGGCCGCGCAGCCGCAGCAAGCGACAGTCGAGCACTGACATCGCCGGGCGCGGTGCAGCGGTAGGCAGGGCGCTGGTATCGACGCCTTCGAAGCGCATCGGCAGCGGGCGTCCAAGCTCGTTGGCGACATGGCAGAGGAGCTCGGCGAAAGCGTGCCACGTCGTCTGGCCCTGGCAGGTGGCGTGATACAGGCCGTACTCCCCGTGCTCGCAGAGCGCGACTAGCTGACGGGACAGCGGCCGCACCCAGGTCGGAGAGACTTGGCGCTGGCGATCGATGCGCAGCGCCTGGCCGCTCTGCAGGCGCGAGACCATCGTCGAAAAGAAGTTGCGACCGCCACGGCCGTATAGACCGCCGACCCGGACCACGAAGGCGCGGCGGCAGGCGCGCAGCACCAGATCTTCACCGGCTCGCTTGCTGCGGGCGTAGGCGCCCTGCGGCGCTGGCAGGTCGAACTCGTCATAGGGGCGGATCTGGTCACCGCTGAACACGAAGTCCGTCGAGATATGGCACAGCGCAGCGCCGACGGCATCGGTCGCGCGGGCGATCATCTCGGCGCCCAACGCATTGACCAGAAAGGCCTTGTCCGACTCGCGCTCGGCGCCGTCCACGTCGGTGTAGGCCGCGGCGTTGAACACCCAGTGGGCGTCATGCGCAGCCAGGCGATCGCGCAGCCGATAGAACGACTCGCGATCGGGAGCTAACAAGTCGACCGCGGCTCGGTCCAGCGACAGCACCGCGTGCCCCTGCGCGTTGAGCTCGTCACACAGGTGGCGGCCAAGCAGGCCCTGCGCCCCAAGAACCGCTACGCGCATGAGGCCCCGCTCCCCAGGGCGGGCTCGTCTTGGCTGCGCTCCAAGCGGGCCGCATAGTTGCGCTCGAACCAGGTGCGGTATTCGCCGCTGCGGATGCGCTGCCACCAGGCTTCGTTTGCGCGGTACCAGGCGACCGTCTCGGCGAGCCCCTGTTCCAGTTGGATGCGAGGGGCAAAGTCTAGCTCGCGCTCGGCCTTGTGGCAGTCGATGGCGTAGCGCCGGTCGTGGCCAGGTCGGTCGGTGACGTAGCGAATCAGCGACTCGTCGCGTCCGGTCAGCTGGAGGATGGCGCGGACAATGGCGAGGTTGGGGCGCTCGCAAAGGCCACCCAGGTTGTACACCTCGCCATCACGGCCGCGGCGCAGCACAGCGTCAATGCCGGCGCAGTGATCCTGGACGTGGATCCAGTCACGGACGTTCATGCCGTCGCCATAGACCGGCAGGGGCTGACCGGCGAAGGCGTTGAGGATCATGAGCGGGATCAGCTTCTCGGGAAACTGATACGGCCCGTAGTTATTCGAGCAGCGGGTGAGCAGCGCCGGGAAGTGATAGGTGTGAAAGTACGACAGCACCAGATGGTCGGACGCGGCCTTCGAGGCCGAGTAGGGCGAGCGCGGCTGGATCGGGTGGCTCTCCGTGAAGGCCGGCTCGTCTGGCTCCAGCGAACCGTAGACCTCGTCGGTCGAGATGTGCAGGAAGCGTCCCAGCTTGGCGCTGCGCGCCGCCTCCAGCAGCGTCGCCGTGCCGACGACGTTGGTGCGCACGAAGTCCATCGGGCCGAGGATCGAGCGATCAACGTGGCTCTCAGCTGCGAAGTGGACGATGGCGTCGATGCGTTCTTCGCGCAGCAGACCTGAGACCAGCCCGGCGTCGCAGATGTCGCCCCGCACGAAGCGCACTGCGGAGTCAGCGGCCAGCGCATCGAGCGTGCTCAGGTTGCCGGCATAGGTCAGCGCATCGAGGATCACCAGCCGATCCTCGGGATGATGCTGCCGTTGGTAGTAGACGAAGTTTGCGCCGATGAAGCCAGCGCCACCCGTGACGAGCAAGTTCATGTGCGCGCAGTGTATGGAAATCGGCGAGCTTTGGGAATCGTCAAGATGGCGACGCTCAGCGGGGCTGTGCGGCGGGAACTCGCGAGGCTTTGGCGGGCGGAGTGGGGCGCTTGCGCGGGCCGGGGCTACTTCTTCTTAAACGGATCGCGCAGCCCCGTCGGTAAGCCAGTCTGCGTGGCGGGCGTTTCTTTGCCCTTGGGTCCCTTGACGGGCTCGGTCTTCTTGGGGGGCTCGGGCCGCTTGCCCTTGCTGTTGCCGCTGCTGTGGCCGGCCTTCTCAAGCTTGACGTCGAGCGTCTGGCTGCTGTCGGGGGTCAGCTCTTCGTAGTAGGGCTCAAAGCCGCGCTTGCGGACCTCGACGCGGACCAGGATGCCACGCTTGTGCGGCAGCTTGTGTGGCGTGTGGCCGACCAGATTGCCGTCGATGTAGACCTCGGCATCGGGCGGCCGCGACAGGATCTGCAGATCAATCGGCGGTAGCTCGACCACCGGCGGCGGCTTGATGACCGGCGGGGTGTCGACCTTCGGCGGGGTATCGACCTTCGGCGGTCGGGGGGGCACCGTCGGCGTGACGACGGGCGTCGGCGGCCGCGTGACGAAAAAGATCAGCAGGCCAACCACACCGACGAGAACAACGGCGACAATGACGCTGATGCTTCGCCCGCGACCAACCTGCGGCGCGCGCATGCCCAGCGCGGTCTTGGCCATCACCGCACCCTGGGCCGAGGAAGCAAACGGGGCAGCCGCGACGACGGGCGCTCCTCCAGCTGGATAGAAGCTCGGCGGCACCGGTGGCGCAAAGCCGGGCTGGGCGCCCACCGGATAGCCGGAAGGCATCGGCGCCGGCACCTGGCCCGAGTTGCCCGCGCCCGGTGGATAGCCACTGTTCGAGGCGGGCGGCGGCGGCGGCGGATTGGCGGCGGGCTGATTCGCCAGGCCGGTGTCCTCGATGACGACGCGTCCGCCCTTCTGATCGCTCTCGACCTGGGTTAGCGACAGGTCGAGATCCTTCATCGAGGGGAAGCGCTTCTCCGGCTTCTTTTCGAGAGCGCGCATGACGCACGCTTCGATGGTGGCGGGGATCTTAAGATCGGGCTTGCGCTTGCGTGGCGCGATGACCGGCTCGAAGACGTGCTTGGTCAGGGTCTGCGCCGGCCGGTCACCGAGGAAGGGCACGGCCCCGGTCAGCATCTCGTACATGATGCAGCCGAGGGCGTATTGGTCGACGCGGTGATCGGTCTCTTGGCCGGTCGCTTGCTCGGGCGACATGTACTCGGGGGTGCCGAGGACCATGCCGACTTGGGTCAGCTTCTGGCCACCGCCGACCTTGGCGATGCCGAAGTCGACGATCTTGACGTAGTCTTTCTGCCCCTCGCGCTCGAGGAGGAAGATGTTCTCGGGCTTGAGGTCGCGGTGGACGATGCCCTTGGTGTGAGCGGCATGCAGGCCGCGCGCCACCTGCGAGGCGATGTGGCAGACGCGCTTGGCCTCCATCGGTCCGTCTTGGATCGCTTGGGCGAGCGTTTTGCCCTCCAAGAACTCCATGACGAAGTAGGCGTGTCCATCGGGGAGCACGCCGAAGTCGGTGATATCAACGATGTTGCTGTGGTTGATCTTCGAGGCCGACTTGGCTTCCTGGATAAACCGCTGCACCGCGGCGGTGTCCTGCGCGGCTTCTTTGCGCAAGATCTTGATCGCAACCGGCTTATCGATCAGGACGTGGCGGGCCTTGTAGACCACGCCCATGCCGCCTTCGCCCAGCCTCGCCTCGACGGCGTAACGGCCATCAATGGTCGAGTCCAGGATCGGATCCTGGACAGGCTCTTTGCCACCGGCCCCAGCCGGCAAGGGGGAGCCGTCCCGAGGGCAAAACTCAAGTACGTCTGGGTACTTGATCTGACACTGGGGACAAGTTTTCACAGCCGATCAAGCTTATCGCCGTCTTGGGGGCTTGGTCAATCAGGTCCTTTGGGGCGGATCCTTTGCGCGGGTCCTTTGGTGGAGTGCTTTGGGCAGGGATCCGAGGGGGATGCCTAGGCAGGGCGCGGAGGGCGCAGCTTGGCTAGAGGTAGCCGGCGCTGCGGTACCAGCCGAGCATATCGGTGAGCGTGTCTTCGATTGGGCGCGGGCTATAGCCTAGCTCGGCCTGCGCCTTGTCGTGCCTGAAGTGGTAGTTGCAGGCGATGATCTGCAGCGCGTAGGGCGTGACCAGCGGCCGGGTGCCCAAGAGCTTGCTGGTGGCGACCACCGCCGGCGAGGCCAGTCGGGCCAGCCACAGCGGCGTCACGAAGCGCGGCATGCGCAGACCTGAGCTGGATTCCAAGGCCCGGGCTAGCTCCTGGAACGACAGCGGGTGAGCCGTCAGCAGGTAGCGTTCGCCGCGTCGTCCGCGCTCGGCTGCGGCGATGGCGCCCGAGACCACGTCGCGCACATCAACCCAGTTGTAGCCCCCTTCCACCAGGGCTGGCACGCGGCCTCTGACCCAGTCGATAATCGCTGAGCCCTGCGCCGATGGTCGGTAGTCATGGCGGCCGAGCACCGCCCCGGGATTGACGATGACCGCGTCGAGACCCTCAGCGACCGCCGCCAGAACTACCTTCTCGGAGCGGGCTTTCGAGCGGTCGTAGGGCAGGGCCTCTGGTCGGTCAGCGAGCTCATGTCGCTCGTCGATGGGATGGGCCGCTCCGTCGCGGTGCCCGATCCCTTCGGCCCACAGCGCGTGCACAGAGCTGAAGTGGATCAGTCGCTTGACGCCGGCCTGGCGGCAGGCGGCGACGACGTTGCGCGTGCCCTCGACATTGACGGGCTCACAGCGCGCGTCCTCGGCGGGCGAGATCGAGATATGGGCAGCGAGGTGATAGACGTGGTCGGCATCCGCAAAGGCCTGCTCCAGCGAAGCGCGGTCGCAGACATCTCCGAGCAGCTGCTCGCAGGCCACGCCGGCCAGCGCTCGACCAGCGTCGCCGCGCTCCCCTGGGCTGCCGCTTGGACGATGCAAGAGGGCGCGGACCTTATGGCCGCTCTCGACGAGACTTCGGACCAGGTTGTTGCCGATGTGGCCGCTGGCTCCGGTGACTGCGATGTTCATGGGCTCCCCAGATCGGCGAGGGCGCGCTCGACGTCGTCAGCCTGTAGCGACGCACCGTCGCTGTAAAGCAGGATGGCGCGCTCGATGACAGCTTCCAGCTCGCGGAAATTGCCCGGCCAGCCGCGGTCATAGCTGCGCAGCGCCTCGATGCTGGCCGTGGTCATGCGATAGGTCCCGCTCGACGGGGGCGGGGCTTCAGCGGCCGGATCGAACAGCTCGGCCGGTCGGCTCTGGCCGCGATCGCGCAGCACGCGGTTGGCCATCCATACCGCCGCGTGCCCCAGATCGTCTTGGCGGTCGCGCAGCGGCGGCACGCGCAGCATCAGGCGACACAGCTTGTAGTACAGGTCGTGACGGAAGCTGCCAGCCGCGACGGCGGCTTCGACGTCGCCATCGCTCATCGCCAGCACGGTCACGCACTGCGAGGGCTGGGTCCAGCGCTGACGGCTCAGCGCGCTGTGCAAGCGCTGCTGTAGATGGGGGGACAGCGCAAGAACTTCATCGAGGATTAGGGCTCCGCCGCGCGCCTTCGACAGCAGGCCCGGGCCATCGGCACCACCGAACAGCTGAGCCTCCATCTCGGCTTCGCTGCGGCCGCGCAGGAAGCAGCGCTCGCAGGCGCCGCCATCGGGATGCATCAGGCGAAAGACGAGGCGCGCCAAGCCGTCTTTGCCAGTTCCTGGCTCGCCAAGAAAAAGCGCGTGTGTGCGGTAGGGGCGATCTTGCAGGCGATCGACGATGTGCAGGATGCGAGCCATCGCCGGGTTTTTCGCCGACATGCGACCGAGCGCCGCGATCCAGGCATCCAGCTGCAGCTCGACGAAGATGGGGGCCGACATGTCGGGCAGGCCGCCGTAGTCGCTCATCGTCGCCAGCCATGGCCGGGGGCGGTGCCGAAAGCTCGCCAGGCCGAGGGTTGGTTGCTGCTCTCGCCGGAGCCTGTCCCGCCGGCGGGCTGCGCTGAGCTAGTCACGGCGGCGATGGCGGCTGCCAGCACAGCGGTGTCCAGATCCGCTTCGCTGGGCGCGTAGGGGGCGAGCAGCGTTGCCTTGTGCGCCTCGATATAGCCGGTGTCATAGACACCGCTCTGGAAGTCGGGCTCGCGCATGACGCGGCGGTGGAAGGGCAGGTTGGTCTTGATGCCGAGCACGGTGTACTCGTCGAGGGCCCGGGCCATGCGACGAATGGCCTCGTCGCGCGTCTGCCCCCAGACGATGAGCTTCGAGATCATCGGGTCGTAGTACATGCTGATCTCGGCGCACTCATAGACGCCGCAGTCGTTGCGCACAAACGGACCGCCAGGGGTCCGCAGCCGGGTGATCTTGCCGGGTGAGGGCAGGAAGCGCAGTGGGTCCTCGGCATAGACGCGGCACTGAATGGCGGCGCCGCGCAGCACGAGATCGCTCTGGCGGAAGGGCAGCGGATGCCCCTCGGCAACGCGGATCTGTAGCTGCACCAGGTCGAGGCCGGTGACCATCTCGGTGACGGCGTGCTCGACCTGCAGGCGGGTGTTCATCTCCAGAAAGTAGAAGCTCTTGTCCTGGCTGAGCAGGAACTCGCAGGTGCCGGCGCCGACGTAGTTCACGGCAGCCGCGGCGCGCACCGCCACCTCGCCCATGCGGGCCCGCAGCTCAGGATCGAGAGCCGGCGAGGGGGCCTCCTCGATGACTTTTTGGTTGCGGCGCTGCACCGAGCAGTCGCGCTCGAACATGTAGACGTAGTTGCCGTGGCGGTCGCCGAAGATCTGGATCTCGACGTGACGGGGGCGAACGATGGCGCGCTCGATGTACACCGTGTCATCGCCGAAGGCCGCCTTAGCCTCGCGACGCGCGCCTTCGTAGGCGGCGGCGAAGCGCTCGCGACTGTCGACCAAGCGCTGGCCACGGCCGCCGCCACCGGAGGCGGCCTTGAGCATGATGGGATAGCCGACTGCCTCGGCCGCCGCGATCGCCATCTCGACGGTGGGGAAGCCGCGTCCGTCTGGCCCGTTGTCGCCGGGCACGGTGGGGACGCCGGCCGCTTGCATGCGCGCTCGGGCCCGCGTCTTTTCGCCCATGGCACGCATTGCGTCGGCGGGCGGGCCGATGAAGATCAGCCCGGCGGCCTCGACCGCCTCGACAAACTCGGCGCGCTCCGACAAAAAGCCATAGCCAGGGTGGACTGCGTCAGCGCCCGAACGGCGACAGGCCTCGACCAGTCGCTCGATGTTGAGGTAGCTGTCGCGGGCCGGTGCGGGCCCGATGGCGATGGCCTCATCGGCGGACTGGACGTGCAGCGCCGCGCGATCGGCCTCGGAGTAAACAGCCACCGTGCGAATGCCCAGCTCGCGGCAGGCGCGGATGACCCGGATGGCGATCTCACCCCGATTGGCGACGAGAACTTTCTTGATGGGTCGGATCATTAGGTATTCCTGGCAGGTCGGGGAGAGCAGCCTCGGGCTTCTACTTGCCGTGGCACTTCTTGTATTTCTTGCCGCTGCCACAGGGGCAGGGATCGTTGCGGCCGACCTTGGGCTCGGTGCGATAGACCGGCTGGCGCTTCATCAGCAGGTTGGGATCGAAGTCGCCGTGGTCGTGGCCGTGATCATGGCCATGATCGTGATCATGGTCGCAGCCGGGACCGTGGACATGCACCGGGACTCCGGCGGTAGGGGATGTCGTCGCTCGCTCGTCAGAAGACATGGCGGGAATGTACTCGAAAACCGCGCGGCCACGGGCAGAAATTCGGTGGTCACAAGCGGTCGCTACAGCTTGGGACCGCGCGCGCTTCCGGTGAGCGTGACCGCGCCGGCGACCGTGCTTACGCTGCCGCTGACTTCGCCGCTGCCGACCCGCTGCGCCTGTAGCTGGCCGGTCGTGTCCTCCATGTGCAGCATCATCGACAGCGACAGATCGAGGGCTGGCGGCAAGCTGCTCAAGGCAGCGCTGAGCCGAGCGACCAGCGAGTCGCGGGCCGTGCTGCAGGCCGGAGCGACCTTGCCCGCGCAGGGCGGCGCGATGATCTCGCAGATCTGCGACTCGACGGCGGCGCAGCCGACCAGCGTACTGGCCTGCGCAGCATTGACGGCCGCCTGGAAGAGCTGGCTGGCTGGCTTGGCGATGCCGCGTGGCCGCAGGGCCAGATCATCGATCGCTCGCTGCCAGAGCCCGGGCAGGCCCAGCATCAGCTCATGTGGGGGCACGACCAGCGTCGCGCCAGTCTGATCGAGCGGCAGGTCGCGTGCCTGGTTGATGGGCAGCGTGCTGAGGCTGTACTGCATGCTGCCGGCCGGAAGTGCAAAGCGAGCAAAGCGCAGCAGGTGGTTGGCTTGGTACAGCCGGCCGCTGCCGGTAAAGACCGACAGGGTCGTGCCCAGCGTCAGGCTGCGGCGCAGCGCCGCCATGTCCGAGGCGGCCGCTGCAAGCTGTGCCCCTGAGCTCGTGGCCGCGAGCAGGCTATGCAGCCGACCGTCGAGATAGCCGGGGCCACTGCGGCAGCCCTGAGCATCTAGGCTGCTGCGCTGGGCGCGGATGCGACTGCCGAGCTCTAGCTCGCCGACCGCCAGGGCTTCATCGATCCCGTCGAGCAGGAGCTGTCCCTGACCACTGCCACAGGCCAGCCCGGCGAACGGATCGGGGGCGGCCGCTTGGGTGCTCAGCTCGACCTCCAGATCGAAGCTGCCGAGCGGACTGGGCATGGCGGCGGAGAGCGGCACGGGTACCAGGGGACGCAGCCCAGTGCGCAGCAGGGCATCGGGGATCTCGATGCAGCCGTAGGCGACGAGGCGTCCCTGGCTGTCCTCGGCGCGGGCGTAGACGCCGTAGGGCTTGACCAAAAGGACGGGGAAAGGCAGCGGGGCGCGCCGCTCGCTGGCTTGGTTGCTGCGCGTCGCGGAAAGGGGCAGGGGGGTGGGCGGCAGAGCGGCGCAGGCGGTCTCTTGCACCAGGCCAACGCGCACCAGCGCCGTCGAGCCAAACGCGGTGGCATCGGCCAGCACGTCGATATTGCCGAAGTCAAAGCGCGAGACCGCGACATAGACGAGCAGGCTGGTCACACCGCTGACCTCGAAGACCACGCGGAACGAGGTCTCGGCGGCGGCCGCGGTCAAGAGCACGCTGGCATCGCCGCGGTCGTTGGTGATCAGGCGATCGGCAGACAGCGTTGCCCCGCTGTCATCGCGATCGATGTGCACCGACACCGTGGCACCTGGCACCGGGCGGCTGCCTTTGCGATAGCGCACCGACAGCGTCGAGCGCTCGGTGTAGTGCAGGCCGAGCGGGGCCGAGGGAGACAGGAGCGAGAGCGTAGGCTCGGGCGGGCTGCTGTCATCCTCGCCGCTGTCGCCGCAGGCCGGCAACGTCCCGCCAAGCGCGAGAGCCAGGAGGCTGGCTAAGGCAAGCTGCAAGGCAGCGGGGACTGGGCGCGGCATCTGCGGAGCCTCGTCTACTCCTCTTCGGAAGGTAGCACGCGGCGGAGCCAGCCTAGCTGCAGCGCCAGGATGCTAGCCGCCAGCAAGAGCAACACGGAGAGGCCGCCAAAGAAGCGGCTATGACTCCACTGCGTCCACAGCGGGGCGACCTGACCGGTCAGACGATTGCCGCAGGTCGTGGCCAGATACCACACCCCCATCATCACGCCGACCCAGCGCGGCGGCGAGAGCTTGCTGACCAGCGAGAGCCCCACCGGTGAGAGCAGCAGCTCAGCAATGGTCAGGACGAAGTAGAAGGCGACCAGCCAGAGGGCGTTTACGCGTCCGGATGTGGCGAAGTGGGCGATGAGCGACAGCAGGGCAAAGGCCAGCGCAGCGAAGGCCAGGCCAGTGGCCACCTTATCCGCTGAGGTGATCGCTAGGCCGAGCCGCCGCAGCCGACGGACCACCCACGAAAGCGGCAGGGTCAGGAGCAGCACAAACATCCCGCCCAGCGAGGCGAAAGCGCCTGGCGGGACTTCGCGCAGATCGAAGAACGACCAGGGCAGGATGCGCTGCACATTGTCGCGAGCGAACAGCGTGACCGAGCTACCGGTCTGGTAGTAGGCCATCCAGAACGGCACGGCCATCGAGCAGAACAGGAGCAGAGCGAAGAGCTGCTGGCGGGGGTTGCCGCGGGCTCGGCCTTCGCTGGCTGGCTCGCGGGTGATGGCAGCCTGGCTGCGCCGGCACGGTAGGTAGGCCATGCCGACGGTCAGGATGAGGACTGCGAGGGCCAGCGCACCGGCGGCCGAGAGAAACGACGGACCCCAGCCCAGGCGATAGCGCATCGTCTCGCCGGCCACCGGGGCGATCATCGCGCCGATATTGACGGCGACGTAGAAGATGCCGAAGGCTTCGTCGCGTCGGCTGTCCCCGGGCTCATACAGACCGCCCACCAGCGTCGAGATATTGGGCTTAAACAGGCCGTTGCCCAGGGTCAGCACAGCAATGGCGGCCAAGAGCGTCGTCGGCGTTCCCATCGACAGCAGCGAGTAGCCCAGGCCCAGGGTGATCGCTCCCAGCAGCACCCAGGTGCGGCGCTCAAGCCAGCGTCCGCCGAGCCAGCCGCCGATGAGTGGCGTGAAGTAGACGGCCGATAGGTACCAGCCGTACCAGTTGATGGCTCGCTCCTGTGAGAAGCCGTAGTGCTCGTTGAGGTACAGCGTAAACAGCGCCAGGAGCAGGTAGCAGCCGAAGCGCTCGCAGGCCTCAGCTGCCGACAGGATGTACAGGCCTGCCGGATGCATGCGCGACCTCGCGGAGCCGCTGGGCTCGCTGTCGGCCGGGTTCGGGCCAGCTGAGGCGCCCGGCGCGGAGCCAGCGATGGCAGGGGGGCGCAAGGAGGGGCTGACCGGCTGGGGCTGGGCAATGGGATGGGCCGCGCTCACTGCTACCTCGCTAACGAATAGGGGCGCCCAGGAGGACGTCGCGATCCGGGGTGAGAAGGCCGCTGATCGACTCTTCTCCGATAGCCAATATCATGCCCTGCGACAGGATGCCGCCGATCTTTGCCGGCTTGAGGTTGGCCACAATTATCACGCGTTTGCCGACCAGCTCGTCTGGAGTTGTGAACTGGGCCAGGCCGGCGACCACATAGCGGCGGCCCAGCGGTCCGACGTCGAGCTCGACCTTTAACAGCTTGTCTTTCTTGGGGACGCGCTCGCAGCTCACGACCTGGGCGACGCGGAGATCGAGCTTCTTCCAGTCATCAAAGCTGATCTCAGCCGGCGCGGCAGCCGGGCTGGCTACCGGTGTGGGGGGCGTCGGGGCCACCGGGGTGTTCGCTGTCGCAGCCGGAGCCAGCGCAGCTTGGGCCGCGATCTTTTCCTCCGCCGCTCGGCGGGCCGCACGCCACTTTTCCAGCAGCTCTTTCTGGCGGTCGGGGTCCAGGCGCGGGAACAGCGGCTGCGCTTTTTGTACCCGCGTGCCATCGGGCAGCTCGCCCCAGCTGGCCGGCCAGCCGCCCGCCTCGGGCTGCGCCAGGCCAAGCTGTCGTCGCAGCTCCACCGCTCGCTCGGGCAGAAACGGCTCCAGCATCAGGCCGAGCCAGCGCAGGAGCTCAAGGACGTTGTACAGGATGTATGCCGCGCCCTGCGGGTCGGTCTTGACGCGGGTAAACGGCGCCTGCTGCTCCAGATAGGTGTTGCCCTCGCGGACCAGCGCGAACAGGGCCTCCAGGGCTCGCTGCGGCTGCGGCTCGGCCATCGCCGCCTCCAGCTCGCTGCGGCGACGCTGCGCGGCTTCCGCCAGGCGCGTACCGCGGACCTCATCGCTCGCCTCGGCCGGCCAGCGACGGGCCACGCCCTCAGAAAACTTTTCGACCATGGCCAGTGTGCGGTTGAGCAGGTTGCCCAGGTCGTTGGCGAGCTCGCTGTTGTAGCGCTGCAGCAGCGCGTCATACGAGAAGTCGCCGTCCTCGCCGAGCGGGATCTCGCGCAGCACAAAGTAGCGCACCGCATCGATGCCGATATCCGCTCCCAGCTTGCGCGGATCGACGACGTTGCCGAGGGACTTGCTCATCTTTTCGCCATCGACCGTCCACCAGCCATGGGCGACGATCTTCTTCGGCAGCGGCAGGCCGGCGGCCAGCAGCAGGGCCGGCCAGTACACGGCGTGGAAGCGGATGATCTCTTTGCCGATCAGATGGATGGCCAGCGGCCGCTCGTGGCTGCCCCAGAAGGCCCGCGTTCGTTCCTGCCCCTGCAGCGCCGAGTAGTAGTTGCTGAGCGCGTCGATCCACACATAGATGACGTGATTTTCGGCCCCCGGGACGGGCACGCCCCAGCGAAACGAGGTGCGCGAGACCGACAGATCCTTGAGGCCGCCTTCGACGAAGGCGCGGACCTCGTTCATGCGTCGGCGCGGCTCGATGAAGTCGGGCTGTCGCGCGAACAGATCCAAGAGCGGCTGCTGATACTTCGACAGGCGGAAGAAGTACGAGTCCTCGCGCAGCAGCTCGACCTTGCGCTTGTGATCGGGGCAGATGTTGCCGGGCAGCAGGTCCTTTTCTAGATAGAAGGCCTCGCAGGCGACGCAGTACAGGCCCTCGTAGTGGCCCAGATAGATCTCGTCGCGCTCGACGAGTCGGCGCCACAGGTCCTGCACGATCTGCTCGTGGCGCGGCTCGGTGGTGCGGATGAAGTCGTCGTGGGCGATGTTTAGCTCGCGCCAAGCCGCCAGGTACTCCGCCGCGATGCGGTCGGTAAAGACCTGCGGGGTGATGCCGGCCTGCGCCGCCGCGCGCTCAATCTTCTCGCCGTGCTCATCGGTGCCGGTCAGAAAGTAGACTTGGTCTTTCCCGCGGCGCAGGCGCTCATAGCGAGTGACGGCATCGCCAACGATAGTGGTGTAGGCGTGCCCGATATGCGGCACATCCGAGGCGTAGTAAATGGGCGTGGTCAGGTAGTAGAGCGAATCACGGGGTGCATCCGACATCGGCCGCACGATATACAGACCGCTTGCCGCCCGTCAACGCCAAGGCCAGCCGGGCGGGCGCAGAGAGCAGGGGCGGTGTAGTGGGCTTTGGGTGGGGACGGAGCGGGGAGGGAGCGAGGACGAGGTAGGGAGGGCTAGCGCTTCTGACCGCCGCCGGGCACGTGCGGCGACTCCCCGAGCGCGGCCTTGGCGGCTTCCATCACGGCTTCGCCCAGGGTCGGGTGCGGGTGAATGGTCAGCGCGACATCGGGCAGGAAGGCGCCCATTTCGAGCATGAAGGCGCCTTCGCTGATCAGGTCGGTGGCGTTCGGACCGACGATGTGCAGGCCCAGGACCTGGAGCGTGGTGTCGTCGGCGACGATCTTGACGAAGCCGTCGGTCTCCAGGCCGGCGACCGAGCGGCCGAGAGCCGCGAAGTTATAGCGACCGGTGCGCACCTTGTGACCGGCTTCGGCCGCCTGCTTCTCGCTGAGGCCGACGCTGGCGATCTCGGGGTCGGTGAAGATGACCGCCGGGATGGCGACGACGTCCATCTCGGCCTTGTGACCGGCGATGACTTCGGCCGCCACCTCGCCCTCGCGCGAGGCCTTGTGGGCCAGCATCGGCTGACTGGCGACGTCGCCAATCGCGAAGATGTTGGGCACATTGGTGCGCTGCTGGCGATCGACCGGCACAAAGCCACGCGAATCGACTCTGACGCCGACCTCAGAGAGGCCGAGACCCTCGGAGTTGGGGCGACGACCGACGGTGACCAGGATGTGGTCGCAGTCGATGGCCAGCTCTTTGTCCTTCTGTCCCTCGGCGGCGCGCGGCACCACCCAGAGCTTGAGCCCGTCCGCCGTCTCTTCGTAGCGCAGCGCCTTGTGCGTAAGGTGCGCGTCGATCCCCAGCTTCTTCATCTTGCGCGCCACGACATTAACCAGGTCGGGGTCGTTGCCCGGCAGGAGCTGGTCGGTGTACTCGACGACGCTGACCTTGGCCCCAAGCTTGGACCACATGATGCCCAGCTCCAGGCCGATGTAGCCGCCGCCGATGACCGCCAGGCGCTTGGGCACTTCCGCTAGCGCCAGGCCGCCCGTCGAGTCGTGGATGCGCTTGTTGTCGACCGGAAAGCCGGGCACGGTGATCGGCCGCGAGCCGGTGGCGAGGATGATGTGGTCGGCCTCAATCGTCAGCTTGCCGTCGGGACCATCGACCTCGATCAGGCGACTGCTGCGCAGCTTGGCGCTGCCCATCACCAGCTGGGCACCGGCGCTCTTGAGCAGCTGACGGACGCCGCCGGTCATCTTGTCGACGACGGTGCCCTTCCACGCCATGAGCTTGCCGACATCGAGCGAGCGGCCGCTGATCGAGATGCCCATGGTCTCGACATGCGCCAGCTTCTCGTACTGCTTCGAGGCGGCGATGAGGGCCTTCGAGGGGATGCAGCCGACGTTGAGGCAGACGCCGCCAACCAGCTCTTTTTCGACGCAGACGACCTTCTTGCCGAGCTGTCCGGCGCGCACCGCCGCGACGTAGCCGCCGGGGCCCGAGCCAATGACAGCGACCTCGGTACGAATGTTTTGCATGGTGGTTTCCTTCTGATAAGCGCCCCGAGATTACTCACTGCTGCCGCTTTCGCCTAGAGGCCAGATGGGCTCCGGGCGACAGCCACGAAGCTACGCGGTATCCCCAGGGAGGGTCGGCGGCTGGCGTAAAGATACCTAGGGGATGCGGAAGACCAGCTCGTCGGCGAAGGCCTGGATGATGCCGGACGAGCTGATGCGCACCTGCAGGTTGCCGCCGGCCGGCACGGTCCCGCTGGCCCGCAGCTCAAACCAGCCGTTCGTGGTGTTCCTGAGCGATACGGTGGGCGCGACGACCACCTTCGGGCCGCCGTTGTCGAACACGTCGAGCCCGATCTCGCCCCCCGAGCCGACCGAGGTGACGTTGACCCAGCCGGAGACGAGAAAGGTCTTGCCGACGTCGCTGCTGCGAGTGACGTCCTGGATCAGGACGTTGGCAGTGGCGCCCTGACCGCTGTTGATCGAGATCGATCGCTCGCCGCAGTAGCGCTGTGCAGAGACGACGTCGTAGTTCGTGGTCTGCACCGTGCCGCAGCAGCCTTTCCAGCTGGGGATGCTGCTTGTCCCAGACCCCAGATTGGTCGACGAGCCGGTCAGGCTGGCTTCGAAGCCGGGGTTGGACAGCAGGTTGCCGACCACGGCGTTGCAGTTGGCCGCCATGTCGCGCTCGACGCCGGCCAGATCAGGCGGTGTCCCATCGGTGGTTTTGGTGGTTGGTGCACAGGCGCTAGCGCCCAGACAAGTCGCGAAGATCAGGCAAGTTACCGTCGTGGAGTTCGGCAAGAACATCGTTTCCCCCTGCTCCGCAGAATAGCAAAGCTGCCCCGCTCCGCGGATGCGCAGTCGAGCCCATTCCGGCCCTCGTGGCAGCAAGCCCGCCCGCTAGCTCGGTCCGGCCACTACCGCAGCCCGGGGCGGTTTGCGGTCTGTATGTCGCTGTCGCGACGCTGTGGCCTAGCAGCGAGCATTCGTGATAAGAACGAAGAGTCTTGACCGTCTCAGATACGCCTCAACGCAGCGCCCCTCGCTCCGGCGGTATTCAGCTGGCGGCACGCGGTACGGGCGCTTGGCTGCTGTCGCTGCGCGAGCGACAGGCCTGGGCGGCGGGGATCGTGCAGCAGCTTGAGGTCGAGATCCTGTTTCCCGTCGCCCAGAGCAGCGTTGTCGTTCCCGGGGAGACCTTTGGGCCGCCCAGCGGTGCCGCCGCCTCGGCGCTGCGTCGTCGCCGTGGGCGGGTCCGGCGAGCCGAGCTGTGCATCGATCAAGCCAGCCTGAACCGCGCCCTCTCGCAGCCGCTGGTCCGTCCGCCCGGCCTGCTGCCCCCGTTTGAGCAGCTGCATGCCCGCATCGAAGGCAGCGACTTCCCGACGCTGCTTCTGTTCTTTCGCCTACCGCTGAGCAAGTCTGCGCCAGCCGTCGCTGAGGGACGCGAGGAGCCGCGCCGCCCCAGCTCGGGCCGGCCCGCTGAGGCCAGTAGCGAGGCGGTGATGGGCTGTGCCCGCATCGCTGTGCGGCGCGCGCCAGCTGGCTACCACGATGCGATCTTTGGCGTCAGTGAGCTGCTGCTGTTTGCTCCCTGTCCCTATCCCGCGCCGCTCATCGCACACGCGCTGCTGCAGCGCCTGGCCGCCGCTCTTTTGGCCTATCGCCCGCCGGACTGGCCGTCGGTGCAGCTGCCGACTGGGCCATCGGTCCTCGGCCTGCATATGTGGCTGACTCCCGGCCTCTCCGAGCTGCGGCTCGAGCTTCTGCACGATGCGCTGCTCGACACGCTGCCCCGCCACGGCTACCGCGCCGCCGACCCGACGACCGCACCGCTGTCCGAGCTCACCTGCGAGCCGGGACGGCTGCTCCTGCGCTATGCCGGCGAGGGCGGACGCGGCCTGTCCTACGCCGACCTGGATGAGCGACCGCGCAGCAATCCGGTGATCGATAGCTCGGCGGCGGTGCTGGGGGCGCCGCTGCCCGAAGTGATTCGCATCGCGGATCATCTGGCCTATCACGGCGATGTGGCGGCAGCGCTGGCTGGCTACCGTATGGCTGCGGCCAGTCCGCCGCTGGCGACGCTGGCGCGCACCCGTCGGCTGCAGTTTTTGGCCAGTGCCCCCGCCTGCCACGACGAGGCGTTGGCCCTCGCTGTAGAGCTACAGAAGGAATCGGCTGCGGCGGTGACCCCGGCCTTGTACCTGGCCGCGATTGCCGCTGAGCGTGGGCAGGACGAGCTGGCCGCCAGCCACTACCGCCGCATCGCCGGGCAGGCCGAGCAGCACCCGATTGTGCGAGCGCTGGCCTACTACGCCGCGGCTCGTCAGCTGGGTCTGTCGCAGCCGCAGGCCGCCGTCGATCTCGCCGTCGAGGCAGAGGCTCTGCTGACCCCGCTGGATCTAGACGACGAGCTGCGGGTCCTGCTGCGCCAACTGGCGGTCGATGCGCATGGGCGGCTGCGTCCACCGGCCGGCCAGAGCAGTAGCTCCATCGCTCCGCTCCCCGGCCCAGCGGCAGACGACGACGCGGACGCCGTGCCGGTGACCGTGACCACGCCTGAGCGCAGCGATGCTCTGCCAGCCCGGCTGCTGCTCGCGCTGCAGCAGGATGAACCGACCCTGGCGCTGCGTCGGGTCGAGGCCGCGCTGGCCAGCGTGGCACCGGGCATGGTGCAGAGCGATGCCGGCTGGCTGCCCCTGCTCTTGGCTTCCGCTCAGCTCTGCATCGGCCAGGGCGAGATCGAGCGGGCCCGCGCGCTGCTCTCACAAGCGGGACCTCACACGCCAGCCCTGCGCATGCGGGTCCGGCTCGACTGGCCAGAGCTGTTGGCGGCCGAGCCAGGCAGCGCCGCTGACCTGCTGCCGGTGCTGCGCATGCTGCAGAGCAAGCAGGCAGCCACAGCCGACGAGCTGCGAGGCTTGGCCCGGCTCCTGACCCTGCGCGGTGATCACGCCGAGGCCATCTTGGCTCAGCGCCAGGCCGGCGGCGATCCGGACGAGCTACTCGCCGTGCTGGAGGCCGCTGGACGCTTCGCCGATCTGCTGCGCGCGCTGCGCATCCACGCCGAGCTGCGACCCGCCGATGCCTCTCTGCTCTTTCAGCAGGCCGGCAACGTCGCCGAGCAGCAGCTCGATGATCGGCCGCAGGCCGCAGCGCTGTGGCAGAAGGCCGCCGAGCTGGCGACGAGCGCGAGCACCGAGACCAGCACTGATCTGGCCGAGGCGACGGCAATCATTTGGTTTCACGCTGGCCGCCTGTGGCGTGAGTGTGGCGAGCTCGATCGCGCCTATGGCGCGCTAGGTCAGGCGGTGGCGCGCGGGGGCCGGGATCTGCCGCGAGCTCAGCTCATGCTGGCCGATCTGGCCTTCGCTCTGCGTGACAACGAAGCCGCCGCCTTCTACTACCGTCAGGCACTGCATGCCGGCCAAGTACCGCTGTCGCTGCGTGCGACCGTCTATCTGCGCTTGGCCGATCTGGCCCGCCAGCGCGAGGACAGCCACGGCGAAGAACAGTCGCTCGCCAGCGCTGTCGAGGCCGGGGGCGGCGCCGAAGCTTGGCCGCGCTTGGCCGATCTCTTCGCCCGGCGAGGCGATCGACAGCGACGGGCCATGGCGCTGGTTGCCTGGGCGGATCATCTGCCCGAGGCCGACCGCCCTGCGATGCTCTACGAAGCCGTCGCGGATGCCCCCGAGCTGGTCCTGGCTCGCATCGACGAGGAGCTCGTGCGGCTGCAGGTCGACGACGAAAGCGTTCGCGACCGTGTGCTCGGCCGCTTGGGCGAGCGGAACGATGTGACAGCGCGGCTCGGTGCCCTGCGCTACGACGTCAGCCGCAGTCAGAGCAGCCGCAAGCGCAAGCAGGCTCGCCTGCTGGTAGAGCTAGCGCTGCAGGTCTCAGACTACGACGCGGCAGTGTTCGGCTGGCTGTCGATCCTGCAAGCCATCGAAGCCGATGCGGCCGCCGCCGGGGCCATCACCCAGGCCAACCAGGCCAGCAGTAGCGATGAGGCGATCACCACGCCGCGGGCCCTGTTGCCCGAAAACGGCGTGCAGGCTTTCCTGGGCTTTTGGCGCACCCTGCAGCGAGCGGGGCAGCGGCTGAACGTCTCCGCAGGTGACCTCGCTAGCCTGCGCGAGCAGATGGTTCGTCTCGGCTCCCTGCCTGAGCTGTTGGAGCGCAGCGATCGCATGCTGTCGCTGCTGGGCTCTGACCCGGCGGGGGAAGCGCAGGTGCGCGCGCTGCGCTGGCAGGTGGCGACGCTGGCCGAGCTAGTTGGCGAGCCGCTGGTTGCGGCGCATCGCTATCTGCAGCTGTGCAGCGGGCCGACGCCTGATCGCAAGGCCCTCACCGCCTTCCGTACGCTGTCGCGGGGGCTGGTGAAGTCGGGGCAGGCCAGCACGCTGGTTGCGCTGATCGAGCGCGAGCAGCACCAGCCGGCTCTTTCACCGGCTGGGCAGGCACTGCTGCGCGTGGCACAAGCTGAAGTGCAGCTGTTCTTGGGCCGCGCGGCAGACGCCGAGGGGCTCCTGGCGAGCGCGCTGCAGTCGCTGCCGACCTGCGGACCGGCGCACGCCATGCTGGGCATGCTGCTAGCGACGGCGACCGAGGTCGAGATCAGCCAGCGTGGCCTGCAGCACCTGCTTTACGCCGCCTACGCGCCCGATGTCGCCGCGCCAGAGGCTGGGGAGTGTGCGCTCCTGGCCGCCGATCTGCTCGCGGCCGCTGGCATCACCGAAGCGATCGAGCTCTCGCTCTTGCAGGGCGAGGAGTTCGTCGAAAAGAGCTTCAGTGATCGCGCCTCGGCTGGGACCTTTGTCGCCATTCCCGCCGATTTCTTGACCACACCGTCGATGGACGAGGCTGTTCCCGTCAACATCATCGACCCGGTGAGCGATCCGCTGCGCGCGCGGGCGACCGCCGTGCCAGAAGGGCAGGGCGCCGTGGTGCCGCCGCTGCTGGGGCCTGAGGAGCTACTGCTGCATGCCGGCGCGCTGCTGCCTGGCGACCCGCGGCCGATCGAGGGCTTGCTAGGGCTGAGCTGGACGCGCGGGCAAGACAGCGTCGCGCTGCAGTGCTGTGAGCGCCTGCTGGCTCTGCCGAGCGTGGCCAGCGATGCGGCCGAGCGGGCCAGGCTGCGTCTGGAGAAGAGCCATGTCCATCTGCGCATGGGCCAGACCGCCGCCGCCGAGGCAGCGCTGCGCCAGGCGCTGAGTGACGCTCCAACTTCACTGCCGGTCGTGCGCGGGCTGCGTCAGCTGCTCTTGGCCCCGCGGACCGACAGCCCAAGCGATGCGCGGCCGCAGGCGGGGATGCAGAAGCGGCTCCTCGAAGCGCAGGACCTCTTGCAGCGCGAGCTATCGCTGACGCAGATCGCAGCGGCAGGGCAGTCGCCAGCCGATGCGGCGGAGCGACTCTTGCTGGCTGAGCTGTTCTGCGAGCTTGGTGAGGTCGCCGCCAAGCTTGGCGATGACGAGGCAGCGCGCGAGTGGTTCCGGCGAGCTGGACACAGCGGTCTGCCGCGCGGCTTCGTGCGGCTCTCCGAGCTGCTGGCGCAGGCCGAGGACTTTCTCGGCGCCGCCGATGCTGCCGGGCGGGCGGCCCTGATCTCGTCGGGTCGCGAGGACAGCGAGGGGCGCGGCGGCCTGCTCTTGCTGGCCGCGGAGTATGCCCTGCGCGCCGATGACGAGCTGCGAGCCCGCGAGCATCTGATGCAGGTACTAAGCCTGGGCGGCGAGGTCGCGGCTGAGGCCGAGACCCGGCTGATGGCCCTCGACGGTGGTCACGATCCCGAGCGCCGTCGTCGCTCGCTGGAGCGTCGGCTGCAGCAGGCCGGCCCCGGGGTCGATCGCATCGAGCTCCTGCATCGCCTGCTGCTTCTGTGCTGCGAGCAGTTCGATCGCGACGCGATGGTCTCGCATGCCGTGGCCCTGCTGCGCGATGCGCCCGGCGATCCGCTGGCGCTGTGTGCGCTGGCCGAAGACGCCATCGAGCGCGGTCAGCTCGATGCCGCGGCGGAGCGCTTGGCGCTGCTCGATGTGCTGCCGGTCAGCTATCCGCGGGTCAGCCGCTTGCTGGCCTGGCTCGCCGATCAGCACGAGCGGCGTGGTGCGGCCGAGCGAGCCGCAACCGCGTATGAGCAGCTCTTGGCGCTGGGCGAGCGCAGCGACGATACCACCGCGATCGAAGACGCCCTCGAAGGCTTGGCCCGCCTGGCTGAAGAGCGCGGTGATCTAGCGGCGGCGCTGCGCCTGCTGCGTCGTCGGCTGCCCTATCTGCCGCCCGATGCGCTGTCGGCCCGGGCCACGCTGCGGCTGCGGCTGTGCGATCTGGCGCTTGCGCTCGGTGATGTCTCCGAGGCCCGCTCGCAGCTCTTGGCCATCTTGAGCGAGCAGCCGCAGCAGCGCAGTGCATTGGTCAAGCTCCTTGACGTATATCGCCGTGGCGAGCTGCGGCCAGCCGAGCTGCAAGAGTCGCTGGCCATCCTCGACAAGCTCCTGGACCTGGCCATGACGCCTGGCGAGCGGGCCGAGTGGCTGTTTGCCCGCGGCGAGCTGTTCGAGCGCCACCTGCACGATGTCGTCCGCGCCCGCGCCGACTACGAGCGAGCGGTCGGGCAGTGGCCTGGCCACGCCCGCGCCCTGCGGCGGCTGCTGTATCTGGCGGCCCGGCGGGCCGACGGCGAAGAGGTCGTGCGTCAGCTCGCCAGCCTGCAGCGGGCCAATGCTCTGCTGGGCGATGTCCAGCACGTGACGGCGCTGGCCCTGACCCTGCCGACCGAGAGCGCTGATGCCGAGAC
Organism: uncultured Myxococcales bacterium; assembly: GCA_964628555.1. GTDB lineage: Bacteria > Myxococcota_A > Polyangia > Palsa-1104 > JAEUJZ01 > JAEUJZ01. The sequence continues at coordinate 3,949 of CAZVMD010000041.1, read as the reverse complement.
CCTGCTGGCCCGCCGGCAGCAGGCGCTTGGACTCCTGCACAGCGTCGCTGTCGAGGACATGGCCGATGCGCTCTCAGTTCTGGGGGCCGATGCGCTGCGGCAGCCCAAGGTGGCGCAGCGGCTGCGCGATCTGCGCTCGCTGGATGCACCGGTTGCGGTTGCGCTGCAGGCCCTTGCCGGCGATGCCCTGGCCCTGGCCCAGGCGCTGGAGCAGCGGCTGCTGCGCGCCGATGGCAGCCTGCGCCTGTCTGTCCTGTCGGCGCTGGCGCTGCTGTCAGAACGGCTGGGGGTTGGGCCGCAGATGCTCTACCTGTCGACCCAGGCCTTCGTCACGGCCAGCCCTGGCACTGAGCAGGCCGGTGCCGCCCCGCCGCCGGAGCGCATGTTCTTCGCCCACCAGTCGCTCGACGAGCTAGGGGCGCTGCCGGTGCCCGAGCCGGTGCTGGAGAGCGCGCTGCAGCGCCTGCGTCCGCTGTCGTCGGAGATGAAGCCGTGGCTGACCGCGCTGTCGCTGCTGGGGCGCTACCTCCTCGGCCTGCAGAGCTCGGCGCTGCGCCTGTCGCACGAGTGGAGCGAGCTTCTGGCTGAGCTCTCCCGCTCGCTGGGGATTAGCAGCATCGAGGTCGCTCTGCTCGATGACAGCGAGCTCGATCCCAGCGAGCAGCCAGCGGCCTGCGATCCCAGTCGGCCGGTGCGCCTGCGGCTGCTGCGCCGCCTGACTGGGCCGGGCAGTGAAGCCCTGGCTCGCTTTGCCGCGCTGCGGGCCCTGCTGCTGCTGCGCAGTGGCGCGGCTCTGGTGCAGCACCCGGCGGTGGGGCCGCAGCGGATTGGCGGGCTCTTGCGCGCTGCGATCGCGCTGTGGCTATCAGGCAGTCCCGGTGCGCCGAGCCTGGAAGAGCTGCAGCCCAGTGAGCAAGACTGGCTCTCGACCCTGCGGGCGATTGCCCTGCATCCTGAGCACACCAGCGGCGTGATCTATGAGGCGCGCAGCGAAGCGGTGGCGCTGGGCGCGTGCTTTGCTCGCCTGGCGGAAGATGCAAATTGCTTGCATTCTCTGTGGCCTGCGCTGCGCGACCGCCTGCAGCTAGAAGCCAACGCGCGAGCCTGGGGCCAGCTCGGTGATCTGCGCGCCGCTCTATCGGTGCTCGTGCCATCATCAGCGGATGCCAGTGCGCGCCTGCGCGCCTTAGTGCAGGGACCTGTGGCTGACTTGTGGGTACTTGCAAATGCAATTTATTTGCATTTGTAGTCAAAGCTGGTCTTGACTCAGATCGGTCCCGCTGTGCCCCGGCGGGCCCTCTGCGCTGGAGCCAAAGTGCTGTGCTAGGGTGCCGCCAGGAGGAACCCATGCATACCTGGAAACACTCGCAAGTAGGGCCGGGGCGACGATTGACCTCGCTGACGCTAGGTGGCGTCTCGCTGCTCGGGCTTTTTGTCCTTTCGACCTGCGGGGACGATGGCGGCACAACGGCTGCTCGACAGCAGGGACTGGGCGAAGGAGAGGTCGAGGCGGCGGGCGGCGCTGGCTCTGACGTGGCGCGGCCGCGCGTCCTCAAGTCGCTGGATATCGCGCCACAGAACCCGGTGATCTTGGTCGATCTCGGCAAGTCGGCAGCGCGGACTTTCAAGGTGATCGCTCGCTACGGCGATCGCTCGACTGCGGATGTCTCAGCGCGGGCCGTGCTGACTATCGATGACCCCACGCTGGCCACCGTTATCGGCAACCGGCTGGATACGACGATTCGCTCGACCTCGGGCGTCGCTTTCGCCAACCTGACGGTCACCTATCGCGAGGGCACCGTCGAGCTATCGCGCGTCGTGCCGCTGGTCTTCGCCTTCCTGCGCGCCAGCGGCCCCAGCCAGGATGCGTTTTTGACCTTGCCGTATGGGGGCGGCGCGTTCTCGACAACGCTGTCGAGTGGCAGCACGGTGCAGTCGATCGATGCCTTCTTCGCCATCGACACCACGGGCAGCATGGGTGGCGCCATCAACAACATTAAGAACAGCTTGAGCACGACGGTGCTGCCGGCCGTCAAAGCCGCCGCTGGTCGTGACGCCTGGTTCGGCGTTGGCGCGATCGAGGACTTCCCGGCGGATGCGTTTGGCTCGGCTGGGTGTTTTGGCGGGCCCGACGATCAGCCCTTCATCCTGCTGCAGGCGATGACCCCGGATCTGATGAAGACCCAGACCGCCGTCGCCGCCCTGCTGCGGGGAAGCTCGCCGCGCGGCTGCGGTGCGGATACTCCGGAAGGCCAGATGGAGGGTCTGTATCAGATCGCCACCGGCGTCGGGAACGTCGTCTCCGGCGTGGTCAACATCCCGCCGCATATGGGCACCGGCCGCGGCGGGATCGAGGTGCGGCCGGGGGCTCTGCCGGTCGTGGCGATGGTCAGCGATGCCTCGTTCCACACCAAGGGCGAGATGGGGCGTACCTGCTTCGGGCAGTCGCTGGAGTACACCGGCGCGACGGCCATGGCCGCCCACAGCCGCAGTCAGACGGTGACGGCGCTTAAGAACCTCTGTGCCCGCGTGGTCGGCGTGACAATTGCGACCGGTAGCGAAGCGGGCTGTATCGCCACCGATGACCTCAACGGCTTTGCCTCCGCCACCGGAGCGCTGGTGCCACCGCAGGCCTGGGATGTCGGCACCCGCCCAGCCGCCTGCGCCGCCGGTCAGTGCTGCACTGGTCTCGACGGAGCCGGCGAGCTGCCCAATTTCGATGGCCTGTGCCCGCTCATCTACAAGGGCAAGTCTGACGGCACCGGCGTGGGCACTGGCGTCGCTAGCAGCATCAGCCAGCTGTTGCGCTTTGCGGCCTTTGACGTCGATACAAAAAAAAGTGGCAGCACGACCGGCGAGGATGGCACGCGCCTGCCGGGCGGTCACGACAGCTCGGACTTCATTACCGCCATCAGCGCCCTCGACGGCACCGCGCCGAGCCTGCCGAGCGGCTTGAAGCCACCGATCGCCATCGGGGACCACTTCACTTCTGTGACGCCGGGCTCGACGCTGCGCTTCACCATCCAGGGCAAGAACGACTTCGCGCCGGCGACCAGCAAGCCGCAGGTCTATCGCGCCAAGCTGCGGGTGCAGGTCAGCGCCTGCGCCGAGCTTGAGGATCGCGAGATCTTCATCCTCGTGCCCGCCGCCTAACGCCGCGGCGCCAAGTCCGAGGGGGGGGAACTTGCCTCGGATTGGGCAGTCGGCGATACAATGTGGCCTATGGCTGCGCTGCGCGTGCTGTTGCTAGATGACGACGCCTGGACGTTCGAGGTCACACGGAGCGTGCTGCGACGGCGTGGCCATACCGTGCAGCAGGCGACGACACTGGACGCGGCGCGCGCCAGCCTGCCGCTGCTGTTGCCCGATGTCATCTTGTGCGAGCCGGCCGTCTTCCCGGCGGCCGCCCTGGCGGCTTTCTTGCGTGCGCTGCCCTCCGCAGGACCATCGCTGTCAGCCAGTGGACTGGCGGGCCTGCCGGCTGGGGACAGCGTCGCTGCGGCGAGCTCGCCGATCTTGGTCCTGCTGACTAGCCTGGCCAGCGACGACGATCGACTGCGCGGTCTGCCGGCCGAGGGCTGCCTGCACAAGCCGTTTCGCTTCGCCGAGCTCGATCGGGTCATCGAGCAGGCCCTTTCGAATCACCGTGGGCGCAGCGGCGAGTTTGGTGCGGCGGCGGCCGATGGCGTGGCTAGCGCGACGCTGGGAGGCGTGCACGGCTCCCTTGACCAGCTCAGCCTGGCCAGCCTGCTTACGATGATCGAAATGGAGCGCAAGAGCGGTATCCTCTTGCTGCGGCGCGGCAGCCAGAGCGCTCGGCTGTACTGTCGCGACGGCCGGGTAGTCGCCGCCCGCCTGTTTGCCGCCAGCGCTCCGACGGCGCTCTCGGGAATCGATGTTGTCTACAAGCTGCTCACCTGGACCGACGGCCGCTTTGACTTCAGCAGCG
>CAZVMD010000040.1:0-36524 GCA_964628555.1 uncultured Myxococcales bacterium | reverse complement strand
CTGCAGCACAACCTGGGCCTGGGCGGGGCCTGCGTTGTGACGATGTACCGTCGCGACTAGCGGGCATTGGCCGCACGTCAGGCGCGCGGGGGGCGCGTCTACAGCGGCTTGCTAAGCGGGTTGGTGCCCGGCACTGTGGCGCTGCCGTACAGGCGCTCAAGCAGGTCGACCATCGGCCTCGGCTCGTTGTCGCGCGCCCAGGCCTGGCTGTTCTTGCGCGGCTTGTCGGTGTACGAGTCGCTGCCGCCGTTGGCCTCCAGCCAGCAGCAGCTCAGCTGGGCAAAGTACTCTTCGACGTGGCTGGCGGCGTAGCAGGCTGGCGAGCCATCGTGCGGCAGGCTGGCCATGTAGCGCGGCAGGTGAACCGACTCGGTCTCGTGGACCTTCACCGGCTTGCCGAGGATCGTGACCTCGACATCGCGCTGCTGACCCGGCAGCTTGCTCTCCAGCTTGCGGGTCCGCGCCTCATCCTGCTTGCGCCGCGCGACCTCTTTTTCGGTCAGGCCGATGGGGCCATCGGCCCACTCCCAGCCCATCTGCAGGGTCTGCTTCGGCGTCTGCGCCTGCGGCTGTACGACATGCTGCATCATCAGGTCCGCCAGATCCTGCCGCTCGGGCTCGCTGAGGTTTCGCCGTCTTAGCAGCTGCGCAATGCGCCGCAGCACAAGCTCGCGATGCAGCTGACTTCTCGCCTTGCTCTGGGCCGGGCTTAGCGTCGGCAGCTGAAAGCTGCGCTCGGCTTCGTCTTGCTCTGTCATGCCGCGCCGCCACTTTTCATAGTGCGTGCTGACCCGCTTTCGATCGTCGGCTGACATCGCGTGGCGATGGATGAAGTGGGCAAACTCGTGGATGGTGGTCGAGTAGCCCTCGTCGTAGACCAGCGGCGTGCCCCACTCGCTGAGCGTGTAGTAGTGGCGTGGGCTGCCGGCATCCAGCGCGTGACCTTCGGGGCAGGCGCTGGTCTTGTGCGGATAGTGCCGCTTGAGCGAAGAGTCGAGCTCATAGCCCATCAGGTTCTCTTCCGTGCACGCGACGTAGAAGTAGCCCCCGTGCGAGATATCGCCGACCCCGCGCGTGCTGTTCCACACCCGGCCACCGCCGCGACAGATGACATCCTTGAGGTGCGCGAACATCGGCAGGTCAGTCAGGTAGCGATTGCGCGGCACGACGACGATGCGCAGCCGCTTGCGCAGCAGGGCGAGCGCGATCGACTTGTGGGTGATCATCGGGCTGAGGCAGCGGATGACCTCCTGCCGAATCTTGTTTGGCCGAAAGCAGCGCAGAAGCGAGTTCGTCGAGCCGTCCGGCGGCAGCAGCATCGCGCCGATGAGATAGACGGCAAACCACTGCGCATCGTCGGGACCCAGCAGCGCCTCGATGCGCTTGGCGTGTAGCTCTTTGGCCAGGAACTCAAAGGCCTCGCGGCCGACGCGATGAAGGACGCTCTTGAGCGCGCGGCCATCCCCCGCCTTCTTGAGCGCGTACTCCAGCATGAACTCGGAAGTGATCGGCTCGCGCTCGGCGAGGACGTCCTTGGCCAGGCCCTTGCGGTCCTCCTGCGACAGGCGAACCGCAGTTGGCTCAAAGCGATCTTCGCGCTGCAGCGCGACCAGCACCGTCTTGGCCTGCTGCTCTAGCTGCGCCACGATCGTGCTGCGGGCGCGATACAGACTCTGGTCGCGCAGCCGGCTGGCCAGCTTGGCGTAGCGCTCTTGAAAGGCGCTAATCGTGCTGAGCAGCGCCTGCACCGACGCTAGCTGCTCGGCCACGGTGGCCGCGGTATAGCAAGCCTGCAGAGCGGCATCGAGCGCGGCAAAGATCGTGCGGCTCGGACTCCGCTTGCTCGTGGTCTGGCGCGCAAACTGCTCTGGTGTCAACAGCCCGTCGATCATGCCGGTGCCCCCGCGGCGTGGTGTCGGGCTCCGATCTTCGCACGACTCTCGCGCGATTGAGCGCGATCAGCGGCGGCGCGACGCGGGGTAGAGCATGACCAGCAGGAAGCGGCTCACGCTGCGGCCCGGGTTGTAGTAGCGATGCGGACGATCGGCGCCAAAGAACAGCACATCGCTGGCCTGCAGCTGAGCGCTGTTTTCCGCCGTCTCGACGGTAAGTTGCCCGGATAGGACGTAGATCTGCTCGCGCGTGCCCGGCGTGTGGCTCTGGGCCCGCTCTTCGGCCCCGGGCTCTAAGGCCAGCTCGTAAAGCTCGGCGGCCCGACGATCGCCGGGTGGGAACAGGGCCCGCGTACACAGGCGACGATCGGCGGAAAACAGCGCCTGGATCTGCGCGCCGGGATGCACGACGAAGTCGCCGGGCAGGGCCTCGCCGAGCAGGGCGCCAAACGGCACGCCCAGGCCATTGGCAATCTTCCAGCCCAAGGCGATGGTCGGCGAGCTCTTGCCGCCTTCGATCTGGTTGAGCATGGCCTTGCTGACGCCGCTGCGCTCGCTTAGCTCCTGCAGGGTCAGGCCGCGCTCCTCGCGCAGCAGGCGCAGGTTGACGCCGACGTTGGGCTGCGCCGCCTCGGGTCGTCCGCCCGCCTGGCCCGGGCTGCTGGCCGGTGCCTCGCCGGTGCTCTCGTGCGGCGGCGGCAGGCTGGATTCGGCGCTGGCTTTGGACTTGCGCGAGCCGGTCGGGCGTCGAGCAACCGGCGTTCGCTGTGACGTACTTTGTATATTGGCGCGGCCACTGGCCTTGCTGGCGGTCATCGGCAGAGTCTGCCAGAAGCCGCTTCGGCCGGACAGACCACAGGTACGCCGGGGTGAGCAACAGCCAAAGTTCATAATTTTATGCGCCGGCCCTTGCGGGAAGACGTTGTCCGCTATATTGAACAAGAGTGTAATCCAACGACAACTGGCCGCTGGCTCAACGGCGGCGGCACGGAGCCCTCCCATGGCACGCCCTCTCGCTCTGCACTCTGCCACCCCACGGCACTCTCCTCCCGTTCCGCAGCGTCGTCCGCGCATCGGCCTGATCGGCGGGCTGCATCGCTCGGAGGGGCAGTTTGTGCGGGCGGCGGCGGCGGCGGGCTATGAGCTGGAGTTTCACGCCGGCGACATGGTTGGTCGCCGCGCCCAGGGCCTAGAGTCGATGATCCCGCGCGTCGATCTCTTGTTCATCGTCACCGATGTCAACAGCCACAACGCGGTGATGGTGGCGCGCCGCCTGGCCAGCGAGTACGGCATCCGCTACGTGCTGCTGCGCCGCTGTAATCCGACCCGGCTGATCGAGCTTGTGCGCGCGATGACCTCCGCCCCGGTGGCCCGCGCCGCGTAGGTTGGGCCGGGCGCGAGCTAGCAGCGCGGCCAAGGCGCAGTCTCCACGCTCTTCGCCTAGCGGGGTCGGCCGCGGCCGCGCTCGGTGGTCCGGCGGGGCGTCAGCTTGAAGCGTGAGCGGCGCTGGGCTTCGTGCTCGGCTTCGCGCTCGCGCTCGCGCTCGCGTTCGGCATTCTGTGGCGCTGAGCGCAGCGGCGCCTGGGCCGCGGGGGCAACGAGGGGACGGCTCGCTTCTTCCCAGGCGCTCTGCGCCGCCGAGGCGCGATCGCTGCCGGCCGGGTGAGTGGCCGTCGACTTACTGTTCAAGGTCGACATCACGCCATGGATGGGATCCGAGCTCAGCCCGAGGCGGGCGATGCTCTGGGCGGCCCAGCGATCGGCGGCGTACTCGCCCTCGTGTCCACCGCGTGCCCCACCGCGGGCATGGCCTAGCTCATGCGCCAGGACAAAGCGGATGCCGTTGACGCCAGACTTGGACTCGACGCTGGCGGCAAACTTGGGGTTGATAAAGATGGTCGAAAGGTCGGTGGCGGCCGAGCCATGCGACTGCTCTTGCACTGGCACCGAGCTGACGTTCATCGCCGCCGCCATCTCGTCGACAAGCCTCTGGTAGTCCATCTCCGACTTCCTGCGCTGCCCCTGTGAGGAAATGGTAGCAGAAGCCGCCGGCTAGCGCGTCTGCCATGTTGACGCGCGATCGGCCTTGTCTCTACGATCAGAGCTAATGTCTTTGGCGCAGCGGCTCTTTCCTGGGTGTGAGCCCAGCATCCTGCTCTCGCTCGCAGCTCGTCGCATCCTGGCGGCAGCGTTTGCCCTGGAGCGCACGAGCACGCAGGTGCCGGCCCTGGGGGCTCTGGTGGGCTTGGCCAACCGCGCCATGACCCTGACCAAGGCGGAAGAGCAGGACTTCTTTAACACCTTCAACTCACTCGCCAATCTGTTCGGGCTGAACGTGCCGGCCAGCGATCTGTTCCTGCTGTCGCTGGCCATGGAGATGGACGAGCGCATCTACAACGCAGCGCTGAACCTGACCGGCACGATGTTCGGTTCACCGGGCCCGCGCATCGGTAGCTGGCTCTCGGTGCTGTATCCCAACTCGAACGAGCGCAGCGAGGCGTTTAGCGCCCTGCTCAACGGCGCGCCGCTGACCCGCTACAAGCTGGTGCGGATCCTGGGGCCAGAGAGCGCCCCACTGTCGCAGCGTGAGCTGTGCGGCGAGCCGGCGCTGTTGCACCACATCCTGCCCGGCCCGACGCCCGGGCTGCCCGAGGCCCTGATCGGCCTGGCTGAGCTGGTGCTGCCCAATGAAAAGTCCGAGCTGGGGGCCGATCTGTTGCCGGCCAAGCTGTGGCAGATGCTGACCATGCTGACGCAGACGCAGGCACCCCGGCGGGTGATGTATCTGCATCCGCTGCCTAGCCGCGCCGCCGCGCCGCTGGCCCAGATCATCGCCAACCGCTTTAACCGTCCGCTGATCGTCATGGACTACAAGACGGTTGAGGAAGACATGGAGGCGCCGATCGCAGTGACGCTGCGCGAGTGCCACCTGCGCTATGGCATCCCGCTGTTCCTCAACATCTTGAATACCGGCGATGAGGAACCAAATCCGCGCCGGCTGCAGAAGGTCGCGCAGCGCTGGCGGCGGGCCTTGGCGCTTGAGCACAGCGTGGTGCTCTTCGCCACCGAGGGCGAAGAGAGCAACGAGGTGCAGCTGCTCGAACAGGTCGGCATGGAGATGTACAGCTGCGCCCTAGAAGACATGAACCTAAACCAGCGCCGCCAGGTCTTCGCCAACGCGCTGCGGCAAGCGGCGCAGCCGCTTAGCGAGGGCCGGCCCGCTGAGATCACCGTGGCCAAAGATATCTCGGTCGAGCGCCTGGCAACCACCTATCGCGTCGGCATCGGCGATGCGGATGCCATCGTCAAGCAGGCGGTGAACCTGGCGCGACTGCGCAGCCAGCCCGGGACGATCGCCGAGATCCAGGCCGATGATCTGTGGCAGGCGGCGCGTGAGCGGACGCGGCGCGATCTGGGCAAGTTCGCGCGCCGGATCGAGACGCGCTACGAGTGGGAAGATCTGGTGCTACCGGAAGACGTGCGCGAGATGCTGACCGACTTTTACGTCGCCGCGCTCAACCGGGCCCGCGTCTACGACGACTGGGGCTATGGCCGCAAGCACGTCCGCGGCCGCGGCCTGACCGCACTGTTTTCAGGCGAGTCGGGCACCGGCAAGACGATGTCCGCCGAGGTGCTGGCGCGCAGCCTCAATGTCGATCTGTATCAAGTCGATCTGGCCGCCGTGGTGTCCAAGTGGATCGGCGAGACCGAGCGCAACCTGTCGCAGATCTTCGACGCTACTGAGGGCAGCGACTCGATCCTGTTCTTCGATGAAGCCGACTCGCTGTTTGGCAAGCGCACGGAGGTCAAAGACTCCAAGGATCGCTACGCCAACATGGAGGTCAGCTACCTCTTGCAGCGCGTCGAGGCGTACGACGGCATCGTCATTTTGGCTAGCAACCTGCGCTCTAGCATCGATACCGCGTTCCTGCGCCGCTTTCAGTTCGGCATCACCTTCCCCAAGCCGGATGCCGGCGGGCGCCTGGACATCTGGCGGCGCGCCTTTCCCCCCGAGGTGCCGCGCCTGCAGATCGACTACCGCGGGCTGGCCGAAAAGTACGAAGAGCTCTCGGGTGGTCAGATCCGCATGATCGCCATCGGCGCGTCGCTGCTGGCGGCGGGCGAAAACTCAGCGGTGACGATGGAGCACATCTTTCGTTCCTACGCGAACGAGATGAGCAAGATGCAGCGGCTGTGGAACATTCACGAACAGGGCGGCTAGGGCCCGGCTGGCACGGCGCACAGCGCAGTGGGAGGGCGAGACGTGGCGAGGCGGCGAGCTCAGGGGGGACTAGAGCTTCTTGACGGCGGCCGAGCTGTGCATGACGGCCACCGCCATCGACACGATCAGCACCGCCAGGTTGATCACGCCGACCTGATTCTTCGACAGCTCGACGGGGGCGACGTACACGGCGATGGCGGTGCCGAGGATCAGAAAGCCCGCGACAAACAGATCGCGGCCCATGATCTTGTTGGCGGCGTACCAGATGGTCGGACTCGACATCGTCTTTTCGGTGCGAAAGCCGTACAGGCCGTTGATGCCGATCTTCTCCAGGATGAGCGGGATGCTGATGCCGATGAAGAGCAGGCCAACGGCGATGAAGATGAGGTCCAGGATCTTTGCTTCCGACACGGCAGCCTCCTTGTAAAACCACTTCAGTATATCAGGCGAGCGGGGGCGATCTTTACCGCAATCCGCTCGCGCGGTGGCCGGTGCTAGCGGTCGCGGCCACCGTCATCAGAGCGGAAGCACCACAGCGGAGGGAGGGCGATCGCGCATGGGACCGGGGATCTTTGCCAGACTGTTTACGACGGAAAACACGCCACTTTGCTACGTCTCCTCGCTCAACGGGACGCCGTTTGCCAGGCAGTGGACAGTGTATCGCGGTGCGGTTGCTGAGCTCGGCGTTGGCGGCGGCAGCGTGCACGAGATCGAGTTTCTGCTGGAGCTCGATCTGGCGGCGATCGGGCAGGGGCCGCAGGTCCTGCATCACCGCAGCCGGCTGCGCTGCGATGACACGCTGCGGCCGCTTGACTACATCAGTCAAGGCAGCGGCATGCAGCTGCGCTTTGAGTTTGACGAGGCGAGCGCGCGGGTGCGGCTGCCGGATGGTTCGCTGCAGACAATTGGCTTGGCCGGCGCGCGCTTCCTGGCCGAAGCCAACCTGACCGGGCAGCAGGCACTGATGCTGCTGCCGCTCGGCGAGCGCCTGTGGCGCGAGGAGACGCACACCGCGGTATTTCTGATCAACCAGCTCTTGGTCGCGCCCTATCGCACCACGCCGGCCCCCGATCTGCCGTCTGCGACGGGGCACTGGCTGCGCTCTTCGCATGAGGAGGAGCTGTGGGTCGATGACCACGGACTACTGCTCATCGCCCGCACGCCAAGCCAAGGGATTGAAGCCCAGCGCGTCGTCCCGCCGCCGCCGCTGCCGCAGTGGCAGGTGGCGGAAGCCTTGCCACAGAGCCTGGCGACGTACAGCCCGCCTAGCGCTGCCGGGTTTGTGCTGGAAGAAGTGGACGTGCCCTCGGCGATCTCGATCGGCGCGGCGCTGAGCCTGCCCAGTGGCCAAGGTCCGTTCCCGGCGGTGCTGTTTCTGGCCGGCTCGGGGCGCCATGATCGGCATGGCATAGCGGGCGAGATCGATCTGGGTACGCACGAGATCCTCGACGGGCTAGCTGCTCGGGGCGTGGCCGGGCTGCGCTACGACTCGCGGGGCGCTGGTCGCACCGCCGCCGGGCCTGAGCTGGCTGACGAGGGCCTGGAGCCGCTGTTTGCCGATGCCCGCGCCGCGCTGCGCTATCTGCGCGGTCGGCCGGAGATCGATCCCCGCCGCATCGTGCTGATCGGTCACAGCCAGGGCGGCCTGGTGGCGGCCCGTCTGGCGCACGAGGAAGGCGCAGCGATTGCCGGCTTGGTGCTGCTGGCCGCGCCCGGTCGGGGCATCGACGAGATCCTCGCCGATCAGACGCTGGCCTTGGCGCAGCGGGCGGGACTTAGCCCCGAGCAGGCGGCGGCTCAGCTGGCCAAGCTGCGCGAGCTAGTGGCGCTGATCGACTCTGAGCGACCGTGGCAGCCCGACGAGATCCCCGACCACCTGTACCTGCATGCGCGCAGCCGGCGCTGGTTCCTCGATCACCTGCGCAACCGCACGGCGGATCTTCTGCGCTCGCTGCAGGTGCCGATCCTGATCCTGCAGGGAGACAAGGACTATCAGGTCTCGGCCGAGCTCGACTACCCTCGGCTGGTGCAGGCGGCCAGCGCAGCGGGGCGCGAGGTCAGCCACCACGTCCTGCCCGGCCTCGATCACCTCTTTAAGCCGGTGCCGAAAGAAGCCGTGCCGCAGGACTACGCCCGGCTCTACTACGATCGCAGCCGCCGTGTGGCCCCGGTCCTCGTCGAGACCTTGGCTGCCTGGCTGCAAGACCGGCGCTCGCCAGCGCCTGCTGTTTAAGGCGACTCGGTGCTGCCCTGCCGTCGCGAAGTGCGGTATTCTGAGACCTGCGGTTAAAGGCCGCCGGGCATGCACGACAGTCAGCGGGTCCTTCTGATCACCACGCCGTGGATGACGCCGAACCTCTCGGCGCTTGCGCTTGGCCTACTGCGGCCGATCTTGGAACAGGCCGGCATCGCCACCGATACGCTGTACGGCTCGGTCCTGTTTCCGCGCACCGACTCGGATCACACCTTCTTGGAGCGGCATGGGCAGCTCTTGTTTGCGCGCTTCCTGTATCCCGAGGTGCCGGAAGAGTCGTTTGTCGACAGCATCCTGGCTCGCTACCTCGACGACATCGATCGCAACTGGGTGGCGACTAAGCACGCCCACCTGAGCCACTTTGGGGTCGATGAGGCGGCGGTGCGGGCAGCTATTCGCGCCGACATCGCCCGCGCTGGGATCTGTCTGGATCGCTGCTTTGCCCGAGCCACCGCTCGCCCCTACGACGTGGTGGGCTTCTCGCTGACCTTCGAGACGCAGGTGCCGGCGGCGCTGGCACTGGCCAGGCGACTCAAGGCGCACAACCCCGGGGTAAAGATCATCTTTGGCGGCGCTGCCTGCGTCGAAGAGCAGGCCGATGGGCTGGTGGCCTCGTTCCCGATCCTCGATGCCGTGTGTCACACCGAAGGCGAGAGCGTCATCGTGCCGCTGATCCGGGCGCTGCGCGGTGAGCTAGCGCTTTCGCAGGTGCCGGGCATCGCCTTCCGTGGCGCCGACGATCAGCCGGTGCATACGCCGTCGCCGACCCTGCTGCGCAACCTCGATGGCTTGCCACTGCCGCAGTACGACGACTTCGTGGCGCAGGTGGGGCAGAGCGAGTGGGCCGATCTGCCGCTCAAGCTGTTCTTCGAGACCTCGCGCGGCTGCTGGTGGGGACAGAAGCACCTGTGTACCTTCTGCGGCCTCAACGGCGAGGGCCTGGCCTTCCGCGCCAAGAGCGGACCGCGAGCCTTCGCCGAGATTCGTCAGCTGTACGAGAGCTATCCGCAGGCGCGCTTCCTGCAAGCGACCGACAACATCCTGGACATGAAGTACTTCGACACGCTGCTGCCGCTCCTGGCTCGGCTGCCGCGCCAGCCGGATCGGCCGCTGCGCATGTTCTTCGAGGTCAAGAGCAACATGAAGCCGCAGCAGGTGGCGCTGCTGGCGGCGGCCGGTATCGACGGCGTGCAGCCCGGGATCGAGTCGTTTAGCGACCACGTGCTCAAGCTCATGGACAAGGGCTGCACGGCCCTGGGACAGGTGCAGTTCATCAAGTGGGCGCACCAGGAAGGCATTGAGCTCGTCTACAACATCCTGTTCGGTAGCCCGGGCGAGCAGGCAGCGGAGTATCGCAAGATGATCGAGCTCCTGCCGTATATCGCGCACCTGCCGCCGCCGGTCGGCATTACCCGCCTGGAGCTTATGCGCTTCAGCCCGTACTTCCAGCGCTGGACGGAGTTCAATATAACGAACGTCCGTCCAAAGAAGTACTACGCCGACCTCTACCGCCAGCCTGGTGTCGACTTCATGCGCATCTCGTATGAGTTCGACTTCGATCATCCCAGCCAGCGCGATGAGGAGCTGCAGCTGGCCTATCGCGACTTTGCGCTGGCCGTGATCGCCTGGCAGCGCAGCTGGAAGACGCGGCCGGCCTTCTTCATCGACCGCGGCTCACACGTCCTGCTTTACGACCGCCGCGACGGCGAGGAGCGCATCGAAGCGCTGTGCGGGGTGGCTGCCGAGCTGTATCGCTATCTCGACAGCGCGCGCTCCTTCGACGCGATCAGCCGTCACTTCGCCGACGCCGATCCGCTGTTCCTGCGCGGCCTGCTGGAGCGCTGGCATCATCGCCGCTTCATCTACAGCTCGCCCGCCGACCAGCACCTGGCTGTGCTGCCACAGCGCCGCGAGCGGCCTCGCGATATCGAGTCGCTGCTGTCACCGACCGCGGCCCCGAGTGGGACAGCCCGGCGACGGCTGCCGCTCAGCGTGGTCGCGCCCTAGGCGCGCTACGGTCTTGTGGGCCGCGCCTAGAGGCGGAACTGCTCGACGACGACAAGCCCCGGGAACGGGCCGCCGGCGGTGATCGTTAGGAAGCCGAGGTACAGGTAGTGTGCGCCGCGCGCGGCGAAGTGCTGCCCAAGGAGACCCCGCGCCTGATCGAGCGTCAGCCCGCGGGCCACAGCCACCGCCTGGGCCAAGGCCTCAAAGGTCGCACTCGGCGGCTGCAAGCGGGTACGGCTGGCCAGCGTCAGCACGGCTTGCAGTCGCTGCTCAGCCACCCATCTCACAAGCTCGCTGTGCAGCGCCGGGCCCGCTTCTCCGCCGACGGCAGACAGCACGATCTGGGCCCGCCCGCGCGGGACGAGCACGGCCGGCAGACCCGCGAGGAGCTGGCGCAGCGGCTGCAGGCCATCGTCCGAGCCGGCGCTATCTGCGTGCTCGCGGCTGCTCAGCAGGGATGGTGGTAGCGGTGACAGGGCGGGATTGGCAGCCACGAAGTCGAACTGCTCGCCGGCCTGCAGCGCGGCGTAGCCCTCACCGCGGCGAAGCTCGACCTGACCGTCGAGGTCGTTCATGGCAAAGTTGAGCTCGGCGCAGGCCAAGGCGGCCGGGCTGCTCTCGATGGCCACGACGCGATCGGCCAGGCTGCAGCAGCGCAGGGTGATGGCGCCGGCGCCACAGGAAAGATCCAGGCAGCGATCCTGACGCCCCGGGCTGAGCCGGCTGAGCAGGGCGGCGGTGTCGTCCCCGAAGTACGCGCTCTGCGCGGCGCCGCTGCCGGGCTGTGGAATGAACAAGAGCTGACCCAAGAGCGGCAGCAAGAGCAGCCCCGCCGTCGAGAACCCAGCACCGACCGGCAGCAGGATGCCCAGCCGACGCAGGGCGGCAAGCTCGCCTTCAGTCAGCACGCTGCGTAGCTCGCTGGCCGCGACGACTTCCCCCAGCAGGAACAGCGCGATGAGGGCGCGCAGCGGGGCCGGGACGACCGCCTGCTGTCGCTTCACCTCGGAAAGCCGCAGATGCAGCGGCGCGGGGCCGTGATAGCTGTCGATATAGCCGCTGCGCAGGAGGATCTGACCAAGCTCGCGCAGCACCTGCACATCGGCACTGGCAAAGCCGGCGGCAGTGGTCGCAGAGCCTGCTCTGACCTCGACTTCCGGCAGGCTGCTTGTCGTCGGCGAGTCCGTCCCCATGCCGCTTGAGCATAGCGCTCGGGCGGGGCCTGCAGGCCAGAAAAACAAGCCAGAAAAACGGGCCAGAAAAACGGGCCAGAAAACAGGCCAGACAGTCTGCTCAACGCGCCGGCCGGTCGCCGCTTCTAGCAGCGCCGGCAGAGTGATAAGCTGAGGAGCCGCCTGCTGTTTTGCGCGGTCCCTCTGACCCTGGGCCTTCACATGTCACAGCCAGCTGCGCCGCCGCCGTTTCTGTCGTCCTCTTCGCTGCCGATCGTTGCTGTGCTAGAGGCGCAGCACGCAGTGCTGCAGCGCGAGGCGGCTCTGCTCTTGGCGCCGGCCCACGCCGCTGCCTGGTTCCCCTACGTCGAGGATGACGCACAAGAGGGGCAGTGGGATGTGCTGCCGCTTTACGGCGGGGGACTTCTGAATGAGCCGATGCTGCGGCGGGTTCCGCACATCGCTGCGCTGCTCGCGCAGGTGCCGAATATTCGGCAGGCTCTGCTGTCGCGGCTGCGCCCGGGTACGCACATCAAGCCACACCATGGCGCACCCGGCATCGTCCGTGTGCACCTGGCGCTTTTCGCCGAAGCCGGCCAGTCAGGCTGGCGAGTGGCCGATGAGACCCGACCCTGTGTCGAGGGCCAGGCGGTGATCTTTGAAGACGGCCTGCTGCATGAGGCCTGGAATCGCGGCACGCGCGACCGCATCACGCTGCTGTTTGATACGCCGGCTCCCTATCTGACGCCGCAAGAGCGGCAAGCGGTGCTGGCGGCCTACGATCGGCAGATGCAGGCCGGACGAGACGCGGCCCTGGCGCAGCGGGCATCGCGTCCGTGAGCTTCACTCCGGCTGACCCTAGGACGGCGGCTGCCACAGCGTCGATGCGCGAGCCGGCACTGAGTCGCGCATGAGCCCGCCCAAGGTCCTCATCGTCTACGCCAACCCGGCTCATTTTCCGCCGGTGCCGCCCTATGGGGCCGAGCGCGTGGTGCAGGTGCTGAGCGCCGCGGGCTGCGCGGTGCGGCTGGTCGCGCCCTTCCTGGGCTTTCAGCCGCTGCGGGACTTAAAGCGCGCGCTGACCTGGCGGCCCGATGTGGTCGGCTTCTCGATCCGCCAGATCGACGACGGGCTGGTGGTGCGGGCTGCGACCGGGGATAAAGACATCGATACCCGCTTCTATCTGCCGCAGATCCGGCCGCTGGTGCAGGCGGCCCAGGCGCAGGGCTGCTTCACGCTGCTGGGGGGGCCGGGCGTGTCGGCGATGCCGCAGGCGGTGTGCCACTATCTGGGGGCGGCGGCGGCGATGGCTGGGCCGGCCGATGATCTTTTGGCTCAGCTGGGGCGCGCGCTCGTTGCTGGGACACCTCCTGCGCAGGCGCTGCCGAGTGACCCGCGGGTAGTGCGGGGCGCGGCGACTTCCGGTTCGCAGCTGCGGGCAGTCCGCGAGCGCGGCGACAGCGCAGGCTTTCAGCTGGCTTCTGGCACAACGCCACGCATGTGGGAATACCTGACGCTTGCGCGGGTGCGCGGCCTGGGGGTTCCGGTGCAGCTGGCCGCGGGCTGCAACCGTCGCTGTCACTACTGCGTAGAGGCCAGCTTTGTCGGCCGGGCAGTCAAGCCGCGCGCGGTCTCCGAGATCGTGGCCGAGATCAGCTTTCTGCGCAGTCAGGGGATCGCTCGCATCCACCTCAGTGCATCGGAGATCAACGTCCCGGATGCCCAGCACGCCATCGCCGTGCTGCAGGCGATCAAAGCCGCGCGGCTGGGTGTGCAGATCGAGGGCTTCATCAATCCCGCGCCGCTGCCGTCAGAGCTCCTCGATGCACTGGAGCAAGTCGGGGTCGATCCGGCCGGCCTGTGCTTTGAGCTGGGTCATCTCGATGATGAGCTGTTGCGGCAAGGCGCGGGGCCAGCCAATCGCGTGCACATCGATCGCCTGGTCGAGCTGTACCTGCGCCGCGGGTATCGTGCGCTGTGGGGCTCGCTGCTGCTCGGTAGTCATCCGCGCGAAGAGCAGCGTCACATCGATCACGCGCTGTCGGCAGTGCGGCAAATCGATCAGGCGCTGCCCGCCGGCTTCAACCTGTCATATGCGACCGGGGCGCGGGTCTATGCCGAGGCACCGCTGGGTCGCTGGGTGGCCGAGAACTTGGATGCGGCGCGCCCGCACCTGTACGGCCAGCTGAGCCCGGGCTTCATTGCGCCGCTGGTGTTCGCGCGCCCCGCGGCCCCGCGATTGCTGTTCGCCCAGGTGCAGGCGCAGCTAAAGGGCTGCCGCGGCCAGATGTCGGCGCTCAATGCCGAGGTCCCGACCGACCCCGGCTTTCTGCCCGCCGAAAAGCACGTCAACCTGGCCATCTTGCACCTGGAGCGCGGTCAGCTGCGGCCGGCTCAAGCCCGCCTGCGTCAGGCGCTGCGACGCTTTCCCAACCACGGCTTGGCGCTGCAGATGATGAGTCGCGCGCTGTTTCGCGCCTGGCATGGCCGCGCCGCCGCGCGTCGCGCAGCACCGAAGGTCGAGGGGGCCAAGGAGCGTAGGCCGCGTCCGGGACTGCGCATCGCGCTGTCGCAGCTGGAGCAGCGGGAGATCGAGCAGGCAGCGGCGGCGCAGGGAATGACAGCGCCCGACTTCGTCCGCTTCGTACTGCAGGCGCACCTGCGGGGGAGCGGGAAGTAGAGGGCGCGGCTAGGGCAGGGGACCGCTGGCGCGGATCTGGGGGTGGGCCAGGCTGAGCACGGCGAGGAAGTCCTGCACCCCGCGATACTCGACGGCATGCCAGCCAGGGTGCGCAGCGAGGAAGCGCCGCTGATGCTCGGCGGCCGCCACAGGCGGCGGCGCACCGTCGATGTAGAAAGCGAACTGGATGCGGGGAATGCCGTGCGTGCCGGCGATGCGGAAGGTCTCCTTGATCGTCTCGACACAGTCATTAGCGCTCTCGCCGGGCGCGGCGAGCACCACCGACAAGCGCGAGACGTGCGCCAGGCCGCTGCGCAGCACCTCGGCGGCCAGCTTGCTAAGGTCGCTCGGGGTGATCGAGCTGCCCTGCTGCGTCAGTGTCTCGCGGCGAAAGCTCCCGACCAGCAGATCGAGGGCGCTCACCGGCAAGAGCGATAGATGATCGAGGACGCGCTCGGCGAGCAGATCGGCGGGCCAGGCGCGCAGGTGGAGCTGTAGCAGCGTGCGATGCTGGCGCAGGACACTGCGGGTCAGCTCGGCTAAAAAGCGCAGTCGCGTCATGTCGGTGCGGACGCGCTCATCGGCCAGGACCAGATGCGCCTCGGGCAGTCCAGCCAAGGCGCGAACCGCGGACTCGGCGCGCGCCTCGCTCGACGAGCCAGCACTGGCGATGACACCGGCTGCAGCAGCCGGAAGCGGCGAGCCAGCCGAGGCCAGCACCCAGGGGTGCAGCGGGCTGCCGAGCAGCGCGTGATCGACATCGGCATGCGCCGTAGTCTGACCCGCCGCCAGGCCGTACTCGGGCAGGATGGATGCCGCGCTGGGCGCAGCGGCAGGAGTGCCGAATGGGTCGAGGAGCTCGACGGCACAGCCGGTGCCAAGGTGCTGGCGCAGGGCTTCGGCCCGGGCGAGGCGGGCTCCCCCCGCCAGGATCACGACGCGCTCGGCGACTGGCAGCGATGACTGGCTGCTCGGCTCGGCGGCAAGCGCGTGGTAGGAAACGTCGTGGCCCTCGGCGCGGGCGCTGGCCGCCGCGGTGAGCAGACTGGGAGAAGGAGCCCAAGGAAACTGGGCCGGGAGAGCCCGGTTGACCTCGGCGCTGGCCGCGGCCAAGTGCTCCTTGGCCAGCATCGGCTCTACAAACAAGACTCGCATCGTCAAACTATATCAGGAGGTTATGGCCGGCAGGGACGTTCCGTGCCGCCTGTTGTCCGAGGGGGATCGGCAAGGCTGCGGTGCTAGCGGCTGCGACTCGGCTGATCCTGGTCCGCGCCGCTCGGCGATACTTAGGCGCCGTCAATGAGCGGCAAGCGGAGGCGAGGCGGAGCGATGGCAGGGCTTGGTCGCGGCGGGTCGCTCCTGTGTGGTCGCGGTCGCGGTCCTTCATAGCGTCGCGGCACCAGCGCCAACAGGTGCTGGTCAGCACTGCGGTACACCCAGCGGTTCTCTTGCCAGCGTTCCAGCAGCGCGCTTAGGAAGTCGCCCTCGATCGAGGCAAAGCGGGTCAAAACGCGCGACAGTGGCCTGACTGCATCGAGGTAGCGAAAGAGCTCGGCTTGGACGCCGGCCAGCACCTCGATCGACGCGTGGTCGCGGCGGTCGCTCTGGCGGTGATCGACTAAGATCAAATGATCGCCACGATCGAAGTAGAACAGCTGACCCGGCTGATAGCCACGAATCCAGGCCAGGACCCGCTGGGCAAACTCGCGGTAGCGGGCGCGCAGCCGCGGATCGTGGTGGATGGCGTGGTCATAGTCGAACTGGTAGGCGATGCGATCCAGATCGACGCTGGGATCGGGATACAGCACGCGGTAGTAGGACTTGGGCTGCTTGTTGCGGATGCCGAAGTGCTCGGCCCGCTCAAAGTAGGGGCTGAAGCGCTCCAGCGCCATCTGCACGATAGAGCTCGGTGGCGGCAGGTGCGTGATGTAGGGCAGGAGGTCGAGCATGCGCTCGTAGGCATCGGCCTCCTCACCGGGGTTGCAGATCAGGAGGTTGTAGATCGCCTGCACGCCCTCTTGCTGCGCCCACTTCACGAACTGCACCTGCCCAAGACCCGTGCAGCCCTTGTCCATCAGGCGCAGGATCGCATCGTCAAACGACTCGATGCCGGGCTGCACCATCTTGATGCCGGCCGCGAAGAGCTGTGCCAGCTGATCGGGCCTTAGGTTGCTCTTGATCTCATAGAAGATCTGCAGCGGTCGTCCGGGGCTGCGCGGCAGCTCGGCTAGGGCCGGTAGCAGCGTCGGAAAATACTTGAGGTCCAGGATGTTATCGGTGGCATGCAGCGAGTGGGCCTGCGGGTACGTCTGATAGATGAAGCGAATCTCGGCCAGCGCGCGCTCAGGGGACTTGCTGCGAAAGGCCAGGCCCTCGGCATTTAAGCCGCAGAAGCTGCACAGATGCTTCTGTCCCCACCAGCAGCCACGCGAGGTCTCGAACAGCAGGCCCGGCTTGAGGTCGCGCCACTCGCTGCTCTGAAGCTCAGCCAGATAGTCGTCGTAGGTCGGCAGCGGCAGGCTGTCGAGATCGCGCAAGAGCGGCGGCGAGGCGTTGTGCTGCACCTGCCCGTTCTGATCGCGATAGGCGATGCCGGGTACGCTGCTGAGCTCAGCCTCGCCACGCAGCGCGCGCAGCAGCGGCACGATGACGTGCTCGCCTTCAGTGTGGCAGACCGCGGCGAGCTCGGGAAACGACGCGGCCAGGCCATCGCCTTGTTCCTCCAGGCAGGCGGCGCCGCCAAAAATGATATGCAGCTCGGGGCGCTGCTGCTTCAGACGGCGAGCCAGCGCCAGCGACGACGGCAGCTGTGTCTCGAACGTCGCCGAGAAGCCGATGATGTCGTAGTCGGCAGCGATCGCGCGGGCATAGCAGCGATCGAGGCACTCAGCCGCGCGCGACATCTCGGCACTCAGCAGGCGGCGCAGCGCTGGGCGATCCATGCCCAGCTCACGCAGGATCTCGCGCTCGTCGCTGGTGAGGATACCGCTCATGCCGATCTGGGCGCAGGTCATCTTGACCATGTGCTCAATCAGCAGCTCGCGGTCGGTGCCGGGGTACAGGCAGGGAACGAATAGAAAGCTGCCGCAGAGATCCAACAAGAAGGCAGGGGTGTCGCTGCGCGGATAGAGCAGAGAGCCATGCAGCGTGTCGACGGCCAAGCCAGCGGCGCTAAGAATGGGCCGCAGCGTGCTCAGGGCCAGGCACGACATGCCGGGATTCATCCACGGCATGGTGATAAGCAGGATCCGCTCGCTCATGGGGTCTGCATCAACCGATCCCGCCGGCCGGACTGCCGCCGGCCTGCAGGACTGAAAGTCTTACGGGCTCGCCGGCCTTGCGCGTGGGTCGCTGCTGCCCCAGCTTGTTGGCGGCCAGGATGTCGTCGAGGGTCAGCGCCCGCTCATAGGCCCGCGGCAGCAGCGCGACGTGCTCGTCCCCGCGCGAGCTGTAGGCCACTCCTTGCTGCTGCCAGCGCAGAAGCTGGGTGCGCAAGAAGGCCTCATCGAGTTGCGGAAAGCGGGTCGCGATGGCGTGGAAGGGACGGTGCGTGTCGATGTAGCGATACAGCTCCGCCGCGTTGCCGGCCAGGATCTCGGTGCGCGGTGATCCGCTCCGCTCGTCAACTAGGATGATGTGATCGCCGCGGTCGAAGAAGTAGCGCTGCGAGGGCTTGTACGACTTGCGCCAGTGCTGCACGCGGGCGACAAACTCGCGCTGGGCCGTGATGAGCTCGGGATCGGTCTTGCAGGGGTGATCGAACGTGAAGCGGTAAGCGATGCCGTAGTGATCGACGCCCGGCTGCGGGAAGACAAGCTGGTGATAGCCCTTGGGCTTGATGTTGGTGATGCCGAACTGCTCAGCGCGGCGGAAATAGGGACTGAAGCGCTCAAGCTCGACGATGAGGATGCTGTTCGGCGGCGGCAGGTGCTGCAGGTAGGGAATCAGCTCGGACATCTCGCGGTAGGCGTTGGCGGTCTCACCCGGGTTGCGGACCAAGATGTTGTAGATGAGCTTGATGCCAGCCTGCGTTGCCCACTTGATGAACTGCACCTGGTTCATCGCGGTGCAGCCCTTGTCCATCAGGCGCAAGATCTCATCGCTAAATGACTCGATGCCAGGCTGGATCGCCACCACGCCGGCCCGCGCCAACAGCAACAGCTGCGCAGCGCGCATGTTGGCCTTGACCTCGAAGAACATGCGCAGCGGGCGCTGCGGATTTTTCGGCCGGGCGGCGAGTCGCGGCAGCAGCGTATTGAAGTAGCGCGTGTCGAGGATGTCGTCGGTCGGGTGAAGATACTCGGCCCCCGGATAGCGCTCGTACAGGGTGACGATCTCGTCGTACATGCGGTCCGGGCTCTTGCTGCGGAAGGCGAGCTCGCGCTCGGACAGGCCGCAGAAGGTGCACAGGTGCTTCTGCCCCCACCAGCAGCCGCGCGAGGTCTCGAAAAAGACGATCGGCTTGAAGTCATGCCACTCGCTTGCGGCATGCTGCGTGAAGTAGCTGTCGTGGTTAGGGAGGGGCAGGCTGTCGAGGTCGCGCCGCAGCTCGGGCTCCTCGGTGCGGGCGATGCTGCCGTCGGCCTGGCGATAGACGATGCCGGGCACGCTGGCCAGGTCGTGCTCGCCGCGCAGCCCGCTGACTAAGCGGCCGATCAGGTCATCGGCCTCGGTGTAGCAGACGGCATCAATGACCGGGAACGAGCGCATCATGCCCTCGGCCTGCTCAGCGACGCAGCCCGAGCCACCGAACATGATCTTGATGCGCGGGTTTTTCGCCTTAAGGCGCTGCGCCAAGGCGACGGAGGCGGCGAGCTGAGTAAAGAAGGTGATCGAAAAGCCAACCACGTCGTAGCTCGGATCCGCGGCCCGCTCCTCGCAGCGATCGAGGCAGATGCCGGCGTTGCGGATCTCTTGAGCCATCAAGCCAGCGACGTACTCGCGATAGGAGCGACTGGCCTCGTCGTCGTCGCTTTCCCCCTGTTGCGGATCGACGATCAGGCCGTGCAGGCTGCGCTCGGCCATGTAGTCCTTGAGCATGTACTCTTTAAATGGCTCCTGATACGCGACGACATCTGGTGCTAGATAGGCGCCGAACAGCATGCCGCCATAGCTGACGAGAAAGCGCACCCCCGACTCGAAGTCCCAAAGCGGCGTGCGCGGATACAGCAGAGCGGCGTGTAGGCAGTCGGTGGCTAGGCCCTGCTGGCTGAGGAGCTCGCTGAGCAGGCCCAGCGCCAGCGAGGTGCTGGTGGGGTGGATCCACGGCATGGCCACAAGCAGCACTTTGGCGGTCTGGTTTTCGGGTGTGGTCATTGCAGGATCTCCAAGTGGGTACGACCCGGGCGGCGGCTGGTGGTTGGGGTCGGTCCGCGACGGGGTAGCAGGGCCAGAAAGCGCCGCTGCTCAGGGGCGGCGTGCGTCTCTGCCGCTGGGCTCACGTAGACGATGCGCTGGTGGCTCCAGCGCTGCAGCAGGGTCAGGAGCAGGAGCGGATCGAGGGAGGCAAACTGCCGCTCGATCTGGGCCTGGGAGCGATAACGATCGAGATAGCGATAGAGCTCAGCAGCTAGCCCAAACAGGAGCTGTGGCCCACGAGCTGCGCCATCGCGCGAGCGCTCATCGATGATCACAAGATGGGTGTCGCGGTCGAGGTAGTACGCCGAGCCAGGGCGATAGCTGGCTCGCCACGCATCGACCGCTTCCGCCACCTGGCGGTGGGCGGCTCGCAGCTCGTCATCGTCTTTGATCGGATGATCGAAGTCGAGCATGTAGGCGATGCGATCGAGATCGACCGTGGGATCGGGAAACAGCACGCGATAGAAGGGCAGCGGGCGGAGGTTGGCTAGCCCATAGCGCTCGGGATGGCGATGGTAAGGACTGAAGCGCTCAAGCTGCGTCACCACCAGCCCATGCGGTGGCGGCAGGTGGTGCAGCGAGCGAATGAGCTCAGCCATCTCCAGGTAGTCCTGCGCCGTCTCACCGGGGTTGCGGACCAGGAGGTTGTACATCGTCGCGATCTGCGACTGCGCCGCCCACTTGATGAACTGCACCTGACCCAGGGCAGTACAGCCTTTGTCCATCAGCGCCAGCACATGGTCACTCAGCGACTCGATGCCGGGCTGCACGGTGGTGATGCCAGCCGCAGCCAGGCGCTCGACCTGATCGGGCTTGAGGTTCGACTTGATCTCGTAAAAGACGTGAAGGGGCCGCCCAGGGATGCGCGGCATCGACGCGAGTCGAGGCAGCAGGCTGTCGTAGTAGGGCCGGGCGATGATGTTGTCAGTCGCGATCAGATAGCCGGCGCGCGGATAGCGGCGATACAGCGCCTCGATCTCGCGATAGGCGCGGTCCGCCGACTTTGCGCGGAAGGCAAGGCCATCCCCGTTGAGACCACAGAAAGTGCAGAGGTGCTTCTGGCCCCACCAGCAGCCGCGCGAGGTCTCGAACAGCAGTCCAACATCGGCATCATGCCAGTCACTCTTTGCTAGCTGCGCGAAGTAGTCGTCATACTCCACCATCGGCAGCGCATCGAGGTCGCGACAGAGCGGCGGCCCCGGGGTCTTGATGAGTGTTGTCGGCGCGGTGGGCGAAGCTTGGCGGTACACCACACCCGGCACAGCAGAGAGTGGTAGCTGGCCGGCCAGCGCCGACGCCAGCTGGGCAATCACCGCCTCTCCTTCGCAGTAGCAGGTGGCATCGATGAGCGGGAACGAGGCCATGATGCCGCTGGCTTGCTCCTCTTGGCAGGCCGCGCCACCCAGCATGATGCGAAGCTCGGGCCGCTCCGACTTGACGCGCTCAATCAAGGCCAGCGTGGCGGGGAGCTGACTCTCAAACGTGACGGAGAAGCCGAGGATCGAGCAGTTCGTCGCCAGCACAGCACTGGCTGCTCGCGCGAGCCAGCGGCCGGCGTTTTCGATCTCGCGCTCGATGATCGGCGGCAGCGTCGTGGCGAGCTCGGCGCGGTAGCTGGCCACGTCACCGCGGATGCCCTGCAAGCTGAGGTCGGCGGCACAGCGCTCAAGGAGGGTCTTGTGCACCGCAGCGCGGCTGCTACCGCTGCGCAGCCAAGGCGCAAAGCAGAGGCTGCCATAGCGGTCGAGGAAGGTGGGTTCAGTGGCCGTACGTGGGTACAGCAGCGAGGCAAAGAGGTTCTGTGCGGGGATGTCCGACTTTTGCAAGATGCCGCGCAGCAGCGCCAGCGCAAGGGCTGGCTCGCCAGCATGCCGATGCGGACACTCGACGAGAAGAACGTGATCCACAGCTGTGGAGGCTCCCAGATCATCATAGTACGTCGTCGACAGAGCCGTCGATCGGGATTCGCAAGCAGGCGGCACTTCCCGCTGCTCGCTCGGCCAGCGCGTGGCCAGCGCAAAGGCGCGAGTCGCCAGCCGATTTGCCGCAGGCGCTGGCTTGGTGGCTAGCCTTGTCGCCTGCAACCCCCGGCTACTGCAGCGAGAGCGAGGGCAACGTCGTCGCAGTGCAGCCGATAATTAGCGGACAAAGTGGCAAGGTTTCTCGGCGGTAGGCTGAGCCCTGCGAGCGCCAGAAGCGGGCTTGGCACAGGGCGCGGCAAGGAGTGAAGATGAAGACGCTTGGCGCGCGGGGACGCTAAGCGGATAATGGCGATAGTGCGAAGTCCTGTGCCTGCCTGCAGCTCGGGGTCCTAGAGCGAAAGCAGCGCTAATCAGGCCGCCCCACAGCCCGACCTTGGAGGACAAGAGTAGAGCCGTATGCGAGTCTTCGAGCCCAAGCAGATCACCGTTCTGACGACGAGCAAGTGCACGGCGGCGTGCAAGCACTGCTGCATGAACTCCAGTCCAGAGCGCGACGACATGCTGAGCTGGGAGCAGCTCGAAAAAATCCTAACGCAGGCCTTCAGCGAGCTCGGCAACGGTCTGAAGCTGATCATCTTTGCCGGCGGTGAGCCGATGCTCCTCGGCAAGGATCTCTACAAAGCGATTCAGCTCTGCAAGCAGCAGGGGCTTGCGACTCGCATCGTCACCAACGCCTACTGGGCGACGTCGCCGCGGGTGGCCAGGCTGAAGCTTAGCGAGCTCAAAGAGGCTGGGCTCGATGAGGTCAACATCAGCACAGATGATTACCACCTGCCGTTCATCAAGCTGACCAACGTCCGCTACGCCTACGAGGCGGCGCTGGAGCTGCAGTTCTCGGCGGTGGTCTTGGCCAATGCCTACGGTCCGACGAGTGAGCTCAATCCCGAGCGCATCAAGCAGGAGTTCGGCGAAGGCCAGGACATGAAGCTCCGCTTCGACTCCGACGGCCATCAGATCGATCACAAGGGCAAGCGAGGTCGGAGCCTGGTCGTTCTTTCGAACTCCCCCGTGCAGCGCCTGGGGCGCGGCATTGCCGAGATGCAGGAGGCTGAGCTCGGCCCGGCGAACCTGCAGCTCGATGAGCTCTCCGACAAGATCGGCGGCTGTCCCTGGGCAATTCGCTCGGCCGCAATCTCGGCCAAGGGGCACTTTGTCAGCTGCTGCGGCTTCGAGGTCGAAGACAACCCGATCCTCGACTACGGCGACCTCAACAAAGAGTCGCTGCACAGCTTGCTCGAGCGTGCTGACAACGATCTGCTGAGCAACATGATCGCCATCTTGGGCCCGATCAAGATGATGCGACTGTTGCAGCAGATCTGTCCCGATGAGGTCCTGTTTCCCCGCAGCTATCGCAGCTACTGCGAGGTCTGCTCCGACCTCGTCAGCTTCAAGCAGAACCGCGATGCCCTGTACAAGCACATGGGCAAGTTCGCGCAGCTAGTTCTCGACATTCGGCGGATCATCAAGGAGCGCTACACCCAAGATGGCCGCGTGGTGCTTCCCGATTTGCAAATTGTGACTTTGACCAAGCCTACAGCCGGTGCGGAGGGCATCCCCCTGGAGCGAGCTGAGGACAAAGAAAGGGCGGTACGTCTATGAGCGAAAAAGAATCACCGAATCACAATCTCGAGCACGAAAAGATTGATCGCAGCCCTGAGCCGCAGGCCGGTGAGGGTGATCGCAGTCTGATGCAGTGGCAGAACATGGCCCGTCTGCGCGAGTCGCTGGCGGCCGACACGGCCAGCCGTGATGCGTATCAGCTCGACCCAGTCGGCTATATGCAGCGCTTTGGCGTCGATGCCAGCCACATGGTGGCCCCCGGTCAGACCGAGGGCGTGGCGCCGCAGATGCAGAACCTGCAGCCCGGCCAGGCGCAGGGCGCGGACATGCAGCTGGCGTTCTGCAAGGTCTGGGGTGTCGCCATCGTCGTCGCTGGCGTTGTCGCGGTTGCGGCTGCCAACGTCGATATCGTGGTCAACGCCATTGCCGCCGCCAACGCCAATGCCATGGCCAACGTCAATGGGGTCGGCCCGGCGGGCGAGGAAGGCTAGCTGCGCTCCTAGCGAGTCGCTGCCTAGCCCAGCCCGGCCCATCAAACCCTCATCACCCGCAGTCCTGATCTCGGAAAGAACCGCTTGCGATGACCGCAAAATCTTGGCCTTCCCCCGTTCAGCAGCCCGATGCTGAAGACCTCCGAGTACTGCGTCGCCTCCCCGCCATTGCCCTGCGCGAGGGATATATCGATAGCTACTGCGTTTTTGGCCAGCACCACCTGCGCTTCGATGCCGTGCGCGGACAGCTGGATGCCTTGCCGCCCTCGCTGCGTGCACTGATGCGGCTGTTCTTTCTGGCCGAAGCGGTGGAGCCCGCTGAGCTGCTCGCTGCGTTCACGGTCGCTGAGCTTAGCGCTCTGTGCCGGCTGGGGATCCTGTTCCCAAAGGGCGAGCGCTTGCACACCGGTGGCATCATGCTGCTGCCGACCAGCGGCCTGGTGATGCTGGTACCGGTGCCGGTCGCCAATCCGCTGATCTATTTCGGCGACGACTCGGCCGCCTTGGCCGAGCGGCTGTCGCCACCAGCTGGGGCGCGCTGCTTGGATCTGTGCGCGGGGCCGGGGATTCAAGCGCTGCGCGCCAGTCGGGCGGGTGGCAAGGTGGTGGCGGTCGAGATCAACCCACTGCCGGCGGCGTTTGCGGAGCTGAACATCGCGCTCAACGGGCTGAGCGATCGCATGGAGGTTCGCCGCGGTGATCTCTACGCCGCACTGCGTCCGGGCGAGCAGTTTGACTTCGTGTCGGCCAACCCACCGCTGCTGCCCTTTGTGCCCGAGCTGCCTTATCCCTTCGTTGGGCACGGGGGCGGCGATGGCCTGGCGGTGACACGGCGCATTCTGCGGGGCCTGCCCAGTGTGCTGGCCCCGGACGGCATCGCCCAGATCATCGGGACCTGCCTGGGCAACGACGATGGGCCGCAGCCGCGCGCTGAGCTTGGCGAGTTTGCCGCCGCGAACGGCCTGCGCGTGATCATGACCGTCCCGGCTCGCCTGCCGCTGGCGCTCGGGACCCCGATGTTCGACGGCTTGGTGATGACCTGCGCCCATGCCGCCGAGATCTCAGCCGATCTGGTACGGCAGAAGTTTGCCGCGCACCTCGAACAGCTGCAGGCGAACTATCTGTATACTTATTATCTGACCATCAGCCGCGGTTCGGCTGGGCTGCTCCTGACCGAGCATTTCCGTCGCCCCGGAGGTTTTTGGTACCGCTAGGCAACTCTTCAGCGGGGGAATTTCATGGAGTACTCGCGAAAAGGCCCCGGCCATGATGAAAAGACGCGACGCGAGCTGGCGGTCGGCGAGGTAGATGCAGCGAGCCGTAGTCGGCTGGCGATGCACAACCTAAAGCGGGCTGAGTTCGCGCTGCAGAACAGTCCCGAGCAAGAGCTTTATCAAGCGGATCCGGCAGCGTATCTGCAGCGCTTCGGTCTGCGGCCGTGCTCAGAGCCAGGTCATGTTCACGGCGCGGACTGTGGTCACGCGGGGCCAGCCCAGGTCAAGCCCTCCAGCATCCATGGCGATGGGCTGTTTGCCAACCGCACGATTGCCAAGGGCGACCCCATCACACCGATTCTGAACCAGCAGCGCTCGGATGTATCGGCGCTGGCCAGCAAGGTGAACCAGTCGGAAAACGCCAACTCGGTGCCCCAGGTCGAAGGCGGAACCATGGTGTTGCGCGCGGCGCGCGACATGAAGCCGGGAGAAGAGATCCTCGCTCAGTATGACTATCCCGGGAAGCGCTAGGCGGTGCGATGAGCGGCTCTGCCCCCCGCGAGCACGTCTTTATCTCGCCGCATCCTGATGACGTGGTTCTATCGATTGGGGGACTGGTCGCGCAGTGCAGCAGGCGTGGTGAACGAGCCCAGGTAGTGACAGTCTGTGCCGGGCTGCCTGCGGGATCGGCGCAGGGCTATATGCAGGCCCGGCTCGACGAGGATCGGGCGGCACTCGCGGAGCTGGGCGCCACCCAGGTGCTGCTGCCACTGCTCGATGCCATCTACCGTCAGCCCGCATATGCGACGGCACAGAGGCTGTTTGGCGAGCCGCTGGCCAGCGATGGGTTGACGGCCGAGCTGGTAGTCACGCTGCAGACGCTCTCGGCTACGCTGGGGCCAGCCGTGTACTACTTCCCGCTGGCGGTGGGTGGGCACGTCGACCATCAGGTGGTCTGCTCCGCCGGCTTTCAGCTGGCCGCGGCTGGGTTCGAGGTTCGCTTCTATGAAGATCTGCCCTACGCGCTCTGGGCTGGCGCGCTTGCAAGCCGTGTGGCTGCCGCCGCGCTATCACAGACCGTCGAGCTACACGAGGTGACGGCCGACTTTCCGCGCAAGCTGCGGGCAGCGCAGGCTTACCGCAGTCAGATCGCGCCGCTGTTCGGCAGCGAGGCGGCGATGTTCGAGGGCCTGCTGCGCTACTCGCTGTCGCTATCCGAGGTGGGCGGTCGCTGCGTCGAGCGACTGTGGCGACCCTTGGCGTCTTCGATGCGGACATAGCCTTGCTTGTGCAGCCAGAGCAGGTGCCGCCGCAGCTTCGCCTGGCCTGGGCACTGCCCCTCGGCAGCGGCCAGGACTTCGGCGACTGTGCGCGACAACAGAGGCGCTGCGCCCAAGCTGCCAAGCAGCGCATAGAGTGGTGCCTCGGCCGTCGGCTCGCCAGCGATCGGCGGCGTGCATAGCGGCTCGCCGCCACCCAGCAAGGCGCGGCCATCGACCGTGAGGGTCACGCGGTCATGATCCGCCAAGCAGCGCGAAGGATAGTGCCCGACAGCGTTGAACAGGGGGACCGCTAGCCGATGCGGTGCCGGGGCGGCGCGCCCGTGCTCGCGCATCTCGGCCCACAGGTCGAGGTGACGATCGATCATGGTGCGGGTGGAATACTCACGCTCGACGCGCCGCCGGCCAGCCTGCCCCATACGCGCCGCCAGCTCAGGGCTTTCGAGCAGCTGCCGTAGCGCATGCTCCAGGGCATCGGGGTCGGCGGCGATGCTGCTGGCTGCCATCACCGGTGCGCTCGCGACATCAAGCGCATCCAGCAGATCCAGATCGGCCTCAGGCTCGGCCCAGCGCGTCGGGATCAGCCAGCCGGTCTCGCCCGACTGCACCGTATCGCGGAAGCCCGCCCAGTCGGCAGCGATGACCGGCACGGCGCAGGCCATGGCTTCGATGGCCGTCAGGCCGAAGTTTTCGTACAGCGTATCGCTCAGGCAGACCGCGACGTTGCTTGCGGCATAGACCGCCGGGACCGCGGAGCGCGGCAGACCTTGCAAGATATCGACGTGCTCCGCGATGCCGAGCTGCTGCGATCGCAGTCGTAGAAGATCGAGCTCGGGACTAAACGGCGATGTCGACACCAGCAGGCGCAGATCGGCGAGGGCCGGATCGCGCCGCAGGCGCCGCAAGACAAGCAGCAGAGGAGAGGGGTCCTGCTTGTTCCGCAGATCGATCCGTCCGTGGCAGAGCAGATAGCGTCCGCGATGAGCCAGCCCCAAGGTGGCACGGGCCTGCAGCCGGTCCTGCGGCCGAAACTGCTCCGTGTCGATTCCAAAGGGAATCACCGCGACGGAAAACGGGGGCGAGGTGCGTATGCCCTGCGTGGTCGCCAGCTGCTCAGCCAGCCGATCCAGATGGCGCAAGAGCGCGTCCCGTGCCGAGCTAGACGCACAGATCACCCGATCGGCCGGTCCCAGGCCAGCCAAGAGGAGCGGCAGATAAAAGCTGGTCACCGCGGCTGAGCCGAGGCGGTTTCCGTGCGTCGTGATGGCGATCGGCACGGGCTGGGCCAGCGCCGCGCGGGCGGCAAGGGGACGACGCAGGTGATGCTCCAGCTCATGCAGGACATCGACTGCTTCGCCGCGCAGTCGGGCCGCATCGGCCAGGCTGTTGACGGCCAGGATTCGCGCACTGGGCTGAGCCGTCGAGCCCGCGATAAGCTCGCTCAGCTGCTGTCGCCCTTCGGCATCCATGCCCAGTGCAAACAGCACAAGCTCGGAGCCGGGGCGGCGGTGGGCAAGTCCGCGCAGCAGATCTTCGCAAGCAAAGCGGAAGCCCGAGACATTGCGCGGATTGGTTCCCCCTTGGACGAACAGCCCAACGCGCATGGGGCCATGATAACGCAGGCGAATCGCCACGAATGCCGCCGAACGCCGTAAAATAAAGAGGCTGTGCAAGTCGCTCGCCCCCAGGTCTGGCCGGCTGACGTCGGTCTGTTTCTTGAGCCCCTGCGGCTCAGCATTCCCTTTCGCAAGATCCTAAACCGCTTTGTCGCTGCCCGCTTCGAGCCACGCGCCTGTCAGGAGGCGCTGGCCGAGATCCTGGCGCAGCATGAGCTACCCGCCGAGTACTTCGACTTGGCCGCCTTCGACAGCGGGGGCTTGGTGGCGACCGAAGCGCTCTTGCTGTCGGCCTTTGCACCGCCTGCCACCTGGCGCTTGCAGCTCTTGCGCGATGGCCGTCGCCTGGCCAGCTGGGGCCTGCCGCCCGAGCAGCTGGGGGCCGTGGCCCAGCTGGTGCGAGGTCTGGCGACCACTCCCGATCTGGCGGCGCTTTCGGCCGGGTACGCCGAGACCCTGGGACCTGACATCGCCGCGGTGCTGGCCCTGCTGCCGCCCTCAGCTGCGCCCAGCGACTGGCCAGAGCCGAGCGCGCCTGGCATCTATCGCCGCGAGCACGCGAGTGTCTTGATCCGCTCGCGCCAGGCAACGCTGCTCTTCGATCCGCTGCGGCTGGCGGTAGGGCGCTTTCCTCCAACGCTGGGCAAGGCGCCGCGCAGTACGCAGCGTCCCTCGGCCATCGCGATCACTCACCTGCATGAAGATCACTTCCACCTTCCTTCCCTGCTGGCCGCGGCGGAGCGCGACACGCTGGCGATCGTGCCGCCGGTGCCGGCCGCCAGCCTGCTGACCAATCAGGTGCCGCGGCACACGCTGGAGTTGTGCGGTCAGCGCGTCGTCGATCCGGCCTGGGGCAGCCAGGTGGAGGTGGGCGACATGACGATCGATGTCCTGCCTTTTTTTGGCGAGCAGCCGACCCGCACAGCCCCAGGACCCGCCCTGCCGCTGCGCAACTGGGGCAGCTGCTATCGCGTCAACACGCCGGACTTTTCCGCATTGCTGATCGTCGATAGCGGTGCCGATCCGCTGGGCAACATGGCCGAGGTCGCTGAGCGCTCGCGACAGGCCCATGGCCCGGTCGATGTCGTGCTCAGCTGCGCGCAGGAGTTCCCTTCGCCATTCTTTACCGGCGTCGCGAGTGAGTGCTTGACGCTGCCGTTCTGGCGTCAGCGCGAGCTGTTTGCTGACCTGCTGGCCGGGCGGCTGCCATCGACCACAGCTGGGCCGCGCGGCATTGTTGAGATCTGCCAGGCAGCTGGTGCGCGCTACTTTCTGACCTACGCCAATGGCTTTTCGGCGCTGGGGCAAGACAGCGGCATCGACTGGGGCGCGGGTCCGCCTGAGTCGCTGGTCATCGCCGACATCGCCGCGCGACTCTCCGCGCGCGGTGTGGCTACGCGAGCCATCACCTGGAACGCAGGCGACGCGGCGCAGTTCGATCGCGGCGAGCTAGCGCTGCGAGCGTATGCCGAGCTGTGTCCCAGCCATTGACCCTCGGTGCGACCGCGCAGTAGTGTGCGGCGGCCCGAGGGAACCATGCAAAAACAGCTGATACAGAACTACATCGCAGGCGCCTATCGCGCCCCCGCCCAGCCCCGCACGCAGGAAAACATCAACCCGGCCAACGGCCAGAGCCTGGGCCAGGTTGTGGTCTCCGGTGTCTCGGAGATCGACGCTGCCGTCGCTGCAGCCAAGGAGGCAGCGCCGGCCTGGCGCCTGCTGCCGGCCCCCAAGCGCGGCGAGATCCTGTTTCGCGCACAGCACCTCTTGCGCCAGCGCAAAGACGAGTTTGCTCGCGCCCTCAGTCTAGAAGAGGGCAAGTCGCTGGCCGATGCGACGGGCGAAGTCCTGCGCTCGATCAACTGCCTGGAGTTCTCGGCCGGCGAGGGGCGGCGCAGCTTCGGTCAGGTCATCCCGTCAGAGCTGCCGAACAACCTGATCTATACGCGGCGGATTCCGCTCGGGGTGGTGGCGCTGATCACGCCGTGGAACTTTCCGCTGGCGATTCCAGTCTGGAAAGCCGCGGCGGCCCTGGTCTGCGGCAACACCATCGTGTTCAAGCCGGCCTCCAACACGCCCTGGTGTGCGCAGCTTCTGACTGAAGTGCTGGTCGAAGCTGGCATCCCAAGCGGCGTCTGGAATGTGGTCTACGGCCCCGGCGGCGCGCTGGGTGATGCGCTGGTACAGCACCGCGATGTGGCCGCTATCAGCTTCACTGGCAGCAACGAGATCGGCCAGCGGCTGTACAGCCTGGGCGCGGCGCAGAAGAAAAAAGTGCAGTGCGAGATGGGCGGCAAGAACGCGATCATCGTGCTCGATGATGCGGATCTAGATCTGGCCGCCGCCGCCACAGTGCAGGGCGCGTTCTACTCCACAGGGCAGCGCTGCACCGCAACCTCGCGCGCCGTGGTGATGCAGGCGGTGCTGCCGCGCTTCTGCGAGCTGGTCGTCGAAAAAGCCCGCGCGCTGAAGGTCGGTCCGGGGACCGAGACCGGTGTGCAGGTAGGTCCCGTGGTCGACAGCAAGCAGCTTGCGACCGTGCTTAGCTACCTCGATATCGGCAAGCGCGAGGCCAAGCTGCTGCTGGGCGGTGACCGCCTAAGTGGTGAGCTGGGTGCGGGCTACTTCATCGCCCCGACCGTGTTCAGCGAGGTGCAGGCCAGCCATCGCATCTTCCAAGAAGAGATCTTTGGCCCGGTGCTGTCGATCGTCGCAGCGAGCGATGAGGCGCAGGCCTTCGCACTGGCCAATGACAGCAGCTATGGGCTGTCCTCTTCGGTATATACGCGCGATGTGGGCCGCGTCTTTCGCTACATCGATCAGGTCGAGACTGGCATCCTGCACGTCAACAGCCCGACGGTGGGCGGCGAAGCTCAGGTGCCCTTCGGTGGCTTGAAGGACACCGGTGTCGGGGGCCGCGAGCAGGGCACAACCGCCCTCGACTTCTTTACCGAGTGGCAGAGCGTGTACATCGACTACACCGGCACCCGCCGCACGGCGTCGTTCTACTAGCGCACCGCTGGTGGGTGGTGGTGGGGCTGTGCTCAGCTCACCTGATCGTGCGGCCAGCGCAAGCCTGGGGCTACGCGGACAGTGCCTCGATCCGCTCAGGCTAGCTGGCTGATTCGCGTCGTGTCAGCGTCGGAGCCGCCGTGATACGATCGGACGCGGCAAGTCCTTGCTTAGCTGTCTGCTCACGCTCTTTAGCCACCCCTGCGCCGGCCAGCGATGTCTGGGCTGAGCCCCGGTGTTGTCTGCGCTGGTCGCTTTCGCATCGACCACGCCGCGGGGTCCGGTGCCGTGGGGATCGTCTATCGCGCCACCGATCTCGCAACCAGCGAGCCGATCGCGCTCAAGCTCCTGCACGCAGCCTCTTTGTCTGCGGACGAGCGGGCCCGCTTCAATCGTGAAGCGACGATCCTCGCCGGGCTGCGCCATCCCGGCATCGCTCGTTATGTCGAGCATGGGGTGCTACCGGGCGGGAAAGCCTATCTCGCGATGGAGTGGCTGGAAGGCGAGACTCTGGCCCAGCGCCTCTCTGGCCCTGGCTTGACCTTGGCCGAGACCTTGCGCTGCATGCGCACCACCGCGGCGGCGCTAGGGGGCGCGCATGAGCAAGGCATCGTCCACCGCGATATCAAGCCGAGCAACCTGTTCCTGCGCGCGTCCGATGTCGAGCGCGTCGTGCTGCTGGACTTCGGGCTGGCTCGCCGGGGTCATGCCTCGCAGGTGCTGACGCGCAGCGGCACGCTGCTTGGCACGCCCGAGTACATGTCGCCGGAGCAGGCCCGCGGCAGCAGCAAGCTGAGCGCCGCCAGCGACGTCTTTTCGCTCGGCTGCATCTTCTTTGAGTGCTTAACCGGCGCGCCGCCGTTTGTCGCGGACTACCTGCCGGCTGTCCTGGCCAAGGTCTTGTTCGAGCCACTTCCCGATGTGCGGCTGCTACGCCCTCAGATCCCAGAGCCGGTTGCGCACCTGCTGGCGGCGATGCTCGCGCGGTCTGAGTCGCAGCGTCCGCGAAGTGCGCAGGCGGTGCTCAGCCAGCTTGATCTGATCCTGCGCTCGCGCCTGCCTGCCCTGGCCGCCCCGGCTCGCGGCGGGGAACGCGAGCGACCCCGCCGTCGATCGACTTCGGTACCGGAGCGAGTGCAGCCCGGGGGCCCGGAACAGGTCCTGGTCAGCGTGCTGCTCTGTCACTTGGCGAGCGTACAAGCGGCGGCCGAAGGCGAGCCGAGCGAGCCCGATGTGCTGTCCCTGCCAGGCTTGTCGAGCCTGATGTCCAGGCTCAGCGCGCTGGGTGTGGACGCGGTGCCCCTGGCCGATGGCTCGCTGGTGCTGTCGTTTTTTGGCAGCTGGGGGGCGGCAACCGATCAGGTTGAGCAGGCAGCTCGCTGTGCCCTGCTGCTGGCTGAGCACTGCGCACCGGCTCAGCTGTCCGTCGCGACCGGGCGGGGTGCGCTGAGCCAGCAGGTGCCGATTGGCGAAGCGCTCGATCGGGCGGCTGCCCTGCTCGCGGCAGCGCCAGCGCAACCCGCTGTGACCACCATCTTTCTGGATGAAGTGACCGCTGGGCTGCTCGATTCGCGCTTCGTCATTCGCCGCGGCGCCGATGGCCAGCTGCGCCTGCTGCGCGCGCATCTAGACGCGGACAGCACCCGCTGTCTACTCGGTCAGCCAACACCCTATGTCGGTCGCGAGCATGAGCTGACCGCGCTGGACTCGCTGCTGGACGGCGTGATCGAAGAGCATATTCCGCGCGCCATGGTAGTAACCGCCGCCGCCGGGATCGGCAAGTCGCGGCTGCGCCACGAGTTTCTGCATCGTGTGGCGAGTCGCGGTGAGCCGGTGCGGGTGCTTGTCGGCCGCTGTGAGCCGCTGCTGATGGCGGTGCCGCTGGGGGTCTTCGCCGAGCTGCTGCGCAAGCACTTCGGCCTGCATGAGATCGAGGACCCGACGCTGGCACGGGCCCAGCTGGGCGAGCGACTGGCGTCACTGCCCGCGACCTGGGCCGGCTTCGAGCGCGAGCTCCTCAGCGAGCTTGTTGGGCTGCCGATTTCCGACGAGAACGTGCCCTTGCTGGCGGCTGCTCGTCAGGATGGCCGGCTGTTTCGTTCACTGCTTGTGCGCACGCTGATCGCTTGGCTGCAGGGCGAGTGTGCCCTCGCCCCAGTCCTCCTGGTGCTAGAAGATCTGCACTGGAGCGATGTGCTGACCGTGAGTGTGCTTTCGGACGTGCTGAGCTCGCTGCCGGAAGCGCGGCTGGGCATCTTGGCCTTGGCGCGGCCGGAAGCGCTGGAGCGCTTCCCAAAGCTGTGGGCGCCGCATGCCCAGATCATTCCCCTGCGTCCGCTGAGCCGTCGGGCCTGCGAGCGCCTGATCGTGCAGGTCCTCGGCTCGCGCGGCTCAGCAGAGCTGACGACCGAGCTGACCGAGCTCGCCGAAGGCAATGCCCTGTTCCTCGAAGAGCTGATCCGCCATGCCGCCGAGCACAGCGAAGGGCAGCGACCCGAGACGGTGCTCGCCCTGCTACAGAATCGCATCAGCCGCCTAGACAGTCCCTGCCGGCGCATCCTGCGCTTGGCCAGCATCTTTGGCGAGAGCTTCTCGCAGGCCGGGATCGCGGCCTTGCTCGACGGCAGCCTGACTACAGCTGAGCTGACCAGCTGGCTCTCGCTGCTGTGTCGGGCCGAGCTTATTCAGCAGGGTGCTAACCGCTCGCGCGGTGGGCGAACCAGCGTGGATGCCGGGCCGGCCTATCGCTTTCGCCACGCCTTGCTGCGCGATGCCGCCTATGGATTGTTGTCGCGTGCCGAGCAGCAGCAGGGGCATCGCCGGGCCGCAGAGTTTTTAGCCCAGGCCGAGGGCGCCACGGCGATCGTACTTGCCGAGCATCTGCTGCGCTCGGGGGACGCGAGCTTGGCCTTGCCCTATCTGATGCACGCTGCCAACAGCGCCTGGACCCAGGCCAGCCCCAGCGAGTCGCTGCGGCTGGTAGAAAAGGCGCTAGGCGCCGGGGCGCAAGGGCAGCAACGCGGCGAATTCTTGGCCATTCGCGCCGTCGCTAGCGTGTATTGCGAAGACCACGCGACGGCTCTGGCTAGCGCCAGCGAAGCCCGCACGCTTCTTCTGCCTGGGTCGCGCTACTGGTACCTCAGCCTCAACACCAGCACAGTAGCGGCGGGCCTGACCGGCGACTACACCACCCTGATGGAAGCCATCCAGCTCTTTGAGAGCGATGCCCCGACCTCCGAAGTGGCAGTCGGCTTCGGCGAGGCCGCGGGAGTGGTGGGCAGCATGTACACGACGCTCTCGCTGCGTCAGCCGCTTGAGCGCTTGGCGGCCCGCTGCCGGGAGTTCATCGCGGCGCATGGTGTCGCTGCTCTGCCGTATCGCGCGCTGGCTCCGCTGCAGCTCCCTGCTTATTTCCTGCATCGCGTCTTTGCTCCGCAGCCGTTTAGCGCACTGGCCGATGTGGCCCAGTCCATCGAGTATGTCGATCGAGCGGGTGAGCCAGACATGCCGCCCATCTTCGGCGGTGCTTATGCTCGGGCGCTGATGGATGTCGGGCGCTTTGCCGAAGCCAACGAGTGCATCGAGAAGCTAAGTGCGCAGGCCCGCGAGCAGCGCAACTCCTGGAGCGAGACCCTAGTTGCCTACTACGCCCTCGGTGGTCCGCTGTGGCCGATCGACCCGCTCGGTCTTTTGAAGCTAGAGGCCTGGATCGCGGTCGTGCGCAAAAATCCGAAGGCACCGCGGCTGTTTCAAGGCACGGCGCTGGCCGCTGCCGCGCATCTCTGCCTGCAGCGTGGCGACCTGGCGCAAGCCTGGCAGCTTGGGCAAGCCTCGCTGGAGCAGCTCAAGCCGATGGCGACCCGCAGTGCGGCAACGCGGATTGTGCTCAGTCAGGTGCAGCTAGCGCTGGGCAATGCCGAGGCCGCGCTGAGCTTGGCAGATGAGGGGCTGGCCTGCCTGGCTCGCGTCAATGCCTGGGGCAGCGACGAGCTGCCGCTGCGCCTGTGTCGCCTGAAGTCGCTGCAGGCGCTGCGGGCCCACGACGCGCTTGTTGGGGAGGCCAGGGCGACACGGGCCGGGCTGGCGCTGCGTCAGGCCGACGCGCCGAGCCTCGCCGCCTGGCAGACCTATCTAGAGCTGCCCTGTCATGCCGAGCTTCTGCAGGTGTGCCAGGCTGTGCTTGGCAGCTAGCCCAAGCTAGCGGACACAAGCGGAGAGCTCGCGCCCAGCCTTCGCTTCCTATCTCCGTCGGAAGAGTGCCGGCAAGCGGGCTCATGCACTGAACGTTTTTTCAGTTTTTTCTTGACCGATCGGTCAAGAGCGAGGAAGTCTTCCGCCTGCATCACCGGAAGAAATGGAGAACTGAAATGAGCACCAATCTGACCATCGCCCAGCCCATCATCCCCCACCTTGTTGTCGACAACGCCGCCGCGGCCATCGACTTCTACAAGCGCGCCTTTGGCGCCGTCGAGCAGGCCCGTCACCTGACCGATGACGGCCAGCGGGTCATGCACGCCGCGCTGAGCATCGGCGGCCAGCCGCTGTTTCTCGCCGATGACTTCCCCGAGATGTGCGGCGGCAAGCCGAGCCACCCCAAGGCGCTCAGCGGCACGCCGGTCACCATGCACCTGGACTGCCCACAGGTCGATTCGCTGTGGGCTCAGGCCACGGCGGCCGGCGCCACCGTTGTGATGCCGCTCGGAGATCAGTTCTGGGGCGATCGCTACGGCATCGTTCGCGATCCCTTCGGCCATCAGTGGTCGATGGCCACCCGCAGCGCAAAGAAGAACTAGCGACCTCGTCGCTAAAGTAGGCGCTGCGCTTCGTCGTAGCTTTCTTTGCTGCCGATATCGAGCCACAGACCGCGGATGCGATAGGCGTAGCAGGGCGTGCGCGGATACAGCCACTGCACCAAGCGCCCCGGCTGATCCGGGTTCTGCCCCTCGGCGATGTACTGCCGAATCAGCGGCAGCGCGTGGCGCGGATAGTGGTACAGCGCAATCGCCGTCAGCGTTGAGACAGGCTCGGCCGGCTTCTCCTCGAAATAGGTGATGCGCTCGGCGGGGAGGCCGGCGGCCGTCTCGGGCTGCACGCGGATGTTGTTGTACTGCTTGATTAGCTCCAGGTTGCCGACATCGTAGACACCGATGACGATGCCCTGGCGCTGCGCCGCCGCGACGTACTCGGCAAGTGGCTGCGAGAACAGGTTGTCCCCTGCCACCACGATCAGATCATCGTCGAGCCCCGCCTGCTCCAGCACAAAGTGGATGTCGCCGATGGCGCCGCGCCGATCCTCGTTCGAGTGCGTGCCGTCATCAAACACCTGCACCTGCCAGTCACAGCCCGGATGCTGCTGCGGCACCG
The DNA here is from genome assembly GCA_964628555.1 of uncultured Myxococcales bacterium. Classification (GTDB taxonomy): domain Bacteria; phylum Myxococcota_A; class Polyangia; order Palsa-1104; family JAEUJZ01; genus JAEUJZ01. Next base: position 420 of record CAZVMD010000040.1, on the reverse strand, counting down.
TCTTTTTCCATTCGGAAAAGTTCGGCGCATAGCGGCTGTTGGTGACGACGTAGACGCTGTCGATGGCCGGGCAGCCATGAAACTTGTCGAGCACATGATCGATCATCGGCCGACCCCGCACCGGCAAGAGCGGCTTGGCCTGATGGTCAGTCAGAGGTCGCAAGCGCGTTGCATACCCAGCAGCCAGCACGAGCAGCTTCATCTTCGGTCTCCACACGATCTAGGCCAACCCAAAGCAGAGTGTCGCCACTTCGGGGCACACCCCCAAGCCAAGATGACCACCACCGGCCACCCGACCTGCTCGCGCCATCCTACTCTTTGACCTTGCCGGTGCCGCACCGTTTTTCAGCTTCCCTCGGCTGGCTCGCCCGCCGCCCCCATCCCCCGCCCCCACTCCCCCCATTTCCCGTCTGCGACGGA
>CAZVMD010000039.1:0-36788 GCA_964628555.1 uncultured Myxococcales bacterium | reverse complement strand
GATCGGTACCCAGGCGAACATACGCGGGCCCGACGCCGTTCAGTGCGGCGCTGTGTGTCCTGTCGGTCGAACGGAGTATCAGCTGGTGCGGGCTGCGATGGGGACGGTTGGCCACTTTGTGGCCCGCCCATTGGAGCATCCACAGACGGGTAGTTGGCTCACAGGCTCACTCGGCGCATCGTGAAGCATGCCTTGCCCTCCGCCTTTCCACTTTGGCGATCGCCGTGTCGCTTGCCGCTCGGGCTGCTGCGGAAGCCGGGACAGCTTTTGCCCGGAGCACCCGCTACGTGAGCCCGATTTCACGAGCCTTGACGCGGACTTGACGCGCCTGCCATAGTCGAAAGGCCGGTCTGTGCGTACCCCGCGCAGCCGGCCTTCCTCATATGGATGGTTTATGTAGATGACCCTCCTCTCGCTCATTAGGCAGGAGTCACCCAAGGTTCGGCGGAGGCTGCTTGTGGCCGCTGCGCTCGCCGGGCTCTCGAACGCGTCCATCATGGGCGCGGTGAGTGCGGCGTCCCAGGATCCTGGCCACCTGAGCACGCGGCATTTCGTCCTGTTCGCGCTTTCGGTCATCCTGTTCGTCTTCTCTTCGCGCCATACGTTCCATCAGACCGCCAAGACCATCGAGAAGTCCCTGTACGACACCAAGCTGCGCATCGTCGACAAGATCCGCAGCGCAGAAGCCGAGCGAATCGAGCAGCTCGGGATGAACGAGATCTATGACCGGCTAACCGAGAACGTCACGATCATCTCGAGCTCGGTCAACGTCATCGCGTACACGATGGAATCCCTGCTGGTCGTTGTCTTCGCAGGCTTCTACGTTGCCAGCGTCTCACCGACGGCGCTGATCGTCCTCCTGATGATCAACGGACTGTGGGCGGCGCTCTACTATGCAAAGCATGCGCAGGTTAAAGGCTACCTGCAGCAAGCGGCGCAGAGCCGGCTCGGTTTCCTGGAGAGTCTGATGGATCTCCTGCGCGGCTTCAAGCAGGTGAAGCTGAGCCGGAGCCGCGCAGAAGAGGTGCGAACCGACATCGACCAGGTCGCAGATGACCTGCGCAACAACGCAGTCAAGGCGCACGGCGTCTTCAGCGACAACCTGCTCATTGGCAACTCGAATCTGTTCCTGCTGCTCGGCGGCGTCACGTTCGTCCTGCCGCAGTACGATGCGGCCAGCAGCTCTGCGGTGCCGCGCATCATCGGTGCAGTCCTGTTTACCTGGGGTTCCCTGCAGAGCGTGATCTCCGGCATTCCGAACTTCCTGCGCGCCAACCTGGCCATGGCCAACATTCATGCGCTCGAAACGAAGCTAGACGACAGCCTCAACGATGGTCCCGAAGGCGAAAGGGAAGCAGAGGGGGAGTCCGACCCGTGGCAGGGGCGCTTCGGCACGCTTGAGGTACAGGAGCTCGAGTTCTCGTACAAGGCCGATGAGGAGTCCTTCCACATCGGGCCGATCAGCCTGAGCATCACGGCCGGCGAGACAGTCTTCATCGTTGGAGGGAACGGAAGCGGCAAGTCCACCATGCTCAAGGTCCTGACCGGGCTTTATTGGCCGAGCTCAGGCTCGATTCGCCTGGATGGGATTCCCATCCGGCCTTCCAACGTACAGGCCTACCGCGAGCTGGTCTCAACTGTGCTCACGGACTTCCACCTGTTCAAGAAGCTCTACGGCGCATCCGGCATGGAGCCTGGCCGCGTGCGCGAGTTGCTCGAACAGATGAACCTCGCGAACAAGACATCCTATGTGGACGGTCGATTCACCAAGCTCGATCTCTCCACCGGCCAGCGCAAGCGGATCGCCCTCATCGTCTCGCTTCTCGAGGACCGCCCGCTGTACGCCTTCGACGAGCTCGCAGCCGATCAAGATCCGGAATTCCGACGCTACTTCTACGAAGAGCTGCTGCCCTCCCTCCAGAAGCGCGGCAAGACAGTCATCGTGATCTCGCACGACGATCGCTACTTCCGCTGCGCCGATCGCGTCGTCACTATGGAATATGGGCAGGTTCGCTCGATCACCCCGGGCAAGGAACTCGCCGATCGCTAGCCGCCCGAGCCAGCGGGCCTGCTTTTCACATCCCATGACTCGCGATACAATACGGCAGCCATTTAACAAGTAAGTAGGTCCAGATGACACCCAACAGTCACTCCACTGCTGCGTCCGAACAGTCTGAGCCGTCTGCCGCGAATCCGGCAGCCGCTGCGCCTTCCCCCGGCGCCAAGGCCGATGCACCGGCAGCCGGGAAGACAGATAGCGCGCATGCAATCGTGCGTCGCAACGTCCTGTGGTCGCTCGGCGTTGGGCTGGTGCCAGTTCCCATCATCGACGTCCTGGGCGTGGGAGCTGTGCAGGTGAAGATGCTCAAAGAACTGTCTGAGCTGTACGGCGTGAAGTTCTCGGAGCAGATCGCCAAGAAGATCGTGGCCTCCCTGGTCGCAGCCGTCGGCAGCGCAGGGCTGGGCGTAGCCCTGGCCAGCACGTTCTTTAAGTTCGTTCCGTTAGTTGGGACTTCGCTCGGCGTCGTATCCATGCCGATCGTCGCGGGTGCATTTACGATGGCCACCGGACGCGTGTTCGTTGCGCACTTCGAGTCTGGAGGGACCATTCTGACGTTCAATCCGAGCGCCATCCGCGATCACTTCCGCGCCGAGTTCCAACAGGCGAAGCAGATCGTGACGCAGATGAAGAAAGAGGCCGATGCGCAAGGGCCTTCCAAGACACCAGCCTGAGCGCGCGCGCACCGCCCATGAACGTCGGCCCGCTCGTCATCTTGCTGCCCATCCTGACCGTGCTCTCCATTGGGCTGCTCGGCACCACGCGGCGGATCGGCTTCCTGTGGGCGATCTTGGCCTCTCTGTTTCTGACCCCAATTGGGGGCCTCATACTCTGCCTGCTGTCCGGTCCGAGAAGACGCCAGCGAAGCGGGGCGACTCATGGCAAAGACAAGAGCGAGCCTGAAGGACGACGCTGAGTCGGGCTCAACCCGACGCGAATGGCTGGAAGCGCAGCTCGACCGCATCCAGTTCACCACCTACACGCTCCTCGTCCTGTTTCTCATTGCGGTGGGCTACTTCTGGCCCAAGATCTTCATCGTTGTTCCCGCTGGGCAGCGCGGCGTTATGTTCCGCTACTTCAAGGGCGGAACGGTCAAGGACCGCATCTGGGGAGAAGGGCTGAACATCACGCCCCCCTGGGACTCGCTGAGCCTTTACGATATCCGCCTGCAGCAGAACACGCTGAAGTTGCAGGTGCTCAGCGAGGACGGGCTAACCCTGGGCGTCTCCGTCGCTGTGAGCTACCGCTTAAACCAAGAGATGCTCGGCTACCTGCAGCAGGATATCGGCGCCGATTACTTCGACCGGATGATCCGCCCGCAGGTCGAGTCGCATGCCCGGCGGATCTTCGGTGCGCGCTCGGCCCACCAGATCTACTCAAGCGCCGGAGAGGTCCTGCATGAGTTGAGCAACGTTCCCCGGCTCGGCGGCTTCGTTCCCAGGGACGGCAATGGGGCCAGGCCCTATCTCGATATTCTGGAGCTGAAGCTGCTGTCGGTCGAACTGCCGAAGGTCGTCGAGAACGCGATTGCCGACAAGTACCGGCAAGAACAGCTGATGCTGGAGTATCGATACAAGCTTGAGCGGGAGCAGAAAGAGTCTGAGCGCAAGCGGACGGAAGCTGCCGGGATCCGCGACTATGTCGTGATCAGTGGGCTGAACCCGCTGGATCTGTTGCGCTGGCGCAGCATTGAGGCCGCGCAGGAGCTGGCCAAGTCGAATAACACCAAGATCCTGCTGCTCGGTGGCCAGAACGGGCTGCCTGTCATGCTGAACATCGGCGATGGAAAAGAGAGCAGCTTGCCTGCAGCGGGCGGCGCCGCTGGTGGCAGTGCCCCAGCCACCGAAAGGATCGAGACGCCGGCTCAGGCAGCGCCCCCGATTCCAGTGAAAAAGGAGCCGCCTGCTGTCAAGAACAAGACCGCCAAGGCAGCCCCAGCGCCACTCAGCGACCCCAAGTGAAAAGATGACAAAGCCGCACCCACGGCGCCTCCCGCGGTGACCAAGACCGCCGGGTTGCAGAACTGGGCCCAGTGACCACAAGCACTCCTGCCGTGCGTGCCTTCAACGTCAGTTCGAGAGGACTGCGTCTTCCCAGATCCGCATGAGCCTGCGGGCCGCGGCCGCGTCGAGCGCCGGTGGCGGCTCTTGGCTCGGGGACAGCTCGACCCCCCGATGGCGCAGGCTCAAGAACGGGTTGGCCGGCACGTCGTGGTCCCGGATCGTACCCACCCCGGTCGTTGGACGCAGCCCCTGCTCGATAGCCAGCCGCTGCATGTCATCGCGCAATAGGAAGGCGATCCACTTGTGAGCGATCTCTGCAACCGCCTGCTGGCCCGGACCCGGCCGCGCGGTGAGGACAGCGCGATACTCGCCGCGCAAGCTGGTCGCAGGATACAGGATGCGCAGCCCGCGCACCGCCGCCCCGTGCGCAGCGCGCTTGGACAGCAGAGAAAGCGCGGCGTGCTCGCGTACCGCGATCACGTCAGACCGCGCCGCCCCCTGCTCTTCGAACTCCCTAATTAGGCCAGCCTCTGTCTCTGGCAGCGCGCCCAGCGCGCCCCTGCAGCGCCGCAGCCATACCTGCAGCGCCGGGGCTTGGTCCTGCAAGGCCCGCGAGAGGTCTGCGGCAGTTGCCGGACCCTGTGCGCGCGCCTGCGGCGGACGAAGGTAGTCGTACGCGACAAGGGACAGCGCCCCCAGCCCCAGCGCTGCGCGCACCGGAGCCGCATGCCGAAACTTGACGGGCCCCCATGCCTGCGTCTCGGCCAGCGCGCCCGACGTCTCCTCGGACGGCGGAGGGACGGGCTCGGCTCTCCACTTTGCTCGCCGCGCTGGTGGCCGAGCAGGCGGCAGGATGCTCGCGCGGTACCAGTCGACCCAGCTCACTGCCGTCGTCGTCGGCTCCGTTGTGCCGCCCTCACCCGCAGCTCGCGGGAGCAGCGGACAGCTCAGCTGCATCCATGCTCCCTCGCCCGATACCGGTGAGCGGAGCAGTCGCTGCAGCAGCTGGGCGCGATCCTCCCAGGCAACGAAGACGTACGGCGAGCTGAAAAGGATCGGTGCTGCCTGAGCAAGTCCACTGTCCATGGGACGGGTGGCCAGGCTCAGCGCGAGCTCGTTCCCTGCGATCCAGATCGTCGACGGTCCGGCACCGCTTGCGATCGCGGCCGCCGCACTGATCTCGTCCATCACCTGGTGCCTGACCTCGATATGCGGACAGCGCTGCTCAAAGCGCTCGGACGCGGCTTCGATGAAGGTCTTGATCTCCGGGCCGTAGGCCAATGTCAGAAGGACGGAGCGCCCGTTCTTTGGCGCCTCTCCACATAGCTCCTGGCTCTGTTGCTGCGCGCTCAAAACCGGGCCGAGGGGCGTCGGCGGTGCCGGTCCGCTGGCCAGGTTTCCTCCGCGGACCACGAAGTTCACAAGCAACGCGAGGAGCGTCACGACGAAGAGCCAAATGCTGATGCTCCGTAGGAGGTCCTCGCGTCCCCCTGCGTCACGGTCGTCGCTTTTGCCTGCCGCGCGCACTCTGCGAGAGTACGAGAGATCTCTGGACACGCTCAAGCCCAGAAATTTTCCAGAAAGCCAGCCGGAACCTGGGCAGTGACCCGCTGGCCTGAGGTGGCCCAGCGTCGGTCAGGGACGGTGTTGACAGGTGATTTTGCACTAAGTACAATGCTCGCTTGGCCGTGTGCCTGGCTCGTCGCTCCCAGGCTCTACAGCCAGGTATGCCGCGCAAGACCTGCTCTCTGTAGGACATGCACGCCCGCTCTCGACCAAGCGGAACCTTCCCCGCTTTCGGCAACCTGAAATATCGCGCTCTGCCTGGCTGGTGAGCGCCGAGCGCCCAGAGCTCCGCTCAACGCACGTTCCTTTTTGCGAGGGCCTTCATGAGTCCACCGATCTTGCCGGTCTGCGATGACGCTCTCGGTGCCCCCCAAAAGCCGCTGTGCCGCGCGCAAGAGCGGGTGTGGCTGTTCGAGCAGCAGCACCCAAGCGAGCCGGTCTACGAGGGCTACTTCGGCCTGTGCATGGAGGGCCTGTTGGATGTCGCAGCCCTGCAGGTAGCGCTGCAGGCGGTGGTGGCCCGTCACGAGGCACTGCGGACCCTATTCGTCGAGAGGGACGGTCGCGTATACCAGCGCGTGCTCGCGGCACCGGACGCAGACTTCGCACTCCCGGTCACCTCGGAGCCCGCAGCGCCCGACCAAACCGACACGCCGACCGTGCTGCTGCGGCGGTTCGTCACCGAACAGAGCCGCAGCCCGTGGCAACTCGGGGTGAGCCTACCGGTGCGGGCCAGGTTGGTGCGCATCGATGACTTGCACCACATGCTGCTTGTGCGCCTGCACCACATCGTGGGGGATGCCTGGTCTGCCAATGTATTCAAGCGCGATCTGGCAAAGATCTACGCGCAGCTTGTCAGCGGGAAGGGGCCTCACCTGCCCGCGCTCGCCAGCGGCTACAGCGACTACGCAGCCTGGGAGTCGGCCTATCTAGCATCGGAGGGGGCGCAGTGCTCACGGACCTATTGGCGCACGCAGCTGGCCTCGCTGCCCTCTTTACAGCTGCCGGTCGATCGTTCCCGCGGTGCGGTGCGCAGCACCCGCGGTGGCATGGTCGATCTCAGCATTCCGCAGCAGCTTGTGGCCGGGCTCGATCGGTTGGCACGTGAGGAAGGCTGCACCCGCTTCGTTGTCCTTGAGTCAGCCTGGGCGGCGCTGCTGCATCGCATCTCGGGGCAAGCAGACTTCGCCATCGGCACGTTTTCTGCGTCGCGCGATCGCGATGAGCTGAAGGATCTCATCGGATACTTTTCGAGCACGCTGGTCCTGCGCTGCCGGATGACTCCCGAGCTGCGCTTCCGCGAGCTGGTCCGGGCCCAGCGCGAGGTCGTCCGCGAGGCGCTTGCGAACAAGCACCTTCCATACGACGAGGTCGTGCGGCTCACCGGCGCCACGACCGCCGGTCAGCTCGATCCGCTAATCCAAGCTGCGTTCATGTACAAGAACCTGCCGCATGCGCCGATCGACGTCCCAAACATGTCCTGGACCGAGGTCGACCTGTGCCCTGATAGCTCGAACCCCGAGGTCGCTAAGTTCGATCTGACCCTGTTTCTTGCTCGCTCTTCGGCGGGCGTCAGCGGCACGATCTCGTACAGCGCGGACCTGTTTGACCGCGACCGTATTGAGCGGCTGGCCGCGAGCTTCCTGCAGATCTTGCACAGCTGTGTCGTCGATCCCGACCAGCGCATCCACGATCTGACCCTACTTACCCCGACGGATCGCGAGCAGCTGGCCCGAATCGCCAACCCGACGCCGCCGGTCTACCCGGTTGCGCCCCTGACCGAGCGGTTCGCTGCGCAGGCGAAGCGTCGCGGGGATGCGGTAGCTATCTTGTGTCGCGACAAGTCTTTGACCTACGCAGCACTTGATCGCGACAGCGACTTGCTTGCGCACCGGCTGCAAGAGCTAGGTGTCGGCATCGAGTCACGGGTCGGCGTCTGCCTGCCGCGCTCGCTCGATCTGGTTGTGGCGCTCCTCGGCGTGCTCAAGGCTGGCGCTGCCTATGTCCCGCTCGATCCCGCCTATCCCGAGGAGCGCTTGCGCTACATGTCCGATGACGCAGGCGCCGAGGTGATCGTCACCGAAAGGACTTCGGCCGAGCGCTGCCAGCAGCTTGGAAAGCAGCTCGTCTTCGTCGAGGATCTCTGCTCCGATCCTGCGGTGGCGAGGGTCCTTCCGGCACACGTGGCACTGCAGCCGCACCACCTCGCCTATGTCCTATACACCTCCGGCTCGACGGGGAATCCGAAGGGTGTCCAGGTCTCGCACGCCAATATCGCGCGCTTGTTTTCCGCGACCGATGCCTGGTTTCACTTTGACAGCGACGATGTCTTTACCCTGTTTCACTCGTACGCATTCGACTTTTCGGTCTGGGAACTGTGGGGTGCGCTGCTGTATGGCGGTCGGCTCGTGGTCGTGACCCATCAGGAGAGTCGCGATCCAGATGCGTTTTACGACCTCCTTGTCCGCGAGCGCGTCACGGTCCTGAACCAGACGCCCTCGGCCTTCCGGCAGCTTTTGCGCGTAGACGCGGCGGCGCCCAGACCGCTGGCGCTGCGCTACGTCATCTTCGGGGGCGAGGCGCTGGATCCGACGAGCTTGCGCGACTGGTTTGCGCGTCACGGCGACTGCCAACCGCAGCTCGTCAATATGTACGGCATCACCGAAACCACGGTCCACGTCACCTATCGCCCGCTGCGCATGCGCGACGCAGAGCGCCCGACGAGCCTTATCGGGCAGCCGATCCCAGACCTGCAGCTGTATGTGCTCGATGCATACCAGCAACCGGTGCCGGTCGGGGTCCCCGGTGAGCTCTACGTCGCGGGGGCAGGCGTGGCCCGCGGCTACTTGGGCCGACCGGAGCTCACGCGCGAGCGCTTTCTGCAGCGCGCATCGATAGGCGCCCTGCCAACCTGCGGCGTGGGCTGTGAAACGCTCTATCGAACCGGCGACCTAGTCCGCCTGCTACCCAGCGGCGACATCGAGTACCTGGGGCGAGTCGACAGCCAGATCAAGATCCGCGGCTTTCGCATCGAGCTGGGCGAGATCGAGCAAACCCTGGCCAGCTGCCAGGGCGTACGCGAGGCAGCAGCGCTGGTACGGGACGGGGCAGATGGCCAACGCCAGATCGTCGCATGCTACGTGTCTAGTTCCCCTGCGCTCACCCCCACCGCGCTGCGCGAACAGCTGCGCCAGAGGCTGCCAGACTACATGATACCGGCGGTCCTGCTGGCCCTCGACGCGCTGCCGCTGAACCAGAACGGCAAGGTCGATCGCAAGGCGCTGCTCGATCGGAGTCTCCGGTCAGCGCCGCTGCAACCGCCCCAGCGCGAATATGTCGCGCCGCGCACCCCGCAAGAAGAGGCTCTTTGCAATATTTGGGAGGACACGCTCGGCTGCGGCCCCGTGTCTGTTCATGACAGCTTCTTCGACCTCGGCGGCGACTCGATCCTAAGCCTGTCGGTGTTGGCGCGCGCGCGGCAGGCTGGCCTGTCGATTTCTGTGCAGCAGCTGTTCGTTCACAAGACCGTCCATTCGCTTCTGCGCGAAGTGACAGGATCCAGCAATGATCTGCCGCCGCCCAGCGCGCCTCTGAGCCTGGTATCAGACGCGGATCGCGCGCGGCTTCCCGCCGAGATAGAAGATGCCTATCCGCTGGCGGCGCTGCAGCTGGGCATGTGCGTCCATCACAGCTTGTCCGGCGCCTCCGGGGTCTACCATGACATCTTCTGCCACGACATCTCGGCCCCGTTCGAGCTGAGCGCGCTGCAGCAGGCTGTGGCCGAGCTGGTCGCCGTTCATCCCATCCTCCGCACGCGGTTCGCTCTCACTGGCTTCTCGGAACCGCTGCAGCTTGTGGAGCGCGAGACCCCTATCTCGCTCGGGGTCTCTGATCTCTCTCAACTGTCCGCGTCCGCTCAACAGCAGGCCCTTGACCAGTTCTGCGCAGAAGAGCTTGAGCGTGGCTTCGACGTCACACGCGCGCCGCTCTTGCGGCTGCATGTGCACCGACGCAGCGCTGCGACGTTCTGCCTGGTTGTCTCGTTCCATCACGCGATCCTCGACGGGTGGAGCAACGCTCGGCTGCTGGCTGAGCTCCTCCGCCGTTACCTCGGTTGTCTCAAGCTCACCGAGGCCGTGAACGACGCGAGCTCAGGGCGTCCCTACCGAGAGTTCATCGCGCTTGAGCGGGCCGTGTCCCAGCGCACGGCAGACCGCAGCTACTGGGAGCAGCGTATCGCAGCTTTAACCATCGGCCAGCTCCCCCGCTGGCCAATCACCCCGGCTGATCAGACACCGCGCTCCTTGCTGGGCGGCATGCACGAGCTATCGCTCTCGCAGACAGTAGCCCTGGGGCTGCAGAAGCTGGCGCGGGAAGCAGGCGCGCCGCTGCGGAGTGTGCTGCTCGCAGCCCATATGCGCATTCTCGCGGGCCTGTGCAACGAGGCCGAGGTCTCGACAGGTCTCGTCGTAAATGGGCGACTGGAAGCGGAGGGCGGCGATCGGACGCTGGGCCTGTTCCTGAACACCGTGCCCTTCTCGCTACGCATCCAGGATGAGAGCTGGCGCGCGCTGGTGCAGAAGGCCTTCCGGGCAGAGTGCGAGCTCCTGCCCTACCGCCGCTTCCCGCTGTCCGAGATTCAGAAGCTTGCCGGCGGACGCCCGCTGTTCGAGGTTGGGTTCAACTTCGTCCACTTTCACATCTACAAGGATGTCGCAGAGCTAGGCCACCTGCGGCTCATGGGCTCGCGGGTCTATGAGCAGCACAACTACACGCTGGCGGCGATCTTCGGGCTCGATCCGTTGACCGAGCAGCTGAGTCTGCACCTGGTTTACGACCCGAAAGTGCTGGGCGCGACACAGGTCGCAGAGATCGCGCGCTGCTATGAGCGGGTGCTGGCCGCGCTGGTCGCGGATCCCGCGGCGAGCTGCCTGTCGGCCCCGCTGCTCTCTGATGCGCAGCGCACGCGTATCCTAACCGATTGGAATCAGCCACCGACCGAGGCGCCTGATAGCGAGCGGTTTCAGCCGGCGCACACACTGTTCGAAGCACAGGCCGCGCGCACCCCGGCCGCGTGTGCCCTGCGCTGGGCCCGCGAAGGGGCCACGGAACTCGGGGCTCAGCCGCTGCAGATGACATACCGGGAACTCGACGAGCGTGCCCAGCACTTCGCCGCCCGCCTCCAAGCCCAGGGCGTCGGCCCCGAGCGAGTGGTCGGTGTCTTCCTGGAGCGTGGTCCCGATCTGATCATCAGCTTCCTCGCCATCCTCAAGGCGGGCGGCGCGTATCTGCCGCTCGATCCGTCCTACCCACACGAGCGGCTGGCCTACATGCTGAAAGACGCGCAGCCGCTCGTCATCCTCACGCACAGCGCATTGCTGCCGCAGCTTCCGCAGTCGGTCGCCAGCGTGATCCTGATCGACCCGCTCGATGCGCAGAGCTCACCGCAAGATGCGACGGTCCTCGCCTCGGCGATCGATGCGGACACGCTCGCGTACGTCATCTATACGTCTGGTAGCAGCGGTCGGCCGCGCGGGGTCCTGGTGACCCATCGTGGCCTCCCCAACTTGGCGCAGGCCCAGATCCGCACCTTCGCAGTCACCGCCCACAGCCGTGTGCTCCAGCTGGCGTCCTCCAGCTTCGACGCGTCGATCTCTGAGTTCCTGATGGCGCTGTGCAGTGGTGCCGCGCTGCATCTGGTTGAGCGCGTGTCCACGCGATCCCCCGCCGAGCTGGTCGAGTTGCTTCGCACGCAGGCGATCACACACGTCACCATTCCCCCATCGCTGCTGGCCATCCTGCCACCTGCCGATCTGCCTGCGCTCACCTCCATCATCGTGGCCGGCGAGGCGTGTCCCCCGGCCGTCGCGGCACGCTGGCTTCCCGGCCGTCGCCTCTTGAACGCCTACGGTCCCACGGAGGTCACGGTCTGCGCCACCATCGCGGAGGTCACGCAGGCCGATACCCAGGCCACGAGCCTCCACATCGGCACGCCGATGGAGGGCATGCAGGTCTACATCCTGGACGCGCAGGGCGCGCTCGCACCGATCGGCACCAAGGGCGAGCTGTGCTGCGCAGGCGTGGGCGTTGCTCGGGGTTACCTGAACCAGCCCGAGCGGACCGCGCAGAAGTTCGTCTCGAACCCGTTCGGTCCCGGAGTGCTTTATCGAACCGGGGACATCGCCAGCTTCCGACCCGATGGACGCATCGACATCTGGGGCCGGATCGACGATCAGATCAAGCTACGCGGGTTCAGGATCGAGCTCGACGAGATCCGCGCCGTCCTGAGCGAGCATCCCGAGGTGCGAGACAGCGCGGTGATTACGCGGCAGGGCGCCGATGGGGACAAGCACTTGGTCGGCTACGTGTCGCGGCGGCCGAGCCCACCGGCTGCGGACGTCGAGCTATGGCCCTCAACCTTTGAGCTGTCGAGCTTCGACGACCTCCTTTATCACTCGATGGCGGCGGACGAGAAGCGAATCGCCGCCTATCGTTCTGCCATCGAGCAGGCTGTGCCCGGCAAGATCGTCGTAGAGATCGGAACCGGCGCGACCGCAGTGCTGGCCATCCTGTGTGCCCGGGCCGGCGCCCGCAAGATCTACGCGTTAGAGATCGATCCGATTGCGGCCCAGAAGGCGCAGCAGCGGGTCGCAGACCTGGGGCTGGCCGGATCGATCGAAGTCCTGTGCGCGGACGCCAGGCATGCCGTGCTGCCGGAGCCCGCCGATGTCTGCGTATCGGCTGTGGTGGGCTCAATCGGCGGCAGTGAAGGGGCAGCCGCGATCTTGAATGCCGCACAGCACCTACTGCGTCCAGGCGGCATCATGATCCCGCACCGCAGCCTCTCACAGATCGCCGCGGTAGCGCTCCCCGATGCGCTGCGGGACGCCCCCCGCTTCAGCGACCTTGCCCGTTTCTACGTCGGCAGGATTTTCGAGAAGGCCGGCTATCCGTTCGATCCGCGGCTCTGCATCAAAGGACTGGCGCGGGACAGCTTGGTGTCCTCAGCGGATGTCTTTGAAGACCTCGACTTCTCCAGTGTGGTGCCGCTAAGCGATGAGCATGAGATCCACCTGGCCATTGAGAGGACCGGATGCATCGACGGATTCCTGGTCTGGCTGAACCTGACGCTGGGCACTGGGGTCACCATCGACATCCTGGACGGCGGCTATTCATCGCTGCCCGTCTACCTGCCCGTCTTCGATCGAGGCGTCACCGTGGCACCGGGCGATGTCATCCACGCCAAAGTCCAGCGACAGGTCAGCGAAGACGGCTTGCATCCCGACTTCTTCGTTCAAGGGCGACTCATTCGCCAGGATGGCAGCGACTTGGCCTTCGCACACGCGTCGTATCACCACAACCGCAGCCACAGCGCCTCGGCTTTTCATCGCCGGCTGCTTCAGAGCGAGGAAGTGCAGAGGTCGGCCCACACTGGCGAGCCGCCCGGCTCAGTCTCGCGTTCTGTCAGTCCGCCGCGACCCGCACAAGACCTGCGGGCGTTCCTCAAACAGAGGCTGCCCGACTACATGATCCCCAGTTCGATCATCGAGCTAGACGAGCTGCCGCGCACGGCCAACGGCAAGCTCGATCGGCGCGCGCTGCCCGATCCCAGCCAGGTGATGGTTGGCCCGCGCGATGCGGGCGCCCCCCTCAGCCAGCTCGAACAAGAGATTGCCGCCATCTGGCGCGAGGTCCTGGAAGTCGCCACGGTGGGGCTGCACGACAACTTCTTTGACCTCGGCGGCCACTCGGTGCTGCTTATGCTGGTCCTTGGCAAGCTGCAAGAGCGACGCGGCGACTCGCTGACCATGCTCGATCTTTTCGAGCATCCAACGGTGAGCTCTCTGGCTGCCTTTCTGGAATCGCGTAGCCACGAGCCTGCGCGACGAGTGGCACCAGCGAACGAGTTGCCGCAGAGCACTCGCGACAAGCGGCTGGCGGCGCGTGAGCAGCGCCGGCAGGCCCGCCAGAACAACCGCTCATAGGCACGCGGCATCAGGAAATCGAGCGCTATGGCCAACCTTCTAGCCCCGCCAGGGCCTGACAGCGGGATCGCCATCATCGGCATGTCGTGCCGTGTACCAGGCGCAGACAGCCTCGCGGGTCTGTGGCAAAACCTGTGCGGCGGCATCGAGTCGATCACCCGCTTTACGCGGGAGCAGCTTCTGGAAGCTGGGGTCGATGCTGCGCTGGTCGATCATCCCGACTACGTGCCGATGAACCGCATCATCGATGGGATCGCGGACTTCGACGCAGCGTTCTTCCAGTGCTCACCGCGCGAGGCCGAGCTGCTGGATCCCCAGCAGCGGCTTTTTCTCGAGTGCGCGCAGGAGGCGCTAGAGCAGGCCGGCTACGGAGCCCGCGACCGTCGGGACAGCGTCGGCGTATATGCGGGAGGCACGATCAGCTCGTACCTGCTGCACAACCTGCTACGCAATGCAGACCTGGTCCGCTCGCAGGGGATCTTCCCGCTGTTTCTCCACACAGATAAGGACTTCCTGGCCACGCGGACCTCGTACAAGCTGGATCTCAAGGGACCGAGCATGAGCGTGCAGACTGCTTGCTCGACGTCGCTCGTCGCGGTGCACCTGGCCTGTCAGGCACTGCTGGAGGGCGAGTGTGGCCTGGCGCTGGCCGGCGGTGCTTCGATCCGGGTGCCGCAGCGCGCAGGCTATCTGTATCAAAAGGACATGGTCTTCTCTCCAGACGGCCGCTGCCGGCCCTTCGATGCTCAAGGCGCTGGGACCGTCGCAGGGGATGGGGTCGCAGTCGTCGTTCTAAAACGGCTGGATGCGGCGCTGGACGATGGCGATCCGATCCTGGCAGTGATCCGCGGTTCGGCGCTGTCCAACGACGGCGCCGGCAAGGTCGGCTACACCGCGCCCAGCATCGAGGGCCAGGCCCGCGCGATCCGCGATGCCATGAGCATCGCGGGTGTAGGCGCCGAATCGATCTCGTATGTCGAGGCGCACGGCACGGCAACACCGCTCGGCGATCCGATCGAGATCGCCGCGCTGACCCGCGTCTTCCGAGAGTCCACCGAACGGCAGGGGTTCTGCGCGATCGGGGCGCTGAAGGCGAACCTTGGACATATGGACGCGGCCGCTGGCGTCGCAGGGCTCATCAAGACCGTGCTGATGCTACAGCACCGGCAGATCCCCCCGCTGCCGGGATTCAGGTCTGCGAACCCGCGGCTCGGCCTGGAAAAGAGCCCCTTCTTCGTCAACACACGGCTGCAGGATTGGAAGACGGATGGGACGCCGCTTCGCGCCGGCGTCAGCGCCTTCGGTATCGGCGGCACCAACGCACACGTCATCGTTGAGGAGCCGCCGGCCCGCGCTCGCACGCAGGCATCGCACCGCTTTCAGCTCTTGACCGTCTCGGCCAAGAGCGAGCCAGCGCTGCATGCCGCGTGTCAGAGACTCGCCGATACGCTGGAGAGGCCGGCGGCAACAACCACCGATCTGGCAGACGTCGCCTACACGCTGCACGTCGGTCGCGAGCCGTGGCCGTTTCGTGCCGCGCTCGTGTGCCATGGCCCCGGTGACGCCGTCGCAGCACTGCGCCAGAAGGCCAGCGAGGGGACGCAGGCGGCGAGCGAGTCTGCAGCTCGCTCGTTGGCCTTCCTGTTCCCGGGGGGCGGCGCGCAGTATCCGCGGATGGGGCGCGAGCTGTACGAACAGGAACCGACGTTTCGCGCAGATCTGGATCGCTGTGCTCTGCATGTGCGCGATCAGTTGGTGCCTGGCTTCGACCTGCGCCAGCTGATCCTTGGGACAGCGGACGCCGAGGCCCGGATGAGGCAGCCACTGCCTGGCCTGGTGAGCCTATTCGCAGTGGAGATCGCGCTGGCCCGGCAGCTGGTCGCGTGGGGTCTCAAGCCGCAGGTGCTGCTCGGTCACAGCCTGGGCGAATATGCGGCGGCCTGTCTAGCTGAGGTCTTCGCGCTGGATGATGCGCTGGCGCTCGTGGCCAAGCGCGGTGCGCTCCTCCAGACGCTCCCGCGCGGTGGCTCCATGCTGTCTGTCGCCGCGTCGGCCGAGTCGCTTCAGCCTCTGCTTCGGCAGGGCTTGACGATCTCGGCGAAGAACCGTCCGGGTAGTTGCACAATCTCTGGATCGATTGCTGCACTCGACGAGCTGGCAGCTGTCCTCGTGCAGCAGGGCGTCTCGTGCCGCGCGGTCTCGATCGATGTGGCCGCGCACTCGCCGGCCATCGATCCGATCCTGCCAGCCTTCCGCGATCTGGTGCGGCGTACGCGCCTACAGCCGCCGCGCATTCCGATCCTGTCGAACCTGACCGGCGGCTTCCTGACCGCAGAGCAGGCCACGGATCCGGAGTACTGGGTGCAGCACCTGCGCCAAACCGTGCAGTTCTCGGACAACCTGAGCCTGCTGCTGCAAGACGCGTCTCGAACGATCGTCGAGGTGGGCCCCGGCAACGCTCTGGCGCCGCTCGTCCGTCAGCATACGAACTACAAGGGACAGGCGGTCCTCAGCACGCTGCGTCACGCCCAGGATACGGAGCCAGGCACGTCGCTACTCCTGGCCACCCTCGGTGATCTGTGGAGCCGCGGCGCGACCCCGGACTGGCACGCTGTTCATGCCCACGAGCGGCGACGGCGTGTACCGCTGCCAACGTATCCTTTCGAGCGCCAGCGCTACTTCGTCGAGCCGATGCAAGGGGCACCTCTTTCGCCGACCGTGGCAGCGACCCGGAAGCCGCCTTCAGACTGGTTCTACTGCCCGATCTGGAAGCAGAGCCCGCCCATACCGGCGATCGATGGCCCGGTCCGGCGCGTTGTCTGCTTCGCGGACCCGCAGGGCCGCTGCGAGCGCCTAGCGACCCGGCTGCGTCAGACCGGACACACCGTGGTCCTGGTCAAGCCCGGGGCGCGGTTTGCACACCTGGGCACCGATGAGTTCTCACTTCGAGCCGATGCGTGCGAAGACCACGTCGCGCTGCTGCAGGCGCTGACCGAGGCGTCCTTCCGGCCCGAGGTGTTCGTTCATGGCTTCCTGCTGCCGGCGATCCCCGGTGGACGGGTCGTGGTCGGGCGCGCGCTCGGCCTGTACAGCTTGCTGGCACTGACGCAAGCTGCCGACCAGTATGGGCTGCTGGCTGGCGTGCGCATCGCCGTCCTGACCACGGGCCTATGCAGCGTCGGTGGATACGAGGAGATGGAGCCCGAAAAGGCGACACTGCTCGGCTGGCTGAAGACCGTTCCCCACGAGTACCCGGACGCCCGCGCCCAGGTGATCGACCTGCCGTCGTGCGATACATCGGAACCGGATCCTGAGCGGCTCTTGGATCAGCTTGCGGCTGAGATCCTGGGTTCTGACGAGGATCTTGTGGCCTACCGCAGCGGACGCCGTTGGCTGCGCCGCTTTGAGCCGCTGCAGGTGGGCGCTGCCCAAGGCGATTCCTTGGGTCTGCTGCGGCCCGATGGCGTCTACCTGATCACCGGAGGTCTCGGCGGCGTCGGGCTGGAGCTTGCTTCGGCGATCGCCGAGCGCATCCAGGCCCGGCTTGTCCTGGTCGGTCGCACTGCGCTGCCACCCGCAGCGGAGTGGCCGATGTACCTCGCAGGCCAGAGCACGGGTACGCAGCTCAATCCGCATACCATCGCGGTGCTGCGGCACCTGCGCGATCTAGAGGCGCGCGGATGCCAGGTCTTGGTATTCGCCGCCGATGCCAGTGATCGTTCAGCAATGGAGTCTGTGGTCGCTGCGGCTCGGGCCCACTTTGGCGCGATCCACGGTGTCATTCATGCCGCGGGCGTACCCGGCGGTGGTGTGATGCTCAAGCAGACCCCCGCGCGGATCGACGAGACGCTGCGGCCCAAGGTCGCGGGTGCTCAGGTGCTGCAAGCGGTCTTTGGTGATTCCCCCCTCGACTTCATGCTGCTGTGCTCTGCCCTGGTGACACTTCCCGGAGCATTCGGCCACATCGACTACACGGCCGCCAATGCCTTCTTGGATGCGTTCGCGGCTGCGCGTTCGAACTCGGTGCCGTATCCCGTGCTCTCGCTGAACTGGTCGCGCTGGCGGCAGACAGGCATGGCGCTGGCCATGGAGGCCCAACATCAGGCGCTGAGCGGCGAAGCGCTGGCTGGGATGAGCAAAGAAGAGGGTCGTGCCGCATTCCTGCGGCTCATCGGCGATCGCCGCGTGTGTGAGCAGGGACTCGCGCAGGTCGTCATCTCAAACGAGCCACTTGCCGCGATCCTGCAGCGCACGCAGACGCATACGCCGCTCGCATCCGTCCGAGAGGAAGGTACGAAGCGACCTGCGCGGCCCATGCACCAACGGCCGGCGATCCCCACCCCATATGTCGCGACATCGACCCCCACCGAGACGTGGCTCGCCGCTGTGATGCAGGATCTGCTCGGCGTCGAGCCGGTCGGTGCCCGCGACAACTTCTTCGAGCTTGGGGGGAACTCTCTGGTCGGCGTGCGGCTGGTCGCGCGGATGCGGGAAGAGCTAGCGGCCGAGCTCTCGCTGCGCGATCTGTTCGATACGCCGACTGTCTCTGCGCTGGCCGAGCGCATCGAGGCTCTGCGCACGATCCGAGCATTGAAGAATCCACCCCATTCTCAGGCGAACGTTGAGGTCGAGGAGGGGTTGCTGTGAGCCTGGCGTGCCACGCAACTGCCGTACCCGGGCGATGCGATACGGCGGCAGGGGAGGCGCGCTCGTGATCGCGCTGCGGGAATTGCTCGCCGATCTCTATGCGCGCGATGTCAGGCTCTGGCTCGACGGGGAGCAGCTGCGCTTCCGTGCGCCGAAGGGCGTGCTGACACCGGAGCTCTTGCACACGCTCAAGGCCCGCAAGTCCGAGATCATCGGCTTTTTGCAACAGGCCGGAGCCGGTGAGTACGAAGGGGCCGTAGACGCGCCGTCTGTGCCGAGAGGGTCGGCGAGCGAGGGCGCTCCGCTCTCGTACGCGCAGCAGCGGCTGTGGTACCTGGATCAGCTGGGCGGTGGCGCGGCCTACAACATGTCTGGCCGGTTGCTGCTACACGGTCGGATCAACCTGCAGGCCCTGCGCCTAGCGCTCGCATCGCTGGTTGAGCGGCATGCCATCCTGCGCACAACGTACACGCTGCGGGACGGTCAGCCGCGCCAGCTGGTGCACGAACCCGCCGCGCTGCCGCTAAACCCCATCGATCTGCGCCGGCATCCACCGGATCTGCAGCAAGGCGAGCTGGATCGTATCGTCGCCGCGGAGAGAGCGCGACCGTTCAACCTCTCCACCGATCCGATGATTCGCGCCACGCTGATCTCGCAAGCAGATCAGGCGCACTGCCTGCTGCTGATCCTGCACCACATTGCCTGCGATGCCTGGTCCCTGAACATCGCGCTGAAAGAGATCCTGGCCCTGTATAGCGCCTTTGCGCAGGGACTGCCGTGCCCGCTGGCGCCGCTGCGGATGCAGTATGCGGACTATGCGACCTGGCAGCGCAGCCGGGACCTGACCGCGCACATTGCCTATTTCCAGTCGCAGCTGCGCCAACCCCTGCCGATCCTCGATCTCCCATTCGACAACCTGCCGCCGGCCACCGATCACCGTGGCGGATCGGTCGAGCGCACGCTGGCGCCTCCACTGACGGCGGCTCTGCGGGGGCTCGCCCGCCAAGGGGAGAGCACGCCTTTTATGGTTCTCTTGGGCGGGTTGTACCTGCTGCTGTCACGCGTGACCGGGCAGGACGATCTTGTCATCGGCGCCCCGAGCGTCGGGCGCAGCGGCTTGGACGCCGAGCGCATGATCGGGCTGTTCCTAGACACGCTGGCGCTGCGCATGCGCCTGAGCGGGGTCGCGACATTTCGCGAGCTGCTCGGTCGTGTGCGCACGATGGTGCTCGACGCGTTCGAACACCAGGATGCGCCGTTCGACCAACTGGTCCGCGCGCTGAACCCCGAGCGCCTGCCCGGGCGCGATCCGATCTTCGAGGTAATGCTCAACTTCCTCAACGAATCAGGCGTACTTCCCAGCGCCCATGATCTGGCGGTCTCGCTGCCGCGCGACCGTGACGTGGATGCGCTGCGGGCCCTGACGCTGTACGTGCACGAGAGCCCAGACTCGCTCAAGCTGCAGCTCGTCTATCAGCGGGCCCTGTTTTCGACCGAGCGGATGTCGGTGCTGATGGAGCAGTACGTTCATCTCTTGGAGCAGGCAGTCCGCGATGCGGATCGACCGCTCGCCTCCTATTCGCTGGTCACGCCCCGCGCCGCGGAGCTGCTACCGGATCTGCGCCGGCCGCTTCCCGCCTCTTCGCAGCAGCCGATCACGGCAAGCATCGCAGCGTGGGCCAAGCGGACCCCGCGGGCCCCCGCGATCCGCTGGCGGGGGCGAACCTATTCCTATGGCGATCTGATGTCGCGGGCCCTGCAGAGGGCGCACGCGCTGCGGGCACAGGGGGTACGAACGGGCGACGTGGTCGCGGTCCAAGGCCCGCGCAGCTTCGGCACGGTGGCGAGCCTGCTTGGCGTGCTCCTGGCGGGCGGGACGATGCTCCCCGTGGCGCCAAGCCTGCCGAACGACCGCCGCGAGGCGATGCTGTCCGTCGGGCGGGCGCGCGTCGTTCTTGCGGTCGCGGATGCCGAAGCCCAGGACTCTGAGGATCCGCGAAGGCCCCTTTCCTCTGGTCGCCCGACCCGTTCCGTGGATGCCGCGCAGGGCACGATCTCCGATGAGAGCGAGGAGACGGCCAACCTGGACGAGCTGCCTCCTGTCGCGGATACCGATCCGGCCTATGTCATGTTCACGTCGGGTACGACGGGGGTTCCCAAGGGCATCTTGGGAACGCATCGCGGACTCGCGCACTTCCTGGCGTGGCAGCGGGAAGAGTTTGCGGTGGGCCCAGGAGATCGCTGCGGCCAGGTCGTGGGCTTGTCCTTCGATGTCATGCTGCGCGACATCTTTCTGGCTCTGACCAGCGGCGCGACCCTCTGCATCGCCGACGAGGATCTCCCGCTGGACGGTCCGCGTTTCCTGACCTGGCTCAACGAGGAGCAGATTACGCTGCTTCATCCGGTCCCATCCCTGGCCCATGCCTGGCTGCAACACGCGATGCCGAGCTATGCCTGTGCGTCGCTGCGTTGGAGCTTCTTTGCCGGCGAGCCGCTGCCCGCAGCGCTGCTGCGGCGCTGGCGGCAGCACTTCCCGATGACGAAGGTCGCAAACCTGTACGGTCCTTCAGAGACGACGATGGCCAAGTGTTGCTACGTCGTTCCAGACCCGCATATGCCAGGCGTCCAGCCGATTGGCACGCCGCTGCCGGGCTGTCAGGCCCTGATCCTCCGCGATGACGGAGCGCAGTGCGGGATCGGTGAGCCAGGCCAAATCGTGCTGCGCACTCCCTATCGGACCCTGGGCTACCTGAACCCGGATCGCGGAGCCCAGCGCTTCATCCAAAACCCGCAGGCCGACGATCCTCAGGACCTGTTCTATTTCACCGGGGATCGCGGGCGTCGCCGCCCCGATGGGAACCTGGAGATCCTCGGGCGCGTCGATGACGAGGTGAAGATCCGTGGCGTGCGCGTGCAGCCGGCGGAAGTGAGCTCCGTGCTGAACCAGCACGCACAGGTCGCGGCCAGTGCGGTCATCCACGTTGAACACGGTGGCGAACGGCGCCTAATTGCCTACGTCGTGCCGGCGCGTGGTGAGGCGCCTGCGCCTTCACCGGCCGAGCTGCGCCAACACCTGAGCCAGCGCCTGCCCGCGGCCTTGGTGCCGAGTGCCTTCGTCCTGCTCACAGAGCTGCCGGTCACATCGAATGGCAAGCTCAATCGCGAGGCGCTGCCTGCCCCTGACACCGAGCAGCTGGAAACGCTGGTGGTCCCACGCAATGACATCGAGCGGCGCCTGGTGCAGCTTTGGCAGGAGGTCCTCGGGCTGCGGGCCATCGGCATCAGGGATAGCTTCTTCGCGCTCGGTGGGCACTCGCTCTTGGCCGTGCACCTGATGGTGCGCATCAAGGCGGAGTTCGGGCAAGAGCTGACACCAAACGCGCTGCTCTCTTCTCCGACGATCGAGGGTCTGGCTGCGCAGCTGCAGCAGCCTGAGAGCACGGGTCCATGGTCGCCGCTGGTCCCGATGCAGGAGCAGGGAAGCCGACCGCCCTTTTTTTGCCTGCCGGGGCTCGGTGGCAACGTCCTGTACCTGCATCGCCTGGCGCGGCAGCTTGGCCCGGACCAGCCCTTTTATGCGCTGCAAGCCGTGGGGCTCGACGGGGCGTCCGCACCGCACGAGTCGGTCGAGGCGATGGCCCGCTGCTACTGCGCGGCGATCCGCAGCCGGCAGCCCGTGGGCCCCTACTTCCTGGGTGGGCACTCGTTCGGCGGGCAGGTCGCGTTCGAAATGGCGCAGCAGCTTTTGTCCGCAGGACAAGAGGTCGCACTGCTCGCACTGCTGGACGCTGGTCCTCCGGATCGGGATCCGCACGACAGGCCGCAGGTGCTCGATGAGGCCACGGCGCTCTCTGAGATGGCGGCGATCCTCGGCTTCATGTCCGGTCGCACCATGGACCTAGATCCGGCGCCCTTGCGCATGCTGTCGTCGGACCAGCGGATGGCGCGCTTCAGACAGACGATGGAGGCAGCTGGCCTACTGCCAAGGAACACCGACCATGGGTACATCCGCGGCTGGCTGGCTGTTTTTCTGAGCAACTACCGATCGGCCTACCATCCGCGACCCGCCCATCGCATTCGTCCGGTCTACTTCGCGGCAGCCGAGCAGCCGGCCGCAGTCCGAGAAAAACGCATCCAAGGCTGGCTGCGTTTCACCGAGCTGGATGTGCGCGAGACGCCTGGTTCGCACCTGACCATGATGGCAGAGCCGCACATCGCAGCGCTTGCGCGGAGCCTGCAAGAGCTGCTGACGGCGATCGCTGCTGCGTCGAAGGGAGAGAGGACATGAGCGGCACTCTGGATGCTGTTCGCTTCGGGTTCTCGGCACTCGTGCGCGCGCACAAGGATCCGCACGCGCTGTATGCAGCCCTACGGCAGCACGACAGCATCTTCTATGACGACATCAGCGAGTGCTGGCTGGTCACCGGCCACGCGCCGCTGTGCGAGATCGCGGCCGACAGCCGCTTTGCATCGGACGTAAAGTTCGAGAGTGCGGCGGCACTGCCAGAGGGCGAAGCGTCCTTCCTGCGCGCGGCGGTCGAAAAGGGAGTCATCTTTTCCGAGGGAGAGGCCCACCGCAAGGTCCAAAATGTCATCCTGCGGGTGCTGACCCGCATCGGCAAAGATGCGCCTTCCTATATCGAGGCCACCGTACGCCGCCTGCTGGCTCGGGTCATGGACCAGCCGCGCTTCGACTTGGTGAGCGATTTTGCGGCTCCGCTGTCGCTGCTGGTTATCGCGCAGGCCTTGGGCATTCCGATTGAAGACGAGGAGCAGCTGTGGCGAGCCGCGGCGTGGTCCGATGCGCACGGAGATGTCGTAAGTGGTTACCTGCGCGTCGACTTGCAGGACATCGGTCGGCTGGGCGACTTCTTTCGCCGCTTGGTCGAAGCCAGGCGAGGACTGGCGCCCGAGGATCCGGCCCGCGACCTTCTGTCCGCGTTTCTTGCGGAGCGCGATGCGTTCGATTCGGATGAGGAACTGATCATCAACGGCATGATGATCTTCGGCGCAGGTCGCGTGACGACGCGCAAGGTGCTGGGAAACGGGCTGCCGCTGCTCTTACCGCGCTGGGCACAGGCGCGCCATGAGCTGTCCGAAGATCCCAGCTTCGCCAGACGCGCCACCGAGGAGCTCCTGCGGATGGTCACGCCGACCCGCTACTTGTTGCGCGTAGCCCGCGAAGATGTCGACCTGTCGGCGCGCTTCCCGGGGGATCATCTGATCTACGAGGGAGAGAAGCTGATTCTGTTTCTGGAAGCGGCGAATCGCGATCCTGCCGTGTTCGACAACCCAGATGTCTTTGACCCCGGCCGTACGCCCAACCGCCACCTCTCTTTCGGCTTTGGTCCACACTACTGTCCCGGGGCCAAGCTGGCGCGGCTCGAGATCCAAATTGCCATCGAGCTTCTGCTGGAGCTGTTCCCCACGCTGTGCGCCGAGAGTCTGGATGCGCCGACCTGGAATCCGAACCCGAACCTGGGCGGGTATGCGAGCTTTCCAGTCTGCCCGATGCGACCGCAGCGCGCGTAGCAGGCGGCTTAGCGCTCGATCGAGTCAGGCTGAAAGTCGCTGCGCCCGAACAGGTTGCCGGCAGCCAGCAGTGCGCTCAGCGTCACGATTGGCGCCAGCGCGAAGACCGCTGTTGGCCCAAGGTGTTCGGCGACCAGGCCACCGAGACCCAGCCCCAGGAAGCCCGCGACCTGCACCACGCTCACCTGGACGGTGTAGTCCGTGCTCGCGACCCGGCCGCGACTGCGATCCATGACCATCGCATAGATCAATGTTGCGCGCGCCACCACGCCGAAGAACGGCAGCGACAGCCCCAGATAAAGCAGGGCCCGCCCAGTCGCCATACGGGTGAGCAGCACAGAGGCCAAGCAAGCGCTGCACAGAATCGTCAGCGCATAGAAGGCCCGCTCGCGACCGATTCGACTGATCAGCGTGCCGCCGAACGCGCCACCCAGCATTCCCGACAGGCTGGCGATGATTCCCATGACGAACCCGATCTCGGACAGTGCGAAGCCTCGGTCGACGAGCAGCGTCTGCAGGCAGACATCGATCATCGCCGGGCCGACCGTCATTACGGCCAGCAGCGCCAGCCAGCGACCGATGCGCGGCCGCTTGAACAGGGCCAGCATCTCGGACAGATCGACGTGCTGCGCACCTTCGATGGCCGGTTCCTTGTAGATGAGCACACCGGGAAGTGGCAGCAGCACCGAGCCCGCCATAAAGAGGAGCGCCGTCTGCCAGCCAGCCCGCTCGACCAGCAAGACGACCAGCCCACCGCCAAGGAGGCTGCCCACCATCATCCCCGCGGTCTGCACGCCGTTGCCAGCGCCGCGCTCGTGCGCAGACAGCAGGTTGACCGCCAGGCCATGCGATGCGGTATCGGCGGTTGCCGAGACGATGGTCAGCCACAGGAGCGCGGGAACCCCCAAAGCAGGGCTGTGCAGCAGCAGCGCGGGAACGTCTGTGAACGCGCCGAGCGCCAGGGTCCCAATCAAAAGCGGGTGGGTGAGCAGCAGCCAGCCGCGATAGCGACCGACCCTGGAGCGAGCCCCGACCTTGTCGACGACCGGTGCCCAAAACACCTTGAGCGCGCGCGGCAGCAGCACCAGCGATAGGAGCCCGATGGTCTGCAGCGATGCGCCGCTGCGCCGCAGCAGGATCGGCAGCGCCTGCGAGACGAGCGCGATCGGCATCATCTCGGTCATCGCGAGTAGGAATAAGAGCGTGAAGCGAAAGCACTTGGACGATGAGAGAGCCAAGAGATGCCCGCACTGATGGTATTGCGGGCGCGGTTCGGTCGGCAAGTGAGATTGCGTGTAGCGATGCCTGACACCTCTCCACCGCACGGCGATCCGGGGCCCAAAAGCCCCTCGACGTCGCGGCAGAGCCGATAGTACGATTTGCTGGCTGCAGCCTAACCAGGCCCGCGATCGTGGACCTGGGCGTGGGCCCAGCGATGGGAGTCTATATGCGCGAGCTTCATGCTCAGACCTTTGATGTCATCGTGGTCGGCGGTGGACCCGCAGGCTCGACCCTGTCGACCTTCGTGTCGATGGCGGGACACCGCGTGTTGTTGCTAGAGCGGGAAACGTTTCCCCGGCACCAGATCGGAGAGTCCCTGTTGCCGGCGACGATCCACGGCATCTGTCCGCTGCTCGGCATCAAGGAAGAGGTCGAGGGCGCCGGCTTCCCGCGCAAGAACGGTGGGACGTTCCGCTGGGGTACGAGCCCCGTGCCCTGGACATTCCGCTTCACCAAGCGTCAGAACGATCCCTACGGTTATGCCTATCAGGTCGAGCGCGCGAAGTTCGACGAGATCCTGCTGAACAACGCGCGCAAAAAGGGCGTCGACGTGCGCACCGGTCACGAGGTATTGGGCGCGATCTACGAGGGCCAGGGAGCCGAGCAGCGGGTGGTCGGCGTGCGCTTCCGCGATGACTCCGGGCAAGAACAGGTGGCCTACGCCCGCTATGTCGCCGACAGCTCGGGGAACCGCAGCCATCTGGCGCAGACCGTCGGGGAGCGTGTCTATTCGAGCTTCTTCCAGAACGTCGCCCTCTACGCCTACTTCGAGAACGGCAAGCGGCTCCCGCCGCCG
The DNA here is from genome assembly GCA_964628555.1 of uncultured Myxococcales bacterium. Lineage (GTDB taxonomy): Bacteria > Myxococcota_A > Polyangia > Palsa-1104 > JAEUJZ01 > JAEUJZ01. Next base: position 10,919 of record CAZVMD010000039.1, on the reverse strand, counting down.
AACAGCGGCAACATCTTGTGTGCGGCGTTCAAGAGCGGCTGGTTCTGGTACATCCCGCTGTCCGATACGCTGACCAGCGTCGGTGCAGTCGTTGCCAAAGAGGCTGCGGGCCCGATCCGCAGCGGCCCAGAAGCAGCGCTGCGCGCCTATATCGACGAGTGCCCGATCATCAAAGAGCACTTGGACGGCGCGACGCGCGTCACAGAAGGAATATACGGAGAGTATCGTATCCGCAAGGATTACTCCTATTGCAACACTCGGTACTGGGCCCCCGGTATTGTTCTGATCGGAGATGCCGCCTGCTTCATCGATCCGGTCTTCTCGTCCGGCGTGCACCTGGCTACCTACTCCGCGCTGCTTGCCGCACGCTCGATCAACACCTGCCTGGCTGAAGGCGAGAGCGCCGACGAAGAGCTGCTGTTCGACGAGTTCGAGGCACGCTACCGACGCGAGTTCGGCAAGTTCTACCAGTTCCTGATTGGCTTTTACGACATGCACCAGGACGAGTCCTCTTACTTCTGGTCGGCGCGCAAGATCCTGAACACCGAAGAGCGGGATAACGACGCATTCGTGCGCCTGGTCGCTGGGATCAGCGAGGCCGATGAGCCGCTGTTCGAGGGCGGCGCACAGCAGTTCTTCGAGGCGCGCCAGGGCTTTGGCGACTACTTCTCGCACATGCTGGCCCAGGACATTCCTGAGCTGCGAACGCAGCGGGCCGCGCAGCCGGCCGCCACACCGCGCAAGGATCCGGCGCGCTTCGACGCGGACAAGTTCATGATGGGGTTCAATAGCGAGATCGCGCAGCTGCAGGTGCTGGCGCTGATGGGCGAGCGCCGGCCGCGTGAGCGTCCCGTCACCGCGAACGGGCTGGTCGCTGCCGCCGACGGCCTGCACTGGACGACCGTCTAGCTTCTGCACCGATGCGTCCCCTAAACGCGCTCCTCAGCGAGCTGGAGCGGCTCGGCGTCCTTGTGTGGGAGGAGGCGGGCCGGCTCGGCTACAAGGCTCCCAAAGGTAGCCTGAGCCGCGAGCTCCTAGAGGAGCTGCGGGCCCGCAAGCACGAGGTCCTGGAGAGCCTTCGCCTGGGCCGGCCGCCGGCTGTGGGCGAGATCGGGCGGGCCGATCGCACGCAGCCGCTGCCGCTGTCGTTCGGGCAAGAGCGGCTCTGGTTCGTCGATCAGCTAAGTCCAGGCAGCCCCGCTTGGAATGTGACCGGGGCGCTGCGCATCGAGGGAGCACTGGATCTGGGTGTGCTTGAACGCTGCTTGAACGAAGTAGTGCGTCGGCACGACGTGCTGCGGACCACGTTTGCGCACGAGCCAGTGGCAGCGCTCGCAGGCGCTCCGACGGGTGAGCACTACCAGGTCATCCATCCGTTCGCTCCGTTCTCGCTCCCCGTTTCGCAGGTCCCGGTCTGCGATGCCGCCGAGCTCCACGCCGCGGAGCAGCGGCAGCTGCAAGCCGCAGCGGCCGTGGGGTTCGATCTGGCGCGCGGACCCATCTATCGCTTCGCAGTGGTTCGGTTCACCGCAAGCCCAAGCCCGCGCGATAGCGGAACGCCGCCCTTCCCGCCGGCCCCCATCCATCTGCTGATCATCGTCATCCACCACATCGCGGTAGACGAGTGGTCGATCCGCGTCCTATTTCAAGAGGTCTCAGCGCTCTACGCCGCGATCCGCGCGGGGCAGCCGGCCTCGATTTCAGCGCTGAGGGTGCAGTACGCGGACTACGCCGCCTTCGAGCGCCGCTGGCTGGAGTCAACCGAGGCGGCCGCCTCGCGTAGCTACTGGCAAGCGCAGCTGGCGCGGCTCCCGGTGACTCAGGTGCCCCCGGATCATCCGCCGGCCGGTCCCATCGGTTGGGCTGGCGTGTACCACACGCAGAGTTTGCCTGCAGCGCTGGCCGCGGCGCTGCGACAGCTGGGCGTGCGCCATGGGGCCACGACGTTCATGACCCTGGCCGCGGCGCTGGGATGTCTGCTGCAGTTCGTCACGAAGCAGGACGACATGGTGATCGGCACAGACGTCGCCAACCGCGAACACACAGCCCTGCTGCCGCTCATCGGATTCTTCACCAACCAAGTCGTCCTGCGCGCCGACCTGCGTGGTGACCCGACGTTCGCAGAGCTGCTCATGCGCATGCGCGAGCGGACGCTATCCGCGTATGCCCAACAGCGCTACCCGTTCCACCTGCTGGCTGCAGAGCTCGACAAAGAGCGCAGGTCCGCGCTCGCGACCCTCTTTCATATCAAGCTCTCGCTGGTTGTTCAAAGCGACATGGCGCTGCCCTTGCCGGGCCTGCGCGTCGAGCCAGTCGCGTTCCCCGCGCGGCATGTGCGCGAGACCTTCGGCTTCCTCTTCAACGAGGTCGCACACGGCATGGAGCTGCAAATCTGCGCGCGTAGCGACCTGTATGAAGCGGCGACACTGTCACGGCTGGGCCAGCTGTTCGAGACGCTGCTTGGCGAGGTGACGGCACAGCCCGACTGCCGCCTGTCACAGCTGCGCGACCGCCTGGACAGAGCAGATGCGGTGCTGCAGCGGCAGCGCGCCGACAGCGCCAGGGCCGCCGCTCACAACAAACTGAAGGCAAGGCGGCGCGAGGCCGCAGCTGCACCGACCGAGACCAATGGTGGTGGAGGCAGATCGTGACCGCCGATCGACGCGGCCCATCGGGCCCGCTGGCAGGCATGGGTCGGCCCAAGCGGCGGGCGATCGATGTGTCGGGCCTGGCGCTGGTGCAGGCCGGCGCGCTGACTCCAGGCGAGCGCCTGCCATGGCTGGTCACCCCCGCCACGGCTGGAATCGATCTCCCCGCTTGGGCGGGCTTGCACAAACACTGGGTCGACGAGCGCCTTCGTGAGTGCGGCGCCCTCCTGTTTCGTGGTTTCGGGGTCACCACGGAGTCAATGTTCGAAGCGCTTGCGCGCACCGTGTGCTCGCAGCTGATCGACCAGAACGGCGAACACGAGCCGGTTCCTGACAGCTCGTTCGTCCAGACACCGGTTGCATACTCACCGACGCAGAAGCTGCTGTGGCACAACGAAAATACGTTTAACCATTCCTGGCCGCTACGGATCCTCTTCTGCTGTGTACGCCCCTCTGACACGGGCGGTGAGACGCCGCTCGTGGACAGCCGCACGGTGTTCGAGCAGATTCCGGTGCACATTCGCGAGCGATTCCTGCAGCACGGAGTGATGTACGTTCGCAACTTCGGGGTGGGGTTCGGTCTCGACTGGCAGCGCGTCTTTCAGGTGCGCAGCCGGGCAGAGCTGGAAGACGCTGCGCGGGGCAGTTATGTGAGGCTCACCTGGCAAGGCGATTCACGCCTGCGCGCCGTCAGCGTCAGGCCGGCGGCTATCCGCCATCCCCAGACCGGGGAGTGGACTTGGCTTAACCAAGTCCAGCACTGGCATACAGCCTGTTTAGATCCGCAGGTACGCGCGACCCTGCTTTCGAGCTACGCCGAAGCGGACCTGCCGCGCAACTGCTACTTCGGGGACGGCAGCGCGATTCCCGACGAGTTCATGTTCGAGATCCTGCGGGTCTACCAGCAGGCTGAGCGAAGCTTCCCCTGGCACGCCGGCGACGTGCTTTTGGTTGACAATGCACTGACGGCCCATGCCCGCAATCCCTATGCGGGGGCCCGCAAGCTGCTGGTTGCGCTGGGAGATCCGCTCTGCTTCCCGCCGCCGGCTCATCACGCGCAAGGTCCGCATGCACCCTCCTTCAAGTGAAGTGTTTCGTCTGTCTCCCGTCCAGCAGCGGCTGTGGAGCCTGCGCCATGAATCCGCAGACTCCGCGGCCCTGTTCGTGTTCCGTCTGAACGGCTCGCTTGACCGATCGCGGCTCCGCCATGCGCTCGGTCAGATCGTGCAAGCGCATGAGATCCTGCGCACCCGCTTCTATCTGCCGCCAGGCATGAATGCCCCCGTGCAGGAGGTCGTCCCCGCCCGAGAAGTCGAGCTTCATGAAGCGGACCTGCGCAGCCATCGCGAGCCCGAGCGAGGGCTACGGGTGGCTGAGTTCCGCCGAGCGCTGCGAAACCGGGCGACTGCGATCGATGCGCTTGCGCCCCTACGGGCTCAGCTCCTGCTGCTTGATGATCGGTCGCAGCTGCTGCTGTTGGCGCTGCCCTCTCTGTGCGCGGATTCGGCGACCGGCGCCGTCTTGCTGCGCGACCTCGCCTGCGCCTACGGTGGCAGCAAGAGAAATGACCAAGACGCGCCGCTCCAGTATCCCGACATTTCAGAGTGGCTGCACGAGCTCCAGAGTGAGTCTGAAGGCAGCGAAGGAGCGCAGAGCTTCGCGTTTTTCCGACAGCTCGACTGCTCTGGGTTGGCGACGCAGCGCCTGCCGTTCGGGCGCCCAGGCATCGATCGGGGTGCGACTTCTGTGCAGAAACGCATCCTGCCCGCTGCGCTCGTCCGCCGCATCGATGCCGTCGCGGGGCACTTGGCAACAACGTGCGATACGTTCATCTTGGCGGGCTGGCTGACACTGCTCCTGCGCCTCACCGGACACGAGCGGCTGACTCTGGGCCTGGCATCCTCGCTGCGCGAGTTCGCAGAGCTTCAAGAAGCTCCGGGCCCTCTTAGCTGCCACCTGCCGCTCTCCGCGACATGGGATCCCAAGTGCACCGTCCGAGACTTCCTGCGGTGGCTCGACAAGACAAAGCAGGTCCTGGCGGAGCATCAGCGCCACTTCAGCTTTGGTCTGCTCAATCTGCCCGAGGGTACTGGACGCTATTCCTTTCTGTACGAGTATCGCGAGTGTCCCGCGGCGCTGCATGTGGACGGACTGGACCTTGCGTTGGCGGAGAGCGAGGTCTCGGGCGAGCCGTCTCGGCTTGGGTTGACCGCCGTGCGGACAGGGGATGACGTCGCGCTGCAGCTCTGCTTCGACTCGGCGTCGCTTCCACCGGAAGCCGGTGCGCTGCTGGCCGAGCAGCTAGAGGCATCTCTGGACGACGCCGTCGACCATCCAGAACAGACGCTGGCTGCGCTGGACCTTGCTAGCGCGCGAACCCGCGAGCAGCTCAATACATGGGAATTGGGCCCTGAGGTCGCCATCCCGCCCCTCGGCGCGCACCAGCTCTTCGAAGCGCAGGCAGACAGGACGCCCGATTCCATCGCCGTGACGATGCTGTCTAGTGGCGCACAGCTGACCTACCGCCAGCTCGATGTCTGTGGCAACCAGCTTGCCCACCTGCTCATCCAGCTCGGCGTTGGGCCGGATGTGCTCGTCGGAATTTGTCTGCCGCGCTCGCTCGACCTCTTGGTTGCACTGCTCGGCGTCCTCAAGGCCGGCGGCGCCTATGTGCCACTGGACCCGAGTCTCCCGGCGTCGCGCATCGGGCTCATGATCGCCGATGCCCAGCCGCGGGTTCTCATCACCACGCAGGGTCTCGCTTCCGGATCGCTCTGTGCTCTGGCACAAGCCCATCCCGCGGCGCACGTCCTTTGCGTAGACAGCGATCGGGATGCGCTGTCCCGTCAGACACGGGCGCGGGTCGCAGGACGGGCGGGTCCGCACAGCCTGGCGTACTGCATCTACACCTCGGGCTCCACCGGTACTCCCAAGGGAACCCTCGTCGAGCATCGCGGCCTGACGAACTACCTGAGCTGGGCCGTCCGCGCGTACGACGTGGCTGCGGGCAGCGGGGCGCCCGTCAATACGTCCATTGGCTTCGACGCAACCATCACCAGCCTGCTTTGCCCGCTGCTGACTGGTGGCAAGGTGACGCTGCTACCCGAGCACGGCGAGGCCGAGGCGCTGGCTGCGGCGCTTGAGTCCGGGGAGCCGTACAGCCTGGTCAAGCTGACGCCGAGCCACTTGCTGCTGCTTGAGAAGCTGGTCAGCCGGCCGATCGCGGCACGCTGCTTCGTTGTGGGAGGCGAGGCGCTTGAAGAACGCCACCTGGCCGTCTTGCGGGCCCATGCCCCCGCAGCCCGCATCCTCAACGAGTATGGTCCGACCGAGACGGTCGTCGGCTGCTGCGTGCAGGATTGCAGCACGCGTCGAGACGAGGGTCCCATTCCCATCGGTAGGCCGATCGCCAACACGCAGCTCGTCGTGCGGACCGGCACCGGCGCGCGGGCCGCGATCGGGGAAGAGGGAGAGCTGTACATCGGCGGAGCGGGAGTCGCCCGCGGATATCTGCGCCGTCCCGAGCTGACTGCGGCGCGGTTCGGCACTGCGGACGTGGGCGAGGGAGCCTTCTACCAAACGGGCGACCGGGTGCGCTGGCGCGTGGACGGCACGCTAGAGTTTCTCGGCCGCCGCGACGAGCAGGTCAAGCTCCGCGGCCACCGCATCGAGCTTGGTGAGATCGAGGCGACTCTGCGGCAGCACCCGAACGTGCGCGAAGCGGTGGTGCTCATGCAAGCGGAGCCGACAGAGCACAAGCTCCTTGCCGGCTATGTGACCCTTTCTGCAGCGCCGCAGTCTCAGACGGCTGACGATCTGCGCCGCTACCTGCAAGAGCACCTGCCCGCACCGTGGGTGCCAGCGTCCCTGCGGATCGTGGACTCGCTGCCGCTGACCGTGAACGGCAAGATCGATCGACAGAAGATCGCCGGCTGGAAGGTCAGCCCGCTCACCGACGGCTATGCCCCTCCCGAGACAGCGACCGAGGAGGTCTTGGCGGAAATCTGGGCCGACGTGCTCAAGTGCAAGCGGGTCGGTGTCCAGGATCGCTTCTACGATCTCGGAGGCGACTCCCTGCTCAGCGTGCAGATCGTGGCACGGGCACGCGCAGCCGGCATCCACGTTGATCTGCAGCAGCTGCTTCAGCTGCAGACCATCCACGCCCTGTCCCGCGCAGGGGGAGGCGACGTCGCGGCAGAGCCCAAAGCAGCCCCGCTGGCCCTGGTGCCAGATGTGGATCGCGCCCACCTCCCCGCCGATATCGAGGATGCCTATCCGCCGGCCTCGGTACAGCTGGCGATGCTGTTCTTCAGCCAGTACCGCGCGGGCTCGCACGTCTATCACAACATCAGCCGCTTCCGACTACAGGCGCGCTTCGACCGGCGGGCCTGGGAAGAGGCGCTGCGCGGCGCCCTTGCGCACCACCCCATCCTGCGCACGTCCTTTCACCTGAGCGGCTTCAGCACCCCGCTGCAGCTGGTCCATCGGTCCGTGTCGCTCCCACTGGCGGTCACGGACCTGCGCCCCCTTTCGGAAGAGGCGCAGGCCGCCGAGTACGAGCGATTCCTCGATGCGGAACGCGACCGAGCTTTCGCGTGGGAACAGGCGCCGCTCCTGCGCGTGCACCTGCACCTGCTCTCAGAAGACCGCATCGACTTGACGTTGACGATGCACCACGCGTTGCTCGATGGCTGGAGCCACGCGTCATTCGTGACGGAGCTCCTGTCGGACTACGCAGGGCGTCTGCGCGGAGTCCTGCCTGCGCGCGCCGCGGTGGCGGTTACCTATCGCGACTTCATTGCGCTTGAGCAGGCGGCGGCCCGCAGCGAACAGGCGCGGTCCTTCTGGCACGACCAGCTCCGCGACTTGACAGTGCAGAGCCTGCCGCGCTGGCCCGAGTCGTTCCGAGCCGAAGAGGGTGCGGCGACCCCCGGGGTCGAGGGGCTCATCAATATCCCGCTTCCACAGCGGGTCACCGATGGGCTCCGGGCCTTAGCGCGGCTGGCCGGCGCAACCATGAAGAGCGTCATCCTGGCCGCCCATGCGCGTGTCCTCGGTTTCCTGTGCAACCAACAGGACATCGTCACGGGCCTCATCGGGCACGGTCGCCCCGAGGAGCTCGGCTCTTGGCAGGTCCTGGGCAACTACCTGAACGTCCTGCCCATGCGCCTGCAGCTGGAAGGCGGCACCTGGCTCCAATTGGTGAAGCAGGCGCTGGTCAGCGAGCAGCGGTCGATGCCCTTCCGGCGCTACCCGATGGCCAGCATCCAGCGTGAGCTCGGTGGCCATCCGCTGTTCGAGACTGCGCTCAATTTTTCGCACTTTCACGTCGCGGACGGCGCAGAGAAGCTCGACGCCGTGCGGGTGCTGTCTGTGGACGACTGGACCGCCGGCGAGATGACGCTGCAGTTGAACGCGACGCTCAATGGTCAGCAGGGCGGGCTCGGCCTGCAGCTGACCTACGATCCGCAGCAGCTCAGCAGAAGACAGGCGGAGCTCATCGCGGGCTACTATGGCCGCACGCTCGCTGAGATGGCCCGCTCGCCCGATGCGCCTTACCAGGAGTTCTCGCCGCTATCGCACGTCGAACGTCAACAGATGCTGCAGGAGTGGAACAGCCGCGCGTGCGACTACCCGCGCGAGGTCCTGGTCCATCACATGATCGAGGCGCAGGCCGCCCGCAGACCCGAAGCGGTGGCGTTGGTTGCCTACGACGAGATGACGGCCATCCGCGCGCGCGCGGCAACGGAATACCGTTCTCCTGCGGAGGCTGTGGATCATCGCCCGGCTGCGCTGACGTACGGCGACCTCGACCAGCGCGCCAATATGCTGGCTCACGAACTGCGCCTGCGCGGCTTCGGACCGGGCTCTCTCGTCGGAATCTGCCTTGACCGCTCGGTCGAGATGGGGATAGCGGTGCTTGGCGTACTGAAGTCAGGCGCCGCCTATGTCCCGCTCGATCCGAGCTATCCCGAAGAGCGCCTGCGCTACATGCTCGACCATGCGCAAGTGGGCGGCGTGGTCACTACCCATCGCATGCTGCAGCGGCTGCCGGTGCTGGCTGGCACCCCGAGCACGCCGCGCGCGGTCGTTTGCGTGGACGCCGATGAGCCAGTCTGGCGTCGACCGGGGACACCGGTCGAGCGGCGGGATGCACCGGATCACCTCGCCTACTGCATCTATACCTCGGGCTCGACGGGCCAGCCCAAGGGCGCCATGGTGACGCACGGGAACTGGCTGAGTTCGCTGCGCATGTGGGAACAGGCGTATCGGCTGGAACGACTCAGCTGCCACCTACAGATGGCCAGCTTTTCATTCGATGTCTTCCCTGCCGACTTCGTGCGGGCGCTGTGCTCGGGCGCACGGCTGGTGCTGTGCCCGCGCGAGTGGCTGCTCGACGGTGAGCGGCTGTTCGCGCTGATGCGAGCCGAGCAGGTGGACTGCGCCGAGTTCGTCCCCGCAGTGTTCCGTCCGTTCGCGCAGTGCCTGCAGGACAGCCGGCAGCGGGCTGACTTCCTGCGGCTGGTATCGGTGGGCAGCGATGCCTGGTATCTCGACGAATACTGGCGTTGGCGCGCGGTGCTGGGAGAGGAGACGCGGCTGCTGAACACCTATGGCTTGACCGAGACCACGGTGGACAGCAGCTACTTCGAGACCGATGACCGGGGGCGATACAGCGGCAGCACCATCACGCCCATCGGCAGGCCTTTTGCCAACGTCAGGTACTACATCCTCGATCGCTGGCAGCTGCCGGTGCCGATCTGCGCGCCCGGCGAGATCTGCATCGGCGGCCTGGGCGTCAGCAAGGGCTACATCAACCAGCCGGAGCTCACGGCCGAGCGCTTCCTACCCGATCCGTTTCATCGCGGCGGGCGCATGTTCCGAACGGGCGATATGGGACGCTATCTTCCCGACGGCACCGTAGAGTTCATCGGTCGGTGGGACTCGCAGATCAAGCTGCGCGGCCAGCGCGTCGAGATCGGCGAGATCGAAGCGCTGCTGAGCCAGCATCCCTGGGTAAAGCAGACCGCGATCGTCGTCGATGAGCCACGTCCTGGGGGCGCGCGCCTGGTGGCCTACGTGGCCCTGCGGTTGGACGCTGCGACAGAGCCAGCCGGTGGCGCAGCGGCGCCTGGCTCTGGGCCGGACGTGGTCGAAGCCCTGCGTGCGTCGCTGGCTGCGAAGCTCCCCGACTACATGGTGCCCGCCGTGATCGTGGTCCTGCCGAACCTGCCCCTTTCCCCCAACGGCAAGATCGATCGGCGTGGTCTGCCGGCGCCCAGTCAAGCGGGCCACGGAAAAGAGAAGGCCATCACAGCACCGCGTACGCGAACCGAAGAGGCCCTGGCCGAGCTCTGGCGGCAGCTGCTGGGCATCGAGCAGCTGGGAACCAATGATCACTTCGGCGAGCTGGGCGGACACTCCCTGGTCGCCATGCAGATGGCTGCGCGGGTTCGCGGCATGTGGAGCATCGAGCTGTCGATTCGCTCCGTCTTGGAGCACCCGACGATCGCGAGACTTGCCGAGTATGTGGACACCGTCCTGCTCGCCAAACAGCTGCAGGGCCAGCGCACCGCTCTCGACGACGACCTGGTGGACGTGGTGCTGTAGCCGCTCTACCTCGCCCATCGATTCGCCCTTTTACGGCCGACAGGATTGCCAAGCGCATCGTGGGTCGCCTATTGGCTCCGCTCGCTGCTTCCCTGCCTCTCTGGCTCGCAGGAGTGGAAACTCGTTCCTCGACCGACCACTCGTCTCGATCTCGCGAGACGAATTCCTCGGTGCCTACGGACGCGTCGGCGCATGCCTCCTCAGAAGCACCGCTGGCTCTCGTCGATGAGCATGACCGCGATGTGTGGGTCTGGACAGGAACACACCCAGCGTCCGTGTGATGCCACTCGCAGTCATCGCTTGGTGGCTCACATCGTCGACGGAATGGCCCGTCGCATCAGGGCAACGGGCGCGCCAGGCACGCTCTGGTCGGCAATCCTTGGCAGCCGCGGCTTCTTAACGAAGAAATTGAGCCCATCGTTTCGCTGGTTCACGAATGCGTGGCGACAATGTGCCGCCTTCGGCCCAGCGAACTGTCCGGGCGGCGCGGTCGGAATGTCCGCAACGGCCCATCACACATCCCTCGATCCTCCTGTGGTGCGCACCCTGGCCTACCATCGACGTAGTCCAGCGCACTTCATTGTTCCCACACCATCCCCCCGAAGCAGTCTGTGAATTAACCAAGCCCCCGTCGCAGCGAAAAAAACGCTGGACAGGTTC
>CAZVMD010000038.1:26525-36855 GCA_964628555.1 uncultured Myxococcales bacterium | reverse complement strand
TTTTCGCCGCTCTTGCCGGTGCGCTCGACGATCTTGCGCGATAGCTGCTGCGTGCTGGTGCGGAACAGCGCCCGCAGGCTGTGGCGCTGCGTCTGTGCTTCGATGAGCTCGGCGACAAACTGGGCGACCTCGTGCCCCGACTCGTCGTCCGTCTCGCGACGCGCGAACAACAGCCCAAGCAGCGCCTCGATGCGACCGACCTGGGCGTTGATCAGCTCCAAGCGGTACACCAGATCGACGCTGACGCCGTAGTCTTCGAGGTGGCCGAGCACCTGCTGCACGGCCTGGCGACACTCCTGGATGATGACGAAGGCCTCGACGATAGTGGTGCCGCTGTAGCTGCCGCTGGCCTCGCCGCTTGTGGCCGTGCGCCGGCTGTCCAGAAGTCCGTCGCAGGCGCGGCGCAGGCGCAGGAAGGGCAGATCGGCGAGCGTCGTCTCGGGCATGCGCTCGCGCACATCGTTGGCCAGGCCCAGAGCGCAGACCCGCGAGGCCAGGATGATCACTGCCTCGTGGATCGAGTAGCGCAGGCTGCCCCAGGCTCCGCCGCCCGTCGCTGCGTTCGTCACCATCGCAGGCTGCACTTGCAACAGCTCCAGCAGGCGGGCAAAAAGCGGCCGCGGCACGCGCGGCAGCCAGCGCGCATCTTCACTCTGCGGCAGGACGCGCAGCAAGAGCTCCGACATCTTGTTGAAGTCCGGTGGCCGCGGCAGCAGCGACTCCGACAGCCGCGATGTCGCCTCGCGCCAGAAGCCGGGCTCTTGGGCTAGGCCGACATCGGTGAACAGCCCCGTCGCCTGCGTCTTATCCAGCACCGCCTGCAAGAGCTGCGAGAAGGCCCGCTGCCACGGCGCCACCTGCTCCAGCACGTTGACCAAGAGCTCAAGATGCAGCGTGCGGGCATCGACATCCTGCAGCAGGTGCAGCGAGGTCTGCCGGCGGCTGCGCGGCCAGCCGCGGCGGTGCAGCCAGTCGCTCAAGCGCTCCAGCCAGTCGAGCTGCGCTTCGAGCTCCCAGCTGGCATCGATGCTCGACAAGAGCGCATGCAGGCGAGTGACGATGCGGCTGCTGGGAGCGTCGGGGAGGAAGCGCTGGCCGAGTGAGAGTGCATCGGGGATGGTCTCAGTCGGCTGCAAGCCCGCCAGGTGCGCCAGCTGGGGTACGGCTCGGGGGCGGGGCGGCTCAGCAGGCGAGGGCGGCTTGGCATCCGCTCCCGCGCCGCGTAGCTGCACCGGACCTGATAGCGCCTTGTCGAGAGCGATGCTCTCCTCACTGGGCGGGACGGGTGGACGACTGGCGGGCGGCGGAGCGCTCGGCAACCCCGGTGCGGCCGGCGATGCCGCCGTCCGGCCAGCCTCCGCCGGCTCGGCCCGAGGTGCCAAACGTCCTGGCTTGCGATCCCCTGCTGAGTCGCTCACGTACCCCCCAAGTCCCCAAGACTACGACGAGAAACACGGATCGGCTGGACCCCGCCAGCCACCCCCGCTGACCCCTGACGATGCTCTAGAAACGCAGTCTGTAGGATACGCGGGATGCTCTGCCGACGTTTGGAAATGTGCGCAGCCGCAGTAGACCGATTACGCCAACACGCTCCCAGGCCCAAGCGGCGGGATCGCGTGCGCACTTTCGGTTTGCGGCAGCTCGTGGAAGGTCTGCCCAAAAGCCGGCGAATCGGCGAAGATGGGAACGATTGTCGTACGCTCGCCACCTGGGGCCTAGCCATGCGACCTGCGGCGTCAGCGGCAAGCGCGCAGCTACCACCGACCCTCGTAAAGCCCGGCAGCACTCGATCGCATCGGCGCGCCTCCGCCTGCGATCACCGGGCCGACCACCGCCAGCGATGTTTTCGCAACACTGGGAGATTGGCATGCTCAGACACTCGCTTCGTTCTTCTGCTTCTGTGCTACCTGCTGCGGCCCTGGTCGCCCTGCTACCCGGCCTAGCCGCGGCACAGGCCCCAGCCGCCTGGAGTCCAGCGACCTCACCTTCGCAGACGCCAGCCGCGGCCAGCCCGCAGGCGCCTGCCCCAGTGACCGCCCCGACAGCTCCGGCAGTAGCCGCGCCGACCCCAGCCAGCGCTGGCTCGGCCAGCCCGACGGCTCAGACCAGCGACAGCGGGGCTGCCAGCCAGACCGCGAGCCCGCCAGCCGCTGGCGATGCCCAGGCGGCCAGTCCGCCGGCCGGCGCGGAGCCGCATGCGCCTCCCCCCGAGCACGGCATGGGACATCCCTACTACCCCGGCCAGGGCCGCCCGCCGCAGGCCGGCCGCGGCTTTGTCATCTCGGCGGCGATTGGCGTTCAGCCTTTCGTCGTCCCCGTCCTCGCCGATCAGACCATCACCGCCATCAGCTCGACCGGCTTTACCGGTCAGGTGGCGATTGGCTACAAGGTCGGTCGCGCCGTTCTCAGCCTCGGCCTCAGCCTCGGATCGGTGTTCGACAAGGGCACGCTGGAGAGCCGGGCCAGCACCAGCTTCCTGGTCGTCCCCGGGCTGCAGGTCGCGCTGGTGCGCTCGCGCGATCAGCGCGCCGAGCTGATCGGCGTCATGCGGGTTGGCGCCGGTGCCACCCTGCCCACCAACAGCGGCACCGCTGGTCCCAAGCCCGACACCCTGATCTTTTACGAGCTCGCCCCCGGTGCGCGCTACTGGATGCACACCCAGTTCGCGATGCAGTTTACGGCGGGCTACGCCGGCCAGTGGCTGCTGAGCAACAACAACGTAGCCGGTGAGCAGATCGCCGCGCACGGCGTGTCAGCGTCGCTTGGCACCGTCGGCATCTTCTAGTACAAGCGGGGCATGGCAGGCTCGCCGCGACAGCTCCCCCACTCCCTCACCGCTGCCGCGGGGGGCTGGGCTTGCTGCCTGTTCTGCCCCGGCCTGCTCTTCCTGATCACGCTCGCTTTCCCAGCCCCGGCGGTTGCCGAGGACGGCCCGCTGCTGCACATTCGCGCCCGCTCGCGGCTGGAGCTGCGTCAGCTCGAAGAGCAGAGCCGCAAGGGCAAGTTCACCGTCGGAGTTAGCGTCGAGCTCTCGGACCAGCCGCAGCCGAGTGGCGAGGCCGATGCGGCGGCGCCCGAAGACGCGCACTGGTTTTCCGCCCAGCGCGTTGAGCTGCTCCTAAGCAGCGAAGCTGGGCTGGTGCAGCGAGTGTCGCTTTCGACCGATCGGCTAGGGGTCGCCAGCCACCAGTTTGCCCGGCTGCCGAGCGGCCTGTATCACCTGCGGGCGCAGTACGCCGGCGACGAGCACCGCGATGCCGCAGCCGCCGAGATCGACCTGCATCTGGATCGCTTCCGCAGCGATCTCGACTTCAGCCTGCCAGCGACCTGGGGCGGCGGTGGCGCGCTCCTGCTGAGCGGCCTGACGCTGCGCAGCAAGCAGCAGTCCCTGCCAGGCCCGGTATCCATCGCGGTCTTCGCGCTGCGCGATGGCCGAGAGAGTGGGGCGCCGCTGACCCAGCAGCTCGTGCGGCTTGCGGCGACGAGCGGCTCGGCAGTGGGCGAGGCTGATGACCCGGCTCGCGAAGACGAGCCTCGGCGTGGCCTGCGCGGGGGCGAGAGCGTCAAGCTGCAGCTACCCGCCATCCCAGCCGGCAGCCTGCTCGCGGTGCGGGCCGCGTTCGCTGGCGATCTCGACCACTCGCCGGCCCAGCTACAGCGCGAGACCCTGGTGGTGGCGCAGGCGCAGATCACGCTGGAGGTCGCCCAGCCAGAGGTGCCGCAGTCCGGGCGCCTGCGCATCAGCGGCACGGTCTTTACCTCGGGCCCGGTCGGAGCTGGCCCGCTCGTCGGTGAGCTGGTCGATATCGAGGCCGCGCAGGCCCTCGATGGTCCCGAGCCGCCGGCCGCGCCCGGGCTCGCCGAGACCGCGCCAAGTCCAGCGGCTGCGGCCACGCTGCGTCGCGCGCTGGGGACAGCGGTCAGCAACGCCGACGGTCGCTTTGTGCTCGACCTGCCGCGCCTGCCGCTGCGCGTTGGGGCCAGCGATCTGATCGCTCGCGTGGTGCCGGCCCGTCGCTACATCCGCCCAGCGGTCTCGAACGAGGTGCGGCTGGTCGTGACGCCGCCCGAGCCGGTGTCGCTGCTCTATTTTCTGCTGCCGCTCTTCGGCTCGGCCCTGCTCGCTGGTCTGGTCTGGCTTGGCCGCTGGCTTACTCCTCGCATCACTGCATGGCTGGCGCTGCGACGGGCGCGTCGGCGGGCCCAGCAGTCGCTGGCGGCAGCGGGCCCAGCGAGCGGCGAGGCGGCCGCGCTCAGTACATCCGGGATCAGTAAGATCGGCCTGGCCGGTGTCTCGCTGGGCAGCCGCAGCTCCCTTAGCCTGCGCCGCACCGTCGATACGACGATCGATGGCGCGGTCCACGACGCGGCGTTTGGCCAGGCCATCGCCGGCGCCAGCATCAGCTTGACGCCGCTGTCCCCCGATCCCGCCGCCCAGCAGCGCGCCACCGAGAGCGATGCCGACGGCCGCTTTGTGCTGTCGCAGCTGCGGGCCGGTCGCTGCGTCCTGCGCATCGCCGCCCCCGGCTATCAAGCGCAGGAGCTGGTCGCCAGTGTGCCGCATCGCGGTGAGCTGCGCGGCATCACCGTGCGCCTGCTGCCGCTGCGCGTTCGCCTGTTTGCCGAGTGGCAGCGCGTCGCCGTCGCGTACTACGGCGAAGCCGGCGTGGTGCAGACCCGCACGCCGCAGGACTTCTTGCAGGAAGCGCAGCGCGGTCCCGCCGGCTCGGCTGGGCGGGCCGGTGGGCTGCAGACCGCGGTGCCGGCCCATGTCCTGCCGGCGCTGCGGCGGCTGACCACCCTGGTCGAAGAGGCGTACTACTCAAGTCGCATCTGCAGCGACGCCATGCTGCAAGAGTCCGAGCGGCTGGCCGCCGGCATCCTGCCTGCAACCCCCGCCGACAAGAGCACCGATGGCCTGCGCGCCGAGGCCGGGCCGCGGCCGGTGCAGTAGCGACCACAGCATCGCCGGGCGAGCGCCTAGGAGATGTTGCCGTATTGGCTTAGCAATGCTTCTATAGGCTGCCAATTGTAACGATGAATAAAAAGCAACATACCGGAAATTAATAAAAATATAAATATTTTATGTATTTTTGTTTGTTTCTTGATTACGGCAACAAACGCCTAGTGCTCGGCGTAGATCGCTTCGCCGACCGGTACCGCGCTCTTGAGCCAGTTTTCGCGCGGTGGCAGCGGGCAGTGAAAGTAGGGCGAGTAGGCGCACAGCGGATTCCACGCCTGGTTGAAGTCCAGCCACACCGTGTCGTCGCTGCCAAGCTCCGCGTAGAGGAAGCGACCGGCCCCATAGCTGCCGCCCGGCTTGCCGCTTAGCGCATCGCGGAAGATCAGAAACAGGCGCTTGCTGCCTGCCTGTTCGAGGTACGCCTCCATGCTCTCAGCGACGGGGCCGGGCAGCGTAAAGTGCAGGCTGCCAATCGCCGACAGCTCTTTGTCTTCCCCGCGCGAGGCCGCCAGGCGCACCGTGCGCGGCTGCGCATAGCGTCGCAGCTGGGCCGGCACGCGATAACGATCGTCGCTGGGAAAGTAGTGCAGGCCGCTGTAGGCCCGCCGCGCCGGGCTGCCCAGGTCATAGATCGCCAGCGCCGGATCGGCCTCGCTGCCGCTGACCAAAAAGCGCCACAGCCCAAGCGCGATCACCTGCCCCTTGCGCAGCGCCGCCTCGGTGGTCAGGGTGCCGTCTAGCTTTACCGCCGGCTCGGCGTGCAGGCTCAGCGCACCCTGCGGACTGACGGCAAAGCGCACCCGCCCCTGGTAGGGCAGCAGCGCCTCGGTGGGCAGCGACAGCAGCGCCCCGCGCTCGCTGCTCAGCGTGTGCTCACCCGGCGGCAGGTGCACGTAGTCGACGCGGGCCAGCGGGCTCAGCTCACTGCGCAGCAGCGCGTCTTGCTGTTCGCGAAAGGCCTGTGTCTTTTGCGCCGCGCTGTCCGCTTGTGGCACGGCGCCCGTCGGGGCAGCGGTCGCAGTCGGGCTGGGCGAAGAGCGGCTGGGTGCGGATGAGGTAGCAGAGCGCTGGTGCATGCGCAGGATTCCCCCGAGCGAAAGGAGCGCGACGACGCCAAGGCCAATTCTTAAGCTGATGCGCCGGTCCATGATGATGTGCCTGCCAGTGATGATCGCGCGGTCGCGGGCCGCTGCGCGGGCGAGGACGTTAAGGTTATTTATTGACGATCAAAATAAATAACAAGGTCGGTATTTATTATGATCGCTGTATTGCTTTATGTGTTGTAATATAAAATCGTTCCGTTGAAATCTTCGGTGCCGGTTGCGCGGCGGCGGTCTAGACCGACACGAAGCGGTGCGGACCGCTCTGGCCGTGGGCGGCGAAGTAGCGCTCGGCGGCTTTGACGTGCAGGGGAAAGGCGAAGACCTCGGCCAGGCCTTCCGGGCCAAACACCAGCCCGCGCTCGCTGGCCTCGGCGTTCTGTGGGAATGGCGGCAGCCCAGCGGCTGACAGCGGCGCCGCGACCGAGAACAAGAGCACGCGATTCGGCCGCGGCTCGGTGCTGGTGTACCAGAAGGGCGATAGCTGCGTCGGATCGATCGTGACCCCGGCCTCCTCGCGGATCTCGCGCGCTCCGGCCGCCTGCCAGGTCTCCTGCTCTTCGACGAAGCCGCCGACCAGGGCCAGCAGGCCGCGGCGTGGCTCGATGGCTCGCCGGACCACCAGCAGGCCAGTGCGCTCGACCCCATCGAGCGTGTGCAGCACTGGCACCAGCACCACGGCCACCGGGATCGGGTTGGCCCAGATCTCGATGCCGCAGCTTGCGCTGGGACAGCGACGGGGATAGCGCAGAGGCGGCGGGAAGGCGGTGCCGCAGTAGGAGCAGAAGGCGTCTTTGACCTTGCTTGCAGTCTGCATGGGATTCCTTGGTCTAAGTGTCGGCTGGGCCCGCGGCCAGGCGGTCCAGCAGCGCCACATTTTCCAGCGCGTCAGCCAGCGCGCGATCGTCGCTGGCCAGCGCTGCATAGGAGGTTGTCAGGTCAGCGGCTCGTCGCCCCAGCGCCTGCTGCACCGCCTGCACGAAGTCGGCTAGCTGCGCGGCGTAGGGGTCGTGCGGCACAAATGGCACCGGCTCGGCGGGCTGCTGCAGCGGCCGCCGCCAGATCTCGCCAGCCCCGCGCGCCCCCAGGGTGCCCAGGCACTCGACCTCGCCGCGCTCGCCGATGAGGAGCAGGCGTGACAGCGCGCGGTGGGTGACGGCGACCGAGATGTGCGCCAGCACCCCGCTGGCAAAGGCCAGCGAGACCTCAGCGCAGCGATCGACGGTCCGGTCCGGCCCCAGCGGCGGCAGCGTCAGCCCGCGGCACTCGACGACCGGGCTCTGCGCCAGCCACTGGCACAGGTCGATGGCGTGCGTACCCAGGGCGGCCAGGCTCCAGAAGCGCGCACCCTCGCCGCGAGCCCGCCAGCCCGCGGTCGCCGGATCCGGCCAGGCCCAGCGCACAGACAGGTTGTGCAGCGCGCCCGTCCACGCGGCGTGCTGCGCCCGCAGCAGCTGATGGCCGGCGTGATGGCGCAGCTGATAGCCGACACGCAGCACGACTCCACGTCGCTGGGCAGCGGCGATGGCGGCCTGCGCGGCGACCGAATGCAGCGCCAGCGGCTTTTCGACCAGCACGTGCTGCGCCGCGTCGGCGCACTGCTCGACCTGCTCGGCATGCAGCCCATCGGGAGTGGCCAGGATCACCGCCTGCGACAGGCCGCTGGCCAGCAGATCCGACAGCGAAAGAAAGTGCGGCACCGTCGGCGAGTGCCCAAGCTCACGCAGGCGCTCGCGGGCTCGGCTGGGATCGCGGCTACTCACAGCGACCAGCGCGGCCTGCCCCGCCGACTGCAGCCGGGACAGCGCCCGCAGGTGATGCGCCCCAGCATCGCCCAGCCCGACCAGCGCGATGCGCAGCGGCTGCCCTCCCCCAGCAGTTGGCTCGACGACCACGATCCGCAGCCTATCACGACTTCGTCCCCCAGCGGCTCGACGGTTTGCGCTAGATTGCCGCGATGCACGGCACGCAAGGCGGGCAGGGCGACAGCCGCAACGGTGGCGCGAACAGCACACGACGGCGGGCGCTGATCACCGGCATCACAGGCCAGGACGGCTCGTATCTGGCGGAGCTGCTCTTGCACAAGGGCTACGAGGTGCACGGCATCGTGCGGCGCTCGTCCTCGTTTAACACCGGCCGCATCGAGCACCTGTATCGCGACCCGCATGATCCCAGCGCTCGCCTGCGCCTGCACTATGGCGACGTGCTTGACTCGGCCTCGCTGCTGACCATCCTTGCCCGCGTGCAGCCCGACGAGGTCTACAACCTGGCGGCGCAGTCGCACGTCCGCGTCAGCTTTGACATGCCGGTGCACTCGGGCGATGTCGTCGGGCTGGGAACGGTGCGGCTGCTGGAGGCGCTGCGCGATCTCGGCCAGCGGCCGCGCTTCTATCAGGCCTCGTCCTCCGAGATGTTCGGCGCCTCGCCGGCCCCGCAGAGTGAAGCGACGCCGTTTCTGCCCCGCTCGCCCTATGCCGCGGCCAAGCTGTACGGCCACTTTATGACCATCAACCACCGTCAGGCCTACGGCCTGTTCGCCTGCTGCGGCATCCTGTTTAACCACGAGAGCCCGCGTCGCGGCGAGACCTTCGTCACCCGCAAAGTGACGCGCGCGGCGGCCCGCATCCGGGCTGGGCAGCAGGACAGGCTGTACCTTGGCAACCTGCAGGCCCGTCGCGACTGGGGCTTTGCCGGCGACTACGTCGAGGCGATGTGGCGCATGCTGCAGGCCGAGGCGCCCGACGACTACGTCATTGCCACCGGGCAGAGCCACAGCGTGCGCGAGCTCCTCGACGAGGCCTTCGGCTACCTGGGGCTCGACTGGCAGCGCCACGTCGAGATCGATCCGCGCTACTTCCGCCCCACCGAGGTCGAAGAGCTGCGCGGCGACGCCGGCAAGGCACAGGAGCGGCTCGGCTGGACCCCCAAGGTCGGCTTCCGCGAGCTAGTGCGCATGATGGTCGATGCCGACGTCGCCGCCCTGGCGCGCGCCCCAGAGCCGGCCAGCGCGATTGGTTAATTATCAAAATATGATGTTATCGCGATATGATATGTTGATTTCTGTGGGCCTGCTATGACCTCTGGCCCGCTGCTTCAGTTTGTGGTGATCGCGATGGCCCTGGCGGTCGCCCCCGGGGTACACGCGCAGACGGATGCTGGGCTGCCGGCCTTCTTGCGACAGCAGCTAGAGGCGGCGCGGGCTCAGGCGGCGATCCCCGGGCTGGCGGCGGTGATCCAGGTGCGCGGCAAGCTGGTGGCCGAGGCGGCGGTTGGGCTGCGCGCCGAGGGTCAGCCCGAGCCGGTGACGACGCTGGACCGCTGGCACATCGGCTCAGATACCAAGGCCTTCACCACCACCCTCCTTGGTCGCCTGGTCGACCGCGGCCGGCTGCGCTTCGAGGAGACGATGGCCAGCGCCCTGCCGCGCCTGGCCGGCGAGCTACACCCGGCCTATCGCGCCGTCACCCTCCTGCAGCTAGTGAGCAGCACGGCCGGCCTGCCCGGCCTGACCGACGATGCCGAGCTGCCCGAGTTCCTGGCGGTGCTGGCGTCGGCCCAGGGGGTCGTGGCGCAGCGGGCGGCGGTGGCCCGTCACTACCTGGCCCGGCCCCCCGCCTCGCCGATCGGTCGCTTCCGCTACTCGAACCTGGGCTTCATCATCGCCGGCGCGATCGCGGAGGCACGCACCGGCCAGAGCTGGGAGACGCTGCTTAGCGAAGAGATCTTCGTCCCGCTGGGCATCACCGGGGCCGGCTTTGGCGCGCCGGGCACTCCCGGTCGCAACGATCAGCCCCGGGGGCATGACGAGCGGGCCGGGCGCCAGGTGGCGCTTGCCCCCGACCAGCCCGAGGCGGACAACCCGAAGGCTCTGGGACCGGCCGGCACCCTGCACCTGCCGCTGCGCGACTGGCTGCGCTTTGCCCAGGATCACCTCGACGGGGTTCGCGGCCGCGGCCGGCTGCTGCGGCCCGCAACCTACCGCCGGCTGCATACCCCGGTGCGCGACAACTACGCTCTCGGCTGGGGCGCCAAGCTGGGCCCCGACGGCCAGATCGAGCTCCTGACCCACAGCGGCAGCAACGGTCACTGGCTGGCCGACCTGCGCATCTTCGTGCCTAGCGCGACCATCCTCATCACCGTGATGAACACCGCGACGGAGCGGGCCAGCGACGCGCAGCGGACCCTGACGCTGGCGCTGCGCGACCGCCTGCTCCCCGCGCCGAGCCCCGCTCCGCCGCCGACTCCGCCGACTCCCAAGGCCGCGCCG
>CAZVMD010000038.1:0-26425 GCA_964628555.1 uncultured Myxococcales bacterium | reverse complement strand
CCGCCGACTCCGCCGACTCCCAAGGCCGCGCCGCTGCCTCCGACCTGAGCCTGGCGCGGCCCGGCTGAGCCGAGAGAGCAGAGGTAGCCGCGGGCGGGGGGGGGCAGGCCCGCATCCACCCACACGCCAAGAAGTCCTCGACACGCCGGAGCCGGCGGAGAAAATAGAGAGATCCATGGGTTGTCGCGATGTCGGCCGGACCCCTCGTCGCCGAGCGGCTGGGTAGGACATTGCGCGGGACCCGACATCAGGAGACAGGTCATGACGTTTACGGAGAAATCGGCGCGGCAGGGGCGGGCGAGTGCCCAGGGCCGGCGTGGCGCTCGGAGGGCGGGCGCTGTCACGGCGCTGCTGCCGGCCATCGCTCCCTTTTTGTGGGCGGCGCTATCGGTCGCAGCGCCGGAGCTGGCTGCGGCAGCACCGACGCTGCGCTACTCGGTGGATCAGCGCGGCGACATGGTGCTTGTGGGCAACACCGGCGGCTTTGACTGTCGCGCCATGCCGGCCTCTCCGGATCCGCGGCTGGGCACCGTCGATCGCGCCAACTGTGGCCGCTCGATCGAGGACAGCTCGCCGGATGTGTTCTGGCGCTCGGACTCGCCCAGCGACGGCAAGGCGCTGGCCGACCCGGCGACCATCCCGGCCGAGGCGCGGACCACGGCGGTGCTGGAGATCCCGGCCACGGCCAAGCTGTCCTACGCCCGCCTGTACTGGAGCACGTCGCTCAACGAGGGCTACATGCCCAGCGCCAGCGTGGTCATCGACCGACCGGGGGCCAGCGGCTTCAAAGAGATCACCGTCACCGCCGATCCCAAAGACATCGTCAAAGATGCCGGCGGCAGCTCGCTGGTCTTTCAGGCCTCGGCCGACATCAGCCGCATCGTCCAGACCTACGGCGCTGGCGCCTATCGCGTGCGCGGCTACGCGACCTCACCGCTCGTCGATCTGGGCCAGGATGTCGCCTGGGTGGGCTGGAGCATGGTGGCGGTCTATCGCAACGACAGCGAGCCGGTCCGCAACATCACCATCTTCGACGGCCTGACCCGGGTCGGCCCCGATGCCGAGGTGACGCAGCCGCTCAGCGGCTTTGCCGTGCCGGCCAGCGGCTCGCCCGAGGGGCGGCTGGCGGTGATTGCCTACGAGGGCGATCACGAAAAGAGCGGCGACAGCCTGCTGTGGAACGGCACGCCCCTGACCGACGCCCAGAACCCGGCCGACAACTTCTTTAATAGCTCGCGCAGCAAGGGCGGGCAGCCGGTGTCGGTGACGGGCGACCTGCCGCAGCTCTCGGGGGCGCCGAACAGCATGGCCAGCATCGATCTGGACGTCGTCAACATCGCCTCGCTCCTGACCCCCTCGGCGACCTCGGCCACGCTGACCGTGCGCGTGACCTCGGATGTCGTGTACCTGGGTGTGCTGGCGACGGCGATCACCAGCAAAAAGCCGATCCTAGAGACCATCCTGACCTATCCCCAGGGATCGAGCATGCGGCCGGGCGATGTGCTGGAGTTCACCTCGACCACCCGCAACCTCGGCGACGATACGGCCAACGGCGTGGTCCTGACGCACCCGCTGCCGGTCGGGCTGAGCTACGTGCCGGGCTCGGTGCGAATCACCGCCGGTCCCAACGCCGGCAACAAGACCGACGTGGTTGGCGACGATCAGGTCGACTACGATCCCGCGACGCGGCGGCTGGTCATTCGGCTGGGCAGCGGCGCCAGCGCCAGCCAGGGCGGCAGCATCACGCCCCAGGACATGCCCAGCGTCGTCAAGTATCAGCTGCGCATCGACGACACCGCGCCGCCCGGCGAGCTGCCGACCCAGTCCGGCGCCAGCGCCGTGCCCAGCAGCAACCCGGCCGCCACGCCGATCAGCTATCCCTCGGGCGATGGCAGCTCGCCCGGCGCGCCGACGGTGGTCGTGGTGCCGCCCTGCAGCAGCAATGCCGACTGTGCTCCGCGCGCGCCAATCTGCGATCTGTCGGCGATGCCGCAGCGCTGCGGCAACTTCTGCCAGAAGGATGCCGACTGCAAGGGCGCGGCCGGCGGCAACGAGGTCTGCGATCTCGACATACAGGCCTGCGTCGAGTGCAGCGCGACCAGCGCCGCGGCCTGCAGCCCACGCGACAGCGGCGCGATCTGCATCCCCGGCCAGGGGCGCTGCGGCTGCCAGAGCGATGCCCAGTGTGGCGGCCGCAAGTGCGATCTGGCGACCAATCGCTGTCCTAAGCCGGATGCCGATCTGTCGCTCAAGGTGGTGGTCTCGCCGGAGCCGCCGCTTATCGACGCGCCGATCAACTACGACATCACGGTGAACAACAAGGGCCCGGCGACCGCGCCCCCCGGCGTGCAGTTTACCTACGAGGTCCCGGCCGGCGGCGCCATCGTCAAGATCGTCCCCGGCGACGGCTGGCGCTGCTCGCTGATCGAGCGCACCATCACCTGCCGCAACCAGAACAAGATCCCGCCCAGCGGTTCTTCCTCGCCGGTGCGCATCGTCGTCAAGTCGCTGGAGGGCGGCAGCCCGAACGGCGTCGAGATCAGCGGCACGCCGACCCTAAAGACACAGGTCACGGTCAGCTCTGAGGGCTCAAACGATCCCAACCCGGCCGATAACAGCGTCGGCGTGACCACCGAGCTCGGCCTCTATCGCTCGGCGGGCGGCGGCATCAGCTGCGCGCTCAGCGGGCAGCGCAGCCAGGCCGGTCGGCTGAGCGCCGTCGGTGGGCTGCTGGCCCTGCTGGTCCTGGCTCGTCGCCTGCGCCGGCGGGTCGCGTCGGGCGCCGGTCGTGATGCGGCCCCCTCGATGGAGGCGCGCTAATGCAGCGGCTAGCTCAGAGACTCGCGATGCGCAGCCGGCTGCTCTCCGGTCTGTGCCTGCTCGCTGGCCTGCTTTCCGGCCTAGCGGCGCGGCCCGCCCTGGCCCAGAACGAGGGCTTTCAGCTCAATCGCTATGAGCCAACCGCGGCCGGCGAGTGGTCGTTCGCCGTCGATCACCCCTGGTTCAACGAGAAGTCGGGGCGCAGCTATGCGGCCGGCCTGACGCTGAACTACGCGCACAAGCCCTTCGTGCTGGGTCTGCTCAAGGGCGACTCGTTCAGCGAGCAGCGCGACATCATCAGCCATCAGCTGATCACCCATCTCGATGTCGCGGCCTCGTTCCTGGACCGCGTGCTGGTTACTGCTTCGCTGCCGGTGGTCTGGGTGACGCGCTCGGACAGCGTCGATCAGGGCGTGGCAGTCGGCGATCCGCGCATCGGCGTGGTCGGCCGCGGCCTCGGCCAGCCCTACCACGACAAGATCTCGATGAGCTTTGGCCTGCAGCTATGGCTGCCGATGCGCGGCATGATCGCCGGCGTCCCCGATACGGTCAGCGATCAGTCGGTGCGCTTCCTGCCTCGCCTGATGCTGGGCGGCGTCTGGCAGAAGCTGCTGTGGTCGGCCACCGTCGGCCTGCTGATCCGGCCCGACGCTCGCGCCATTGTCAGCCTGCCGGGCATGACGACCAGCGTCGCCGGACGGGCCGGCACCGAGCTGCAGTTTGGCTTGGCCGCCTCGTACTTCAACCAGGACAAGCGCTTCGCCGTCGGGCCCGAGCTGCTGATTGCGACGACCGCGGTCGGTCGCGATGCCTTCTCGCGCTTCGGCACCAGCCTAGAGCTGCTCCTGGCCGGGCACTATCGGCTGCTCGATATGCTGCAGACCGGCCTGGCCCTGGGCTTTGGCTTTGTGCGCCAGCCGGGCACGCCCGACTTCCGCCTGCTGGCCCGCGTCGCCTATGCCCCGGGCAACAAGCGGCCGCTCGACAGCGACGGTGATGGCATCCCAGATAGCGAAGACGCCTGCCCCAAGGAGCGCGGCGTTCGCACCAGCGATCGCGCCACCAACGGCTGCCCGCCGCTTGCCGATCGCGATGCCGATGGCGTGCCGGACAAGGCCGATGTCTGTCCTGATACGCCGCAGGGCAGCGCGCCCGATCTGGCCCGGCCCGGCTGCCCACTGCCGCCGCCCGATGCCGATCGCGATCGCGATGGCGTGCCTGATCGCAGCGATCTGTGCCCCGACAACCATCAGAGCCAGATCCCGGATCCGACCAAGCGCGGCTGCCCGGCCGTCGACACCGATCGCGATGGCTACTTCGACCACGAAGACGCCTGCCCCAGCGACTCGGCCGGCATGAATCCCGATCCGACGCGCAAGGGCTGTCCGCTGCTCGATCGCGATCGCGACACCGTGCCTGACGTCAAGGACGCCTGCCCGGATCAGGCCGGGGCGCCGCATCCCGATCCGAAGAAGAACGGCTGCCCAAGCCTGGTCGAGGTCAAGGACGGCAAGCTGATCATCCTCAAGCCGGTCTACTTCGCGCTCGACAAGGACATCATCCTGCCCGAGAGCTTCCCGGTGCTGCAGGCGGTGGCCAACGCGCTCAAGGCGACGCCGGCCATCCAGAAGCTGCGCGTCGAGGGCCACACCGACAACCAGGGCAACCCGGCCTACAACATGGAGCTGTCGAATCGCCGGGCGCGCAGCGTCATGCGCTGGCTGACCCAGAAGGGCGGCGTCGCGCCGCAGCGGCTCGATGCCCAGGGCTATGGTCTGACCCGCCCGATCGACAGCAACGCCACGCCAGAGGGCCAGGCCCGCAACCGCCGCGTCGAGTTCACCATCCTCGCCCAGACCGGCGGCTAGCCCGCTCCTCTCCTCTCCACTCCTCTTCTCTCCTCGCACCTCGTCGCTGGGCACCTCCTCGCCGGGCTCGCAGCGCACCAAACCTGCAGCGCGGGCGTCCCCCCGTTAAGCTCTTGGTTATGACACCAAACAAAGCAGCGAAGGCCGGGCAGGCGATTGTGCTCGGCGGGGGGATCTGTGGTCTGGCAACGGCCGGCGTGCTCAGCCGCCACTTCGAGCGCGTGACGCTGATCGAGCAGGATCGCTATGACGAGGCCGCGCCACCGCGTCGCCACACGCCGCAGGGCGCGCACATCCATATCCTGCTGGCCGGCGGGCTGCTGACGCTGACTCGCCTGGTGCCTGAGCTGCCGTCGCTGCTCGATGAGCAGGGCCTGCTGCCCGGCGACCTGACCGAGCACACGCGCGTCGCCTATAGCGGTCGCTGGCTGCCGCGCGTTCACTCGGGCATTCCGATTCGCGCCTGTACCCGCGGCGATGTCGAGCAGGCCCTGCTGCGCGACCTCAAGCGGCGGTCGCAGGTGACGCTGCGCGATGGCATGAGCCTGCTTGGCTACAGCTACCGCGACCGCATCACCGGCGTGCGGCTGGCTGGCCCCGATGGCGCGACCGAAGAGCTCAGCGCCGATCTGGTGGTCGATGCCATGGGGCGCAGCTCACCGTCAGTGCGCCTGCTCAAGGAGCTGGGGCTGCCGCCGCCCGAGGAGATCTGCGTCGATCCCAGCATCGGCTATGCCACGGCCTGGTTCGAAGAGCCGGCCGGGATCGACGATGACTGGGCGGTGCTGGCCACACTGCCGGCCTTTCCGCAGGGCTATCAGATGGCAGCGATCATTCGCTTTCGCACCACCCGCCGCCTGCACTGCTCGATCATCACCTATGGCAAGCCGCGGGCTCCGCGCAGCACCGACGAGCTAGTCGCGCGCCTGGCCGAGCAAGAGGTGCCGCAGCTACACCAGCTCCTGCAGCGCGCCAAGCCACTTTCCGACGTCGCGCTGTATGCCAACACGCAGAATCGCTGGCGTCGCTACGGCCGCATGCCGCGCTTTCCCGACGGGCTGGTCATTCTCGGCGATGCCGCCTGCAGCCTAAACCCACGCTATGGCCAGGGCATGACCGTCGCTGCGCTGAGCGCTGCTGAGCTCGATCGCGCGCTCTCCAGCTACCTGGGGCAGCAGCGCAGCCTGCACGGCTTCTCGTCGCACTTTCAGCGCAGCTTGGAGCGCGTGCTCACCGTGCCTTGGCAGATGGCGCTGCTGGAAGATCGCCTCTGGGTCTCGCATTTTTCGGGTCAGCCGCCGTCGCTGCCGCAGCGCTTGTTGCAGGCCGGCTCGGCGCGCCTGCTGCAGACCGCCTTCACCGACATCGACACCTACATCACGTTCATGCGCGTCGCTCACCTGCTTGCGCCGCCCACCGCCCTGCTCAACCCCAAGACCCTCGCCCGCCTAGCCAGCCTTCGTCCGGCGCCAGCGTCTGCCGCGGGCAGCAGCGACGTGCCCGGCATTGGGCTCTCGTGAACCGACCGCAGATCCGCGCGCGCCTGCCGCCCTACTTCTTGGGCGGATAGCGCTCGAACGTCGGTAGCTCGTGCGCTCGCTCCATCCACGGGATGCGCTCGGCGACCTGGATATGGATGCGGGCCGGGACTGCGCCGGGGTCGTCATAGGTCCCGCTCTGGATATCGATGATGCCGGGCAGCATGACCTCGTTCACATAGAACAGGCCCGTGCCGCAGGCGCTGCAGAAGTGGCGCCGCCCGTTGGGCGAGGAGGCGTAGACCTTCGGCTCGCCCTGCGTCACCTTGACCGCGCCGGCGCGAAACATCGTCCAGCCCACCATCGGCGCCCCGGCATGCCGACGACAGTCCTGACAGTGGCACAGCGCATGAGTGATGGGCTCGCCCTCGGCCTGATATCGCACCGCACCGCAGTGGCACCCTCCAGTGATGGTCATGGTCTTGCTCCTTGCAAACGGTTTCGCTTCGTCGCTCTAGGCCGGGAGGACGCTGCTGCAGCCTGCTTGTGCGCTGGGTCCCGGCGTCCTGCGCAGCTGGCTTTGCCGCCTGAACCTATCGAGCCGGCCGAGGCAGGGCAAGGCTCACCTCAAGCTGGGGTCGCTTAGTCCAAGAGCGCCTCGAACGCTCGGCCGATCTCGCGGCTGCGCGCAAGCGGAAGCTGATCGAGCAGGTAGCGCAGAAACTCTGCCGGATCGCTGGCGGGGCGCGGCAGGCTCTCGTGCAGCGGATAGTCACCGGCGCTGCCATAGGACCGAAGAGCGTGATGCCGGGCGCGGGTCAGGCCGCAGCAGGCGACCACGAAGTCCAGGTAGGCGCGGGCTCGCAGCGGGGCACAGTCCGACAGCGCCGCGCTGTAGTCGGTGGTCAGGATGCAGACCGGATCGGCGAAGCGCGGGTCGGCGATCAGCGCGACGTTGTCGAAGCTGCTATCCGTCGCGCTCTGCAGATAGTCATCGAGAGGTCGCAGCTGATTCCGCAGCGCGCCCCCGCAGAATCCGCCCAAAAGCGGCACCTGCTCCTGCCCCGGCACGAAGTCGTCCTCGCGGTTGAAGCGATAGTCCATGGTCGCCGGGAACAGTCCGGCCAGCGGCGGAATGTTGATCGAGCCGCAGGGCAGACCCGTCGTGTGGTGCAAAAAAAACGCGCTCGTCAGATCGGCTGGGCGATCGCCGACAAGCTCGATCCAGCGCAGCCGCAGGCCGTTGCACTGTCGAAAGTAGTCAAGGAAGCGCGCATCCAGCGCATAGCCCAGGCGCTCATGCACCTGCGCGATCTCGGCTTCTGTGACGGGCGCACCGACCTGAACATCGAACAGGGCGACCTGCGGACTGTCGGTCAGCGCGCTGACCAGCGTGTACACAGCTTCTTTCCAGCTCATGCCCGCCACCTTCCAATCCGGCTGCGACAAATACAACCGCAAACGCCGGTCCTAAAGACCGAGTAGAGTACCGGCCGATGAGCGAGGTCGAAGAGACGCCCTACCTGCTGCTCGGCGGCGAGCGTGTGGTCCGCGCGATCGTCGAGCACTTCTACGACGCCATGGGCCGCGATGAGCCCGAGCTGACCCGGCTGCACCGCTGCGACGAAAGCGGCCAGGTCTGCCGCGACAGTCGCGACCGCTTTGCGCTGTTTTTGATTGGCTGGCTGGGCGGGCCCGATGACTACATGCAGACCTACGGTCATCCGCGCTTGGGCATGCGCCACGCGCGCGTGCCGATCGGCACCGCGATGCGCGACGCGTGGCTGCGGGCCATGACCACCGCGCTCAACGAAGTCGGTGTGCGCGGTCCGGTGCGCGCCTTCCTCAACCACCGCTTCGCCGAGGTCGCCGACTTTCTGCGCAACACCGAAGGCTGAGCATTCCCGTGTCAGCCCTCGGTGATCTTTCTTTCTGTCTTGGGCCTCTTTTTGTCTTGGGCCTCTTTCTGTCTTGGGCGCATCGGCTGGCCGTGGTCTGCAAGCTACGGCTGCGCTTAGCCGCTGGCTGCACGGGGCGGATCGAGCCGGCCCGGCGCTAGTCCGGCATGCGGGCTTCAAGCGTGCCCCGGGCTCGTAGCCAGCTGCCCGGCTCGACAGGGCCGCCCTGACAGGGACAGCCGTGAAGGTCGACCACCAGCCAGCGCGGCGCTGCGAGCAAGACCCGCTCCTCCAGCGGTCGCAGGATGCGTCCGCAGACGACGTGATAGAGGCCGCTCTCGCGTCGTAGCTCGGCCACCCGCGTGGGCGAGTCCGGCAGCACTTCCACCGCGCCTGTGCACTCGAACTCGACCTCGGCCTCCCAGATCGCCCCGACGCGCACGCGCTGCCACTCGTCTCCGACTAGGACGACGTGGAAGCGGTACTCCTGCCCATTCCAGGTGGCGCGGCACAGCCCTTCGTATTCGTTGTGCGTATCCCAGCGCTCGAGCGCGTGGACATACAGCAGGGCTCGGGCCGGCACCGGCTGTGGGCTGTCCGTCGCCTCGTCGGCCCAGAACCCCAGCGTGACTCGCTGCTCGCCCAGCTCGGCGATCGATCCGCGGCGCAGATCAGCCGTTCGAATCAGCCGCTGCGGATCCGCAAGCACCCGCCCATCCAGCCGAAACGCACCGGCCGCGATGTGCGCCAGCGCTGCCTCGGCCGAGCACAGCTTTAGCCGGACCAGAAACTCCGCCAGCGGCACGCCCAGATCATAGGCATACGTCGATAGCAGCACGGTGCGGGAAGACAGCTGGGACGGCGGCATCAGGCACCTTGGGAAGGGTTGTCGATTCGCTGCCTGTTTCGGCCACGGCTGCGGCTACAGCCGCCCAGGCGCGCGCATCCTTCGCGTACAATCGAACTTCTGCCGCTGGCCGGGTAGCGACGCAGGCTCGGGCCCATATCGATCATGGATTTTCGGCTGCGCAGCCGGCGGCAGCAAGTGCAAGTCACTTGCATATACGCCCAAGCCCGCGCCCGCGATCGTCCGCTTGGCCTTGTCCACCCCTAACCCTCGGAAATGGTGAAGCTCCCATGTCGCTGCCACAGACCCTCTCTGATCAGGCCCGACAGCGCATCAGTGCTGCCCTTGACCTTCGCGAGCTGGATCATCCGCTGCGCACGCTTCGTGGGCCGCTGGGCGAGGTAGGGCGGGTGCGGCTGTTCTGTCCACCGACGGCGGACTCGGGGGTGCAGATGCTGGTGCAGGTGAGCTTGGTGGTGCCGCAGTTCCAGCTCGACTCGCACATGCTGTTTGCCGCCACTGCGCCGCACAGCGTGGTGCCGCACTTCACGTTCGACGCAGTGCACGCTGGCCCAAGCTACGCCACCCATCTTTGCCTGCTGTCGCGCGTCGATCTGCCGGCCTACTTCGACTATGTGCAGGCGGTCTACGAGCCACTGACGGCGGCCCATGCGGCGGCACTCGCCATCCCCGGCCTGTCGCCGGCCGACCTGCCGACCAGCCTGCGGGTCATGCTCGATCCGTGGTCGCTGGTCCACCATGCCGACGAGGCCGCCTTCCGCGCCCTAGAGACGCCGCTGCTTGCCTACGTCGATCACTTTCTGCGACTGCTCGGCGATGAGCGCCTGCAGCCAGCCCGCTTTGCCTTAAGCCCAGCCGAGCTGGCCGCGCGCGATCGCCGCTTCCGCCACTATCTGTTTCACCCCGACGTCGATCCGGTCTGGGAACGGGTCGGCAGGCTCCTTGGCCCAGACCAGACACTTAGCCTGCGTGCCCTGCTCGCCGAGGGCCCGGGGCCTGTGGCGTGACCGGGGTGGGGTGGGACACCCCGCGACTGCGAAGCGGCGTTGGCTGGCTGTGGCTCGGCCCGCTGCTCCTGCTGGCTGGCTGCGAAGACGACATGACCTGGGCTCGCCTGGGCATGGCGGGGGCGCCGCTGGCTTATGGCCTTGCGCTGGCCCCGCTGCTGGGCTTGGCCAAGAGCTGGTCGTTTCGCCCGCCGGCGCTGCAGCCGCGACGGGGCATCCTCGTCGTGCCAGCGCTGATCCTCGCTGTGGCGGCGCTGGTGATGATCAGCGGGCTTCCACCTGGCGAGCGCACGAGCCTGTTTCGCCTGCTGTTCTCGAAGGCCTGGCTGGTGATCGCCGCGCTGACTGCCGCGTCGCTGGCCGGGATCTTGGCCCTGATCTGGCGCCTGTGGTTTGCCCTCGCTCCGCGCTCCAGCATCGAAGGCGCTGCGCTGCTCGGCAGCGCGCTGTTCTTCCTGCCTGGCCTGCTGCTGGTCACCGGACAGCTGCCCAATAAGTCGCTGCAAGATCAGGTGATCGTCACGTTCGTCGCCGTCTGCCTATATGGCATGTACCCCGGGCCGATCGTCGTCTTTCTGCTGCAGGGCGAAGCCTGGCTCGCCCGGCGCAAGCACACCGCTGGGTCGCGCTGAGCGGGCCGGGCCCAAAAGCCAAGCCAGCACGAGCCCTCCTAAGCGGTTGCGGTTGCACTAAGATGGCGGCCGTCGCCGGCTGTCGGACTGCGGCCCGGCGGCGCTGACTCCTTCCCCCCTGCTCTGGAGAACTGGCAATGTCGCTTCGTCGTCCTGCGCTTGATCCGAATACCTTGGTTCCTCGCACTGGCTCTGGCTATCCCGAGCCGTATCGTTCGCGCGTGCTCCCGCGGGAGAAGCGCGCGCTCGGCGATGCCCTGGGGCTGTCGCAGATTGGCGTCAACCTGACGGTCCTGCCGCCGGGCAAAGAGTCGTCGATGCGGCACTACCACAGCCATGAAGACGAGCTGATCTTCGTGGTCGAAGGCGAGGTCGTGCTGCGCACCGACGACGGCGAGCAGACGCTGGCGGCCGGCATGTGCGCGGGCTTTCCGGCAGGCTCCAAGGATGGCCACCAGCTCATCAACCGCAGCGACAAGCCGGCCCGCTACCTGGAGATCAGCAACCGCCACGCTGACGACTCGGCCGAGTATCCCGATGCCGATGTCGACCTCGCCTACCGCAAGGGCGCCGACGGCAAAGCGCGCTTTCTGCGCAAAGACGGCAGCGCCTACTAGGCTCAGCTCGGCGGGCCTGGGCGCGACGGGCCTGGGCTTAGCGGGCGCTGGCCGGGTAGAGCTGCGTCTCGTGCTGGCGAGTGACCTTGGCCTCGGGCAGCGGGAAGACGTGATAGCCGCAGTGCTCGCTGAAGACGGCCAGCGCCTGCTCGCTCTCGCGGATGACGTGGAAGGCGTAGCGGAAGCGCAGCGTCGAGCCGTCCATGAGCTCAAGCACCAGCCAGCCGGTGTCGCGGAAGTCGCCGGCGTGCAGGCCGTGGCTGCGGATGCTGTCGGCCGAGCGACCCAAAAGGGGCGCCAGCTCATCGGCCCACTCGACAACCGTGGCGTGGATGCGCTGCGCCACGGGATACTTGGCTGTGGGGTGATCGTGCATCCCTACAGCCTGCCCGAGTCGGCGCGGGCTCGGAAGCACAAAGCCGCTTACCCCGGCGTTCCCTCGCCACACCAGGCGATGTAGCTCTGTAGGCGCGCGCTCAGCCAGGCGCGGTCGATCCCTAGCTGGCCTAGCGATCGATCGATGGTGTAGCCGGTGCGAGCGCGGGCCGCGTGCGTCCGTGGCACATGCGCCGGGACCTCGTCGGTGTCTAGGCAGCTGCGATACACGTGCTGCATCGTGCCGGCCAAGTCGCGCACATAGTCGGAGAAGCGCACCACCACGCGCCGGCCTGGCGCAGCGGCAGGCTGACTGAACCACGCCTGCTCGCGATCGCAGTAGTCGATCTCGCTCTGCAGGGCGCGCTGCACCAGCCAGTTCCACGGCGGCGGCAGCACCCCCGGCGGGCGCGGCTGCACGCGGTGAAAGTTGATGACGCTCTGCAGCCGGGCGCTCGGCGAGCGCACGATGGCGAGGAAGCAGGCGTCGGGATAGCGCTCTGCTAGCTCCTGCGCGACGTTGAGAAAGTGGCCCTTGATCATCAGGCGTCGGCCGTACGCTCGCCGCGTATCGGGGGCCGAGGTCGTCTTGGCGGGGCGCGGATCACCGAGCAGCGCATCGCCGCTTATGCGCGCGAGCAGCAGCCGCTTGCGGCCGATGCCGTCGAGAAAGCGCAGGAAGTCCTGGCCCCACAGATCGCGCGAGAACGCACTCTGGCTGGCATTGTCCATCTCGTCGAGCATCACCTGCGGCCCCAGAAACAGCGTCACGCCGACGAGCTGGGAGTGGCAGAACTGCATCTCGAAGGTATCGGTGCGCGCCGGATCCAGCTCGTGGCGCTGCAGGAAGTCGGCCGGGAAGCTGGCCTTGGCCAGGGCGCTCAGCTTCTCTTTCGACAGGCCATGGGCAAAGGCGAACTCGAAGATCCGCCACAGCCACAGGTAGGGCACCTCGGTCTGCATCGCCGACGGCGCGACCAGCTGCGGATCGTCTTCCAGGTAGTGCGCGATCTGCGTGCTGCCGCTGCGCGCCGCCGACAGCTCAAAAAGCGGCGCGACGATGCGGATCTGCGCCAGCTCGGGCCCGTACAGCAGATCGTCGAGATACCAGGCCAGCCCGCGCAGCGGCAGCAGCGTGCTGCGCCGCACGATGTGTAACAGCAGGAACAGCCGCTGCGTCGCCGGCAGGGTCGGGGCCGGCTGCGGCTCACAGGCGATGCGCAGGAGCAGGCGCAGCAGGCGCAGCAGCGACGGAATATGCGGCGGTCGCGGCAGCACCAGGCGCAGCAGGGCATAAAGCGGAATCAGCGGCCACAGGAACAGCAGGCGCAGCCCGATCGAGACCCCCTGCTGCACGACCAGCGACACGATCTGCATCGCCGAAAGAGTCGGGGGCGCGGGCTCGCCGGGCAGCTGCTCGGGCAAGAGCGGGATGTCGGGGATCGGGGTCGCGTTCATCGGTGTCCTCGGGGGGCATTACGACGCTGACAGCTCGCTGCCTAGCGCTTCCCACTCTTCGATCAGGCGCCGCAGCTTGCTGTCGAGCGCCTGCTCTTCGCTGACCAGCGCATTGAGCTTCTGCCACTCGCCGCCGTGGTCAGCGGCCAGCTTTCCCCGCAGGCTGGCGATGGCCTGCTCGGTGGCTTCGATCTCGCCTTCTAGCTGGGTCAGGCGCTTCTGCTTGCGCTCTAGGCTGCGCTCGCGATCCTTGCGCGCCTGATGCGCGGCCAGGCGCTCTTCTTTGCTGCCGCCACTGTCGCTGATCGGACTCGCCGCAGCGACGGGAGCGGCGGCCTTCTTGGCGACCGGAGGCGGGGCTTCGCGCTTGCTGCTCGGCGCTGCTTTGCTCGGCGCGGCCGGCGCGCTCTCGGCCTTCTTTTGCGCCTGCAGCCGGCGGCGATAGTCGGAGTAGTTGCCGACATGGGCATCGATGCGACCGGTCGCTGCGTCAAGGTGCAGGATCTTGGTCACCACGCGATCGAGGAAGTAGCGATCGTGGCTGACCACCAGCAGCGAGCCCTCGTACTCGGCCAGCGCCTCCTCCAGCGTCTCGCGCGCCGCGATGTCGAGGTGGTTGGTCGGCTCGTCCATGGCCAAGAGGTTGTACGGCCGCAGCATCAGCTTGGCCATCTGCAGCCGGTTGCGCTCGCCGCCCGACAGGCCCTTGACCTTCTTGAAGCCATCGTCACCGGTGAAGCGGAAGCGCCCGAGGTAGCCGCGCACCACGTCTTCGTTCCAGTCGCCGCGCACGCTGCGGATCTCGTCGATCAGCGAGTTGTCTTCGCTGAGGTCTTCCAGCTTCTGATCGAAGTAGCCGATGCGGACTTCGTGACCGAGCGTGATGAAGCCCTGCCGCGGTGCGATGCGGCCGATCAGTGCCTTGAGCAGCGTCGTCTTGCCGGCGCCGTTGGGCCCGACGATGCCGATGCGCTCGCCGCGATAGATCGAAAGCGACAGGTCGTGTACCAGGGCGGGCCCCGCGCCATAGCCCAGCTCGACGTGCTCGCAGCGCAGGACTTCTTTGCCGCCGCGGTGATCGGTGACCGTAAAGCGCAGGCCGATGTCGCCGGCCGCCGACCAGGTGTCGCGGTGGCGGTCGATCCGGTCGAGCTTTTCCAGCATCTTGCGCCGCGACTGCGCCTGCTTGGTCTTTTGGCCGGCGATGTTCTTGCGGATGAAGTCTTCGGTGCGGGCGATCTGCTCCTGCTGCCGCTCCCACTCGGCGTTCAGGCGCTCGTGCCGCTCGTCGCGGGCCACGACGTATTTTTCGTAGCTGCCGGGATAGCGGACTAGCTCGCCGTCCTCGCAATCGACGATCTCGTTGCAAACAGCTTGCAAGAAGTAGCGGTCGTGACTGACCAGCAGCAGGGCGCGCGTCTCGGGCCAGGCGGCCAGCCGCTCTTCCAGGTGCTCGACCGCTTCGGCATCCAGGTGGTTGGTCGGCTCGTCCAAAAGGAGCAGGTCCGGCTGATCGAGCAGCACCTTGGCCAGCTCGACCCGGCCGCGCTCGCCACCGGACAGACTAGCGACGGAGCGCTGCAGGTCGGCCTCGCTAAAGCCGAGGTCATGGGCCAGCGCGCGCGCCCGGCTCTCTAGCGTGTAGCCTTCGCGATACGAGTACTCGTGCTCCAGCTCGCCGTAGCGCTTTAGCAGGCTGTCGGCGCGCTCGCCCGCGGCGCTTGCGATCTCGTGTTCCAGCTCGGCCAGCTGCTGCCGCATTTGCAAAAGACTTGCAAATGGCAACAGCAGCGTCTCCCACAGCGTGCCGTGGCCGTGGAACTCCTGGGACTGGTGCATGTACGACAGGCGCTTGCCGCGGGCCCGCACCACCTGGCCAGTGTCCGGCGCTAGCTCGCCGCATAACAGGCGCAAGAGCGTCGATTTGCCGGCCCCATTCGGGCCGACCAGGCCAATGCGCTGGCCGGGGTTGATCTGGAAAGAGACGTGCGAAAACAGCTCGGTACCGGGGTAGCCAAAAGAGATGTCGGCGAGTTGCGCAATCACCGGCAGACACTATCACAAAGTGCCTGCTGAGCGACGGGCGGGCTACTTCTTCCAGAAGGCGCGGCTGGCCAGCAGCCAGCTGTAGTCGCCGCTTAGCTGGGGGCCGTAGGTCGCCTCCTGCGTGCCGGGCTTGGGCGGACCCGAGCTGGCGATCGGGGCCGAGGAGTGGCAGCCGATGCAGCTCTCGGTAGCGTCGATGGTGGGGGCCGACGGCGGCAGCGGATCGGGACAGACGCCGGGCTCGACCTGCAGGCAGGCCGGCTGCACGCCGCGCTGGAAGAACGACTCTAGCGTCAGGTTGGTGAGGAACACCGGCTGCGGCCAGCCCCCCGACTTGTTGTAGACGCTGTCCGGCAGGTGAAGCGGCGTCGCCGTCGGGCCGCTGCAGCCGGGCTCGGCCTGCGGCGGGGTCGGTGGGGCGGCCGGCTGGGTGGGAAACTGCGTGCCAACCAGCTCGTAGTAGGCCAGCGGCGAGCCGAGCGCCGCCAGGTGATGGCGCATGCGCGTGTTGCGGGCGGCGGTCTGCGGATCGATCGGCAGCACCCGCCGGAGCTGGTTCTTCTGCGGCGGCGCGGCGCAGACGTTGACCGGACAGCCTGGGCAGCCCGGATCGTAAAAGCTCGGCCGCAGCACCCTGCGGTGGCGGGCCGCGGCCTCCACCTCGCGCGCCTCGACCGCCAGGTTGTCGACCTGCTCGAACGTCGACCACACCCACTGCGGCGCGCTCTGCGTCTTGTGGCCGATGTGAAAGCCGACCAGGCCCAGGCGGGCCGGCCGCCACGCTTGGCTGGTCGCCACCACGCGCAGGTCGCCGGTCGCACAGCTGCCCTCGACCCGCGTGTCTTTGGCCACCCAGCCGTCGAGCGTAAGATAGCGGCTGGCGATATCGTCGTCGGTCAACAGCCGCCAGGCGAGCTTGATCTCGATGGCCCCGACCTCGCTGCCGCCGTCACGCCCGGCTGGCATGACCACCACCTCGCGGTTGGGATGGCTGCAGCTTGTCGGATCGAGATCGCGGCCTGGATGGCGGCTGGCAAAGGCCACCTGCCCGTCGAGGTTGTACAGCTGATTGGCGACGATGTAGTCGAACTCCGAGCGGTTGATCAGCACCTCGTAGTAGACCAAGTTGCCGCGCTGATCCCACAGCGGCAGCGAGAACGGCTGGTTCAGTCCCTCGGCGTGTGGGCGACGCGGGCTGCGACCGGGGGGCGAAAGGATGCGCTCGCTGCGGCCCCAGCCAGCCTCGACGGGCAGCGAGCGGAGGGCGGCACTTAGGTGCGGGCTTGGGCTGAGCCGTCGTGCGCTGCCCCAGGCGGCGGGCGTGGCGCCGTCTTCGGCGAAGACCTCGAAGCTCTCGCGCCAGCCGACCCAGGCCGGGGCACCCGCGTCGCCCAGGTGGGGGCGCGGCCGGCCGCGATCGTCGGTCGGCCAGTTGATGGCGACAAAGTTCTGCCAGGCGAAGTCGTCGTACAGCGCCTGCATGCCGCGGCGATCGCCGAGGCGTCGCAAGCGCGCAATGGCAGCGGTCGGGACATCGCCCGCGATCTCGGGCTGCAGCGAGGGCATCACCAGTAGGCTCGACGGGACCGCGGGCGCTGGCGTGGTGCCAAGGCCGGCCGTGCGCAGCGCCTGGTCGCGGTCGGCGGTTGCCAGCTCGGGGCCAGCCGGCGGCTCCTCCGGCCGCGGTGGCCACAGCCCAGGCTCACAGCCCAGCGGCCCGGCCAAGGCCCAAAGCAGCCCAAGCACAGGACGAGACGAGGACGAGAAGGAGGCGTTCATCGCAGGATCCTCTCTGCCGCGGCAGGGTCGCGGCGCTGTGGCCCAGACCAGGACGGACCATGCCCTACGGCGTCGGCGGATCTTGCACCGCGCGCTCGGGCGAGCCGGGCGAGACCAGGTTGGCCGCCACCCACAGGCCCAGGGCCGACATGGTCAGGGTCGGGTTATAGCCGGGCAGGCTGCAGAACAGCGAGCCGCCGCTGCCAAACAGGTTGTCTAGCTCGTGAAAGCGGCCCTCGGGCGTGCAGACGCTGTCGCGCGGGCTGCGACCAAAGCGCAGCGTGCCACCGTGATGACCGCACTGCGCCTGCGCGTCTTCGAGCGGCAGCGCGGCGCCGTACTGCGCTCCCGCCGCCTGCAGGATGTCAAGCTGCTTGGGGCCAAAGTAGGCCGAGGCTGCGACGGCATAGGGATGGCGCTGATAGGTGATGCGGGCAGCCGGCACGCCGTCGTGATCGCGCAGCGCGGGATCCAGATCGATGCGGTTGCTAAGCTGCGGCGGATCTTCGACATACATCGACAGATAGGCCATGCGCTCGCGGCCGATGCTCTGGCGCAGCGCCTTCTTCAGCAGCGACCCCGGCGGCACGCGCAGCGTCCCCAGATAAAGCCCGGTCTCAAGCAGCGTCGTCTGCTCGCCGCCGAGCGTCATCAGGCCGCCGATCGGCCGACTGGGGTCGCGGGCATCGCCGCGCAGATCGGTCATCGAAAAGCTGGCGCCGTTGCCGCGATCCTGATGGATGCGATAGTCAAAGATGCCCACCGCGACGGTGACCGAGCGTCCACAGAAGTTGCGACCGACCAGATCGTGAGGGTTTAGGGTCGCGCTGTTTTCCGAGTACAGCACCAGCCGCGCGTCTTCGATCGGGCCGGTCGACAGGATATAGGTGTCGGCGCGCAGCGTCTGACGCGAGCCGTCCGGGCTGACCACCTCGACGCCCACCACCTGGCGCCCATCGCCCGAGACGAGCAGCCGCCGCACCCGCGTCTCGGCCAGCAGCAGGCAGTTACCGCCGAGCAGCGCCTCGTGCAGCAGGCTGACCGCCGTCGAGCCGCCGCGGGCGTTGCTGGGGCAGCCAAAGCCCGCGCAGAAGCCGCAGTTGACGCAGGCCGGCCGGCCGCGATAGCGGCGCGAGTTTAGGGCCCGCGGACAGCGGAAGGGCTGATAGCCCTGCTTGCGCGCCGCCTCGGCCAGCAGCAGGGATACGTACTTTGCGGGGCCTGGCTCCATCGGATACGGAGAGCTCCGCGGTCCGCCGTGCGGGTCCGGCTCGCCCTGCACCCCGACGCTGAGCTCGGCGTAGCGGTAAAACGGCTCGAGCTGGTCGTAGCTGACTGGCCAGTCGACGTAGCTGGCGTCGGGCAGGCGCGGTCCCAGCAGGCTGCCGAACAGAAAGTCCTGCGGCGCGAAGCGCGGCACGCGCCCGTCCGCCAGCGCCGAGCCGCCGCCGACCCCGCGCGGCAGATCCATGATCGTGCCGACCTGAGTGCGCTCGCCATCGGCGGGCGAGCGGCGGTACGAGCGCGGCGAGATCGAGGCCGGCAGATCGAGCAGGCCGCGGGCATAGCGCAGCTCATCGTTGCCGTGCTGCGCGATCGGCATGCCAGGCTTGGGGCTGTCGATGCCCAGGTAGTAGTTGGGCCCGGCCTCGACCAGCAGCACCTTCTTGCCGTGTCGACACAGCAGCGCGGTGGCGGCGCTGCCAGACGGCCCGCTGCCGATCACCAGGGCATCGAAGTGGGTTAGCGCGCGATTGCCAAAGACAGTCTCTCGGCCCGGCATTAGTAGAACTTCTTTCCGCCGACACCAGCGACGATAAACTCCAGGTGCAGGCGCAGATCAGAGTCGATGGGATCGGGATCGGGGCGGGGGTCGCGCTGCGAGAACGGCTCGCTGGGATGCGGCCGATAGCGACCGGCCAGCGAGTCATAGGGTGTAAAGCCGTACGGCATGGTGTCGCCGTGGGTGTGCAGGATCTGCCAGCCCTGCCGATCGAGGTTGCCGCCGTACTCCGGCAGGCTGGCCGCGGCCTCGATGACCCGGCTGGGGAAGTCGGCGCGGAACTGCTCGGATAGCTGCGGCCACAGCGCGACGATGTCGTCGGCGGTCAGCTCAGCGATCGGCCGCGACAACTGGCCGCGGGCTTGCTCCAGCGTCTCGGCATAGAGCTGGCGCAGGCCGAGCACCGGGCCGAGCACCGCATCGTTGGGGCCGCCACCCGGCACGCCGGCCGAGCCATACAGCGAAAGCCGCCAGGCGAGCTCCTGCGTGCGGCTGAGCGGCAGGAAGCGCAGAAAGCCGTTGTCTGGCCGGCGCTCACTCGGCGTCCCGTCGGGACTGGGGATGGGGTTGCGATCCGAGAGCGGTCCCTCGGCAAACAGCCGCGGCGGATCGTGATCGAAGGCAGTGAGTAGCTGCTCCAGATAGGTCACCGTGCCCAAGGCCGCGCCACCTGGCAGATCGTCGGGCGGCAGGACATAGTCGGCGAGCCCAGCGAGCAGGCGCCGCTCGTCTTCGCTGAAGTAGCCGGGCAGGGGCGGCACCAGTGGCAGCGGCTCGGGGTCCCCCGGCCCAGGCTGGCAGGCGAGCGGCAGCACCGCCGTTCCCGCCCCCAGCACCAGCAGCCGCACGAACCGCCGCCGCGGCATGGCTGTCGTCTCCGCTGCTTCCATCGTCGCCGTTCGCTCCGCCATCGCACCGCCCTCCGTGGCGCGGACATTAGCAATGGGCGGATTGCCGCTGCAACCGCCGCCGTGCCGCCCGTGCCGCGACTTCGCTCCGCCACTTGCGTACCGGACGCGCTACCTTGGCGCCCACTTGAGGAGGCCCACGATGCACAAAAAGACTCATGCCTTCAGGTTCATGTTGGGCGCGGCGCTGCTCGGGCTGGCCGGCTGTGGCGACGGAGTTGAGGCGGATGACAGCCGCAGTCAGTCTCTGCTGGGTTACCGCGACTCGCTTGCGACCTGCTGGACCGATGCTCGCTGCAAGCGGGTGATGGCCGTCGGGCACGGCGGTGCCTGGAGCGCGCTGTCGGTGCCCTATGACTCAAACGCCGCGCTGGCGGCGGCCTATGCCGCGGGCCTAGACGGCGTGAAGATCGACGTGCGGGTGACGCGCGACAACGTGCCAGTGATCTCGCACTCCAGCCCGATCAAGGTCTACGAGTCGCTCGACTGCGCCAACCAGAAGATCGAAGAGATGACCGCCGCTCAGGTCACCCGCTGTCACCGCTTCCCGTCGGCAACCGAGACTTTTCAGCGGCTTGACGAGGTCCTCAACTACCTGCGCGGCAAGATGACCGTGGAGCTGACCGTCAAGCGCTCGGCCGACTATGCGCGGACGATTCAGGAGGTGCTGGCCCTGCACGCCGAGGACTTCGCCTACCTGGAGATCAGCACCAGCGAGCTACGCGATCAGATCCCCAAGCTCAGCGGCGGCGACAAGGTCTACTACCTCATCAACATCGAGGACCGCCTGGCCGAGGTCGACGAGCTTATCGACAAGATCAAAAACCCGCGCGCCTTCATGGTCGAGATCGATCCCGGCGTCGCCATCGGCACCCTGGTATCGAGCCGCCTGCATCCGGCCGGCCTGCGCGCCTTCATCTACGACAAAAACGGCCTGCTGTCGCCGGCCCAGGTCAAGGCCTACTACAGTCAGGGCTTCGACGTCGTATCGACCAACCTGGCCAAGAACACCGTCACCGCCCGTCAGCAGATCAACACCGCCCGCGGCGTGACCCCGCCCTAAGTCGGCGTGGTCGGGGGCGCGCCCCGCGGACGGCGGCGGCGGACGGTGCGCCGGCTACTTGACGACGATGCGGCCGTCTTTGATCTCGATGTTCTCGCCGCCCTTGAGCGTCACTTCGCCGCCGGCATCCTTGACCTTGCACGGGCCCGAGCCCTGGATGGTCGTCGAGGAGGTGGTGCTGCCATCGAAGGTCACGGTGTAGTGGCTGCCGCTGCAGGTGGCGTCAAAGGTGTACTTCTTCGAGTCGCGATTGTAATAGCGGACGGTCACCGCCGCGTCGGCGGCCAGCGAAAACAGCGAGATGCCCAGAACCAGAAGTGCCGAGAGCTTTTTCATGTGCGTTTCCTCTTTGTAACGGGATGGGACTGCGAGCCTGATGTGCACTACGGCGTGGCTGACAGGGCTGCCAGCGCTACGCCGCCAGGGCTGGCTATAGCACGATCGCAGGCCAATCCGCGTCGCGAGTTGGCCACTGCTCGGCCGCCTGGGGCTGGGCCAGCTGCGAGAGAAAATCGATTCATTTGCGTCTATGCATAGATTTTCTATATAGATAGGGCATGCCGGATCTGAACTTTCAGCACCTCTATTACTTCTGGACCGTGGCCCGCGAGGGCAGTGTCACGGCGGCTTCGCGGGCCCTGCACCTGACGCAGCCGACGATCAGCACGCAGCTTCGCCAGCTGCAGGACGAGCTCGGCGAGCCGCTGCTTGAGCGCTCGGGCCGGCAGGTCGTGCTGACCGAGGCCGGGCGCCTGGCCTTTCAGTACGCCGACGAGATCTTTTCCCTGGGCCGCGATCTGCGGCAGATGCTCAAGGAGCGCACCCTGCGCCAGCTGCGCCTGGTGGCCGGGATCGCCGATGCTCTGCCCAAGCTGACCGCCTTTCAGCTGCTGTCGCCGGCCTATGCGCTGGGCGAGCCGCTGCGCCTGGTCTGTCGGCAGGATCGGCCCGAGCGCCTGCTCGCTCAGCTGGCGGTCCATGAGCTGGATGTCGTGCTCACCGATGCGCCGATTCCGCCGGGGACCAAGGTGCGGGCCTTCAATCACCTGCTCGGCGAGAGCCCGGTGGCGCTGTTTGCTCCGGCCAAGCTGGCGCGCCGCTACCGTCCGCGCTTCCCAGCCTCGCTGGAGGGCGCGCCGCTGCTCTTGCCGCTTGAGCACACCATGCTGCGCCGCTCGCTCGATGAGTGGCTGGCCGCCCACAAGCTGCGCCCGACCGTCGTTGGCGAGTTTGAGGACAGCGCGCTGCTGAAGGTGTTTGCCAGCTCGGGCATTGGGCTGTTCGCCGCCCCAACCCTGGTCGCCGACGAGCTGCGGGCCAAGTACGACTGCGAGCCGATCGGCGAGCTGACCGGCCTGCAGGAGCGCTTCTACGCCATCACCGTCGACCGCCGGATCCGCAACCCAGCCGTGGCCGCGATCTGCGAGTCGGCCCGCGCTCGCTTTGCTGAAGGCTAGCCTGCACCCCGGCGCGGAGGCCTAGCGAAAGAAGAAGCCGATCTCGCCCACCAGAGCCTGTTCCTCGACGGTAAAGTGAGCATCTTTGGTCGGGATCTTGTAGCCCAGGACGAAGATCATGCGCGGGTTGGGGTGATAGGCGGCCCCGAGGATCAGGTTGGCCAGATCGTGCGTGCCCGAGAACCACTCGGCGCTGAGCACCAGGCCGTGCAGGAAGGGCAGCGGCTGCTCCAGCGAGACGATGAAGCTGCTGGCCTGGTCCTGCAGGAACAGCACGCGCGAGCCCTGGCTGAACCCGGCGCTGATCCGCGTCTGCAGCCAGGGTAGGCGAGCGCTAAGATGCGAGTAGAGCCAGTAGCCGAAGCCCTGCGCCTCTAGCGACAGCAGGCCCATGCTGCCGAAGGTGAGCTTGAGCTCTAGGCTGGGCAGCCGCTCGGCAAACAGCGGCAGCGAGGTCTTGTAGCCGAGCGCGCTAGAGGCCTGGCGGGTGGCCGGCACGCCGAGGTTAAAGAATGTCGCGGCCAGCTCGGTGTGGAAGCCCAGCCCATAGGTGACAAAGAAGGTCGCGTTCCACATCGGCTCGGGTCCCCACAGGCGAAGCTGCGATTCCTTCATGGCGAAGACCACGCGCCGATCGGTGATGTCGGCCGAGGGCATGGTGACGATCGCCTGCTGCGCCTGGGCGGGTGGCAGCCGCAGCAGCAGGGCCGCGCAGCCGCCAGCCAGGCACAGCAGCCACAGCACGGGGGAGCGGAGGGAGCCAAGTCGATTCGCAGCACGCATCGCCGAGTCCTTTCGCCAGGGGAGGGCAGCGCTGGTCAATCTATGCGCCGCAATAGATAGAGCCAGTCGATTTTCATGATGAGACACATAGGTGAGATCTATGGATCGCTGGTTCCATAGGATGACCTTGGATGCCATGAAACGATCCCTGATTCATTGATTGATTCAATGAATTGTGAACAAAAGATTGATTGGACGCGC
This sequence comes from uncultured Myxococcales bacterium, assembly GCA_964628555.1. Classification (GTDB taxonomy): domain Bacteria; phylum Myxococcota_A; class Polyangia; order Palsa-1104; family JAEUJZ01; genus JAEUJZ01. The sequence continues at coordinate 3,384 of CAZVMD010000038.1, read as the reverse complement.
AGTTGCGGAGAGCTCAGATTGAGGGAGTGAGCCAGCCCAAAGGGGGCTGCAAGGAGGACCTCATGCGCTTTCAAATTCGCAGTCAGGGCATCGACCTCACCGACGAGCTTCAGGCGCACATCCAGACCCGCCTGAGCTTTGCGCTGGCCCGCTTGGGCTCGCAGGTCAGTCAGATCCACATCCACCTGCGCGACGAAAACGGACCGCGCGGCGGCATCGCCGAGCGCTGCACCCTGCGCACGCGGATCGGCGGGCGCGAGCTGGTCATCGAGCGCACCCATCGCGATATCCGCAGCGCGATCAGCGAAGCCAGCGATCGCCTGGGCGATGCCGCCAGGCGGGCCCTGGTGCGCAGCCGCATGCACTGCCAGTAGCACGGGCGACAGCGACAAGGACCCAGGAGAAGATCCCATGACCCACGACTGCACTAGGCGGCCAGCTCTGGCTGCATCGTCCGCCCGCCTGGCCGCGACTCCCCGAGCCCGCCTGGCCGCCCGCTCTCGACGGTGGACCGCGGCCCTAAGGCTGGCCAGCCTGCTTGCCGTCTGCCTCTTGGGCCAGGGAGCGGCCGCCGCCTGCGAGCTGCAGCCGACGGCGGCTGGGTCCGTACCGCTCCTGCGCGGGCTTGATCCGAGCTGCGACGAGGACGCGCTGCTGGGGCCCGGGCGTCGGCCCCGCCTGTATGCCCTCGCCGACGGCAGTGGCCACTATCAGCGGCAGCGTCCGGCGGCGGTGTTGGTGCATGGCCTGGCCGGGCATCCGGCCGATCTGGCGGCGGTTGGCGCGCAGCTAGGCCGGGCGGGCTATCAGGTCTACGCGCTGTTCTTCGACGACATGGGCCAGCACCTGCGCGAAAACGGCGCTGGCCTGGCGGCCGAGCTCGGGAGGTACTTTGGCGCCGCGGGCCGCTCGCCGCGCCGCCTTGCCGTAGTCGCGCACAGCGCCGGGGGACTCTTAGCTCGGCTGGCACTGAACCTGCTGTCCGCCGCGGGTCAGCTGCGCCGCTTCGAGCAGGTCCAGCTATACGCCATCGATACCCCCTGGCATGGCTACCGCGGACCCTCGGATGCCACTTCGTTCGGCCGTTTGCGCATGCGCTTTGTCGATCCATTCATGCCAAATGGGCTCAAGGATCTGCGCGCCGAGTCGGTGCTGTTCAGCGGCGATCCGAGCAGCGAAAATCCGGCGCTTGCGCGCGGTCTGCTGCGCTACGCGCTGCCGCCGCAGGTGCAGGTCTACCTGTGCTTCGCCGAGCAGGGCGATCAGGTGCACGACTACACCGAAGGGCTGCTGCGGCCGCTCAGCGCGCAGATCGCTCGCTACTATCGCGAGGCGCAGCCGGTGCGCGGCAGCGCGCAGCTGCAGAACTTCTGGCATGCGCTGATTAGCACCGACGCCTACTTCGGCTTTCAAGAAGAGCTGCGCGGGCTCGCCGATTCCGGCCGGCTCGATGCCGGGCAGGTCGAGCAGGCGCTGCGCCGTCACTATCCGCGCTTTGCTGGCAACCACGTGACGATCCTGCACGCGGCGACAGCTTCGGAGGCCGGGCAGTCATCGCTGCTGTCACAGCTGCTGCCGACCCTGCATGGCGGGCGCGAGCCCGAGCTTCACTCGGCGCTATAGCCGCGTTCCGGGGGACGGCCCAGCGACGCTTCCGGGCGGGCCGCCGGGCGGGCCGGGCAGCGAGTCGGCGAGCTCGCGCAGGCGGACAAACCACAGCAGCTTGTCGGCAAAGCCGGGGAAGCTCTGGTTTAGGCCGCTGGGGTTGGGCAGGACAAAGACGCGCGCTCCGGCGATGCGCTGCGGCTTCTCGCCGGCCCCGCCGCTCTGCTTTAGGGCGAAGAAGTGCTGGTAGATCGACAGCCCGACGAAGGCGACGAGGGCCGGGCTAAGCTGCGCGATCTTGCTGGCAAGCTGCCGGGCTCCGTCGTCGAGCTCGGCGCGACTGAGCTCAGAGGCGGCGCGGCTGGGACGCGGGCAGAGGTTGGTCAGGGCCAGGCCAAACTCGGGCAGCCGAACATCCTCTTCCGGTCGGAGCTCGATCGGCGTCAGCCCGGCCTGGTGCAGCAGGCGATAGAAGGGATTGCCGCGGCCGGCGAAGTGGTGACCGATCGCGGCGGAGCGCAGGCCGGGATTGATGCCGACAAACAGGACGCGGGCCTGCGGCAAAAGGATGTCGGGAAGCGCTGGCATGGCTGCACGCTAGCCGCTCGGAGCTCGTTGCCGTAATCAAGAAATGAACAAAAATAAATAAAATATTTATATTTTTTATTACATTTCAGTATGTTGCTTTGTAGTTATCGTTACGATTGGCAGCCCATGGCTGCGTTGCTAGGCCAATACAGCAACACGCCGCTTGCGTACCAAGCCGAATTGCCGTCGAGAACGCGGGATCGCAGCCGAGCTCGCCAGGCGACCGGGCCGGCGCGCTTACCACTCGACGCACAGCGGCACGGCGGTGAAGGGCAGGCGGATCCAGGTGCAGGGCCAGGGGAAGCGCTCGACGAGCGCGGTATGCGGCGTGCGCTCGATCCGCAGCAGATAGGACTCGCCGCGCGTGCTGAGCACGCCTTCGCGCGCCAGGAACAGGCTGCGAAAGTCGGCCGGTTGAAGCTCACCGAGGATCTGGGCATGGGTGATGGCGGCCTGCAGCACACGCTCGCACTCGGCCTGCTCAGCGTCGCTGACCGGCTCGCCAAACTCCCACAGCGCGTCGTCCGGCAGGCCACACAGCAGCTTGGCCAGGGGGAGCTGATACTCCGGCGGCTCAAGCGCACCGGTCGCCAGGTGATGCAGCAGGCCCACCGCGCGATGGCGGGCCGGCTCGTCGACAAACTGGCCGCGCAGGCACAGCCCCAGCTGCTCGAAGAGCGGCGCGAAGAACGGCCATAACAGCACCAGACCTGCACTCGTCACATAGACCTCGGCGCTGCGGCCAAATGACCGATCGACCGCCGGCTGTGGCCTCGCGGCGGGCCCGGGTGGGGGCGTGCTCCGAGTGGCTGGCTGGTCGCTCGGCGAGGGCGCTGACTCGTCAGCCCGGCCGGCCAGGCGCGAGAGCAGCGCATCCTTTGCCGACTGCAGCGTCGCGGGAGGCAGCACCGCTAGCGAGCGCAGGTGCGGCAACAGACGCAAAAGTGGCTGCAGCCGCGCACTTGGAAGAGCCGCGTCCGAGTGCGGTCGCTGGGCCGGTCGCTGGGCCGGTCGCTCGCTCTGTTGCGGCCGATCGCTTTTCGCCGGCAGCGCGCGCTCGGCAAGCTGGCTGCGCTCCCCCGACGGGGCGAGCCCGGCTGTGGCGTCCCGCCCGTCATGCCGTGCGTGTCGATCCAGCAGTCCGAGCGCTTCTGCTGGTTCGCGGGCTTCTGCCTGCTCGCGGGCTTCTGC
>CAZVMD010000037.1:0-36962 GCA_964628555.1 uncultured Myxococcales bacterium | reverse complement strand
CGACAGTGCAGAGTGATTGGCAGCGGGATGACGGGAAAATTTGCGTAGATGATTTTGAAGACTTCGCGGATCAGATCGTCGATTCGATATGGAACCCAAGAGAGTGGGTTGCAGTTACCTATGAAACATACTGCGCCATAGAAGACGGTAAAGGCGACAATATAATGGATGTGACAATGTTGAAATCAGACTATACGCGGGCCACTTTTACGCTTGATTTTAATGTACTTAGATATGAACCACGAAAAGAAGATCCGCTGATATTTAAAAAGATAACTGCCGCGCATTCGATCGCAGTAGATATTAAAAGAAATGATTCGATAACATTAATGGATCCAAATATTGGGGAAATTGAGATAGATGGAACGAAGAAAGAACTAACGGCGGTTTTGGCACAATGGCTAGCGCTGATGGGGTGCCATTTTCGCTTATTTTCTTCATGTACTGCTTGCTACTTTGGAAAAGCGAATACACAGGAATCTCAATTAGATACCGTCCGTAAAAACCGCCGATGGATCTCTGAACGATTGCCATAAGAGCGAGCAGCCAGCCGCGCTCGGCGGTTGACTCCTTGCCGGCCATCCGCACGTGTCTTTGGCAAGAGAAAGGACCTAGGCGCTGGTGCGGGCTCGCGGCCGCTGAATGACGGCTGACCCCGGTGCGTGACGGTCTCCTATAATGAGGAACTCGACATGCAGGACGGGAAGGGGGGGCGCGGGCTGGTCGCGCAAGCGCGGGGGGGACAGGCCCAGATCGAGACGGGCCCGGCGGTGGCTCTGTCCGACTGCGGCACGGCGTCGGGCGGGGATGCGCTTTTGTACATCCTGTGGTCGGCGCGCGAGCCGGAGCGGGTGGGGCAGAGCGCGCTCTGTGCGGGCGGCGGCCCGTGGATCCTGGGGCGGGCACCACAGCTAGCACCGCAGGAGCAGGCGCTGCACTTCGGCGCGCAGCGGCCGGGCCGCCTCTGTGGGACGGCTGGCGCAGCCTGGGCCGACCTGCACGAGCTGCAGGGCGAGTCGCTGTCTCGACGGCAGCTGGAGCTGTTCTATGCCGACGGACTGCTGCAAGTGCGCAACGTCGGGCGCTGCCCGCTGTGGGTCAACGGTCAGCCGCTGAGTCGAGCCACGCTGCGCTCGGGGGACACGCTGCATCTGCAGAATCAGCTGCTCTTGCTGTACGTACAGCGTGAGGCCATCGCTGAGCCCGACGCGTCGCTGCTCGCCCCGCCTAGCTTTGGGGCGGCCGATGCGCATGGGCTGGTGGGCGAGTCGCGCGCCTGCTTTCGCCTGCGCTCGCAGCTAGGACGGATCGCCGCCAGCGATGAGCACGTCCTTATCGTTGGGCCCAGTGGCGCGGGCAAAGAGCTTGTCGCGCACGGGCTGGTGCGCAAGTCGGCGCGCGGCCAGGGACCGCTGCTCTGCGAGAACATGGCGACGCTGCCGGCCGGCCTGGCGGCGGCGCTGCTGTTTGGCAGTCGTCGCAACTTTCCCAATCCCGGCATGGAAGAGCGCCCCGGGCTGATCGGTCAGGCCGATGGCGGAACGCTGTTTCTCGACGAGATCGGCGATCTGAGCGAGGCCATCCAGCCGATGCTGCTGCGCGTCATGGAGTACGGCGGCGAGTACTCGCGCCTGGGCGAAGAGGCGCAGCGGCGGCGGGCCAATGTCCGCTTTCTGGCCGCGACCAACCATGTCGACAAGCTGCGGCCCGAGCTGCGTCGCCGCTTCACGCAAGAGATCCAGGTGCCGGGCCTGGCCGAGCGAGCCGAGGACATCCCGCTGCTCTGCCGTCAGCTGCTGCACCGCGCGGCCGAGCGCAGTGGCGGAGCTGCCCGCTTTCTGAAAGACGGTCAGCCGTGCATGGATCCCCGCCTGGTTGAGCAGCTAGTCCGGCACAGCTACACCACTCACGTGGCCGAGCTGGCCTTCCTGCTCAACCAGGCGATCGCGCGCAGTCCGGGCAGTGTGCTTTTGCCCTTGCCGCCTTCGATCCTGAGCGTGCGCAGCGCTGCGCATGCGTCCGCGCTGCCGCCGGGCGCTGCGCCGATTGAGCCAACGGAGCCGACGGAGCTGACAGAGACGGAGCGCAGCCGCAGCACCGCGGCCGGTCTGCCCTCCGCCGAGGAAGCGCAGCAGGCCCTCGATGCGGCGGAGGGCTCGGTGGTGCGAGCGGCGGCGGCGCTGGGCATCAGTCGTCACCAGCTTAATCGCCTGGTCCTGCGCTACGAACTGGTGATTGACCGCAGTGGACGCAGGCCGCGCCCTGTCGGGTAAGCGGCACGTTGAGCCATAACAGCTGCCCGACCTGCGCCTCGGGTGGCGAGTTGGCCAGGCTCAGCGCCCGCCACTGCCACAGCAGCGTCAAGAAGATCACGGAGTTTGACAGCCCCAGCAGCTGCAGCGGCGGTGACTCGGCAAAGTGGCAGAGAAGGATCGCGATCGCGGTCAGCAGCAAGAGCCAGCGGGCGCGGCGCAGAATGAGGCTGCTGATGACTGCCACCGTGCCACTTGTGAGGATCAGCTCGATGATGGCTCCGCGACGATATCCGCCAGCCGGGACCAAGCTGGTTACCAGCCGCACGCCCAGCGTCTGCAGCAGGTTCACTAGGAGCAGCATCCACATGAAGCGATGCAGCGGGTTCTGTCGCAGACCCCGGCGATAGACCAGCGCGGCGCTGATGTACACCACGAGCGAGATTGCTGAGACGACACCCCCCAGCGAAAGTAGGCGGATGCGCTGCATCAGACCGTAGTGAAACGCCAGCCAGACCGCTAGCATCAACAGCGGCACTGCCACCGTCACGAACAGCCGACTGCGCAAGGCGGAGACCTGTGCATCGTGCTGCCGCCACAGCGCAGCGAGCAGCGCGCTCATGCTGGCAAAGCGCTGCTCGGGCTGGAGCGACATCCCGCGCTTGAGGATGGCCATAAGCTCAGCCGGCGGGACATCTAAAGTGGCTTGTGCTGGCCCGGCCGGCGCCTGCTCAGCCGCGCTCCGCGCCGCCGGATCCATCGCTGGCTGCGGGGCGCGCGCGCTCATCGGCGGCAGCTCCCCATACAGCGCCTCCCACAGCGCAACGCAGAAGCTGTACTGATCACTCTGCGCAGTGACCGAGCCGCCCTGCTGCTGCTCCGGCGACATATAGCCCAGGGTGCCGGGCACCTGGCTCTCCTGCGTCAGAGACCCAGAGCGCGCCGCTGCCCCCGCCGCCAGACCGTCCCCCTCAGCCCGAACCTCGACGGCCGCATCGTGCAAGCGGGCAATGCCAAAGTCGACCACCTTAGGCAGCCGCTCCCACGCTCCGACTAGGACGTTATCGGGCTTAAAGTCGCGATGAACCACCCCGGCTTTGTGGGCGGCTTGTAGGCCCTCGCCGGCCTGCAGGTACATGTGCAGGATGGCGCGAAAGCTGCGTCGCTCCTGCGTCTGCCAGCTGCGCAGGGTCTGTCCTTCGACGAACTCCATGGCCATGTAGCTCAGCTCATCGGCTTCGCCGACGTCGTAGACCGAGACGACGCGCGGATGCGCCACGCGGGCCAGGGCGCGCGCTTCCCGCAGGCTCTGCTTGCGCGAGGTGTCATCGCGGCTCTGGGGTCGGTGCAGGATCTTCAAGGCCACCCGACGATCGAGCTCGGGATCATAGGCCGAAAAGACGGTTCCCATGCCGCCGGCCCCCAGCTGCTGCAACAGGACAAACCGCCCGACGCGAGAGGCCGCCAGGAACGGCACCGCCGCCGCATCCTTGGCGAGGGGCTCGGGGGGCACCGTGACCGCAGGCGCGCTGAGACTACTCATCGCGTACATGATATCGACAACCGACGTCGGGCCGGGATCTGCTTGCGGGGCTGCTGCCGCTCCTCTGTGCGCGTATCCAGATCCGCTGCGGCGCCCGGGCTTGCTGCTACCACTTGCCGCGCACCAGGCGAGCGAGCTGGCTCTCGATGGCGGCCGCCGAGATCGTCCACAGGCGAACGCGGCCATCTTCGGCTGCGGTGAGCAGCTGATCGCCAGAGGCAGAGAGCGCCAGCGTCTGGAGCCAGCCGTTGTGCGCTTGCCACTTCAAGAGCTCACGTCCAGTGAGGTCTGGCTCGCTGACATCCCAGACGCGAACCACGCCGGTCATCGTTCCGCTGATGATCCAGGCGCCATCTCGGGAAAAGATCGCCCGGTCGACATTTTCCTCCTTGGGATGCTTGAGCTGCGCCAGCAGCTTGCCCTGACGAGTCCACAGCCGGACTTCGGAATCACTCAGCCCGTGAACGGTGAGGACTCGGCGGTCCGTCGGATCAAAGGCAACAGCTGTGATCTGACCAGCGGCCTCGACCTCCAGCTCGGGAGCTCCCGCGCTGGAAAACACCAGCAGCTTGCCGAGATCGCCGGCCGCCGCGATCGACTTGCCATCCTGGGAAAATGCCCCGGCAAACACCTTCCGCGGCTCCCCAGCGTAGGGCAGAGGCCGGGCACTATGTGACAAATCCCCAGCATCCAACAAGGCAATCTTCCCATCGAGTCCTGTCGATAAGATAAGCCGCCCATCTGGGGAAAATGAGCAAGAAGATATCTGGTTACTATGGATCTTTTGTTTCCAGTCTTGTGTCCAGTTTTCCTTGCCATCAAATTTCCAATGGGAAAGCTCTCCCAGCTCACTTCCGGCGATAAGTTGAGAGCCATCTGGTGATAAGGCAGCACACTTGGGCTTATTTTCAGACGGGACAGCAGTATCCATTTTTAGGATCCCATTTCCTGTGCCCAGCGGATTTATGAAATAGATATTCTCATCACCAGTGAGGCTGGTTAGCCAGTGCTGATTTGGAATGTAGCGGAACGGCTGATTGACGCCGGGAAAACGCTGAGTGTTGGCGACATCGCCGCCCAGAAACCAAAGAGCAATGGACCCGTCAATAAGGCCCGTGGCCACCAGGGTTCCTGTGGGTGAAAATGTGGCGAAGTCTAACTCGTTGGTGCGAGCCCTGCCCCTGCCATTGCTGCGAGGGATCTCTGATTTGGCATCAGAGGAGTGTCGCAGCTGTTTGAGGAGCGGAACCCTGGGCACACGACCTTGCGCCAGCACCCATTCCTGCGAGCTCCGCGACCCTTCCTCCCGGGCGCTCCAGACCAAGGCGGCTCCGTCGTCGCTCGCCGAGACCAGCATTGAGCTATCCGGCGAGAACTGCAGCGAATAAATCTGCTGCAGATGTCCCTCCAAAGCCACCGACTCCTCCAGCTTTTGCTGCGTAGTACGAATGAGTCGCAGGCCGCTCTGTCCGAATGCCACTGCCAGGAACTTGCCATCCGGCGAGAACGCAAGCTGCTTAATGGTGTCTGGCTGTGCGGCCGCTGTGCCGGTAGCGCTGCAGCCATTCTGCTCGACGAGCTCGATCTTGACCTGAGTGTCCGCTGAGACCAGGGCGACCCGGTGTCCATCAAAAGAGAGTGCGGCAGCCGGCCCGGTGTCGCAGCTGGCGATGGGATGCGGACTCTGGGGCGAAAAGATCCGCGCTTTGCCGTTGTTATCAAGGACCAGGACCCGCTCGCCATTCCCGGACCAGCTGGCTGATCTTAGTTCCCGGTTGTGCTCATCTGCTTTCCACGTCCATTTCTTATCGCGTAATGACCAAATAGCAGCCTCGTGGCCGTAGGCAATCAAGATCTGATCGGCATGACCAGGTCGATAAAATGCGCCAACGATACCCGTGACATTGGGGAGCGACTCTGTCTTGCTGGTTAGGTCGATATTGACCACCTGCAGGGAGGAATACGTGGCAATCAGCAGATCCTGTCCCGAGTCGGAAAATGACAGGGTCTGGATGCCGCCCGCGCCCAAGTTTCGGCGCTCAATCTGCCAGCCGTTTTCCATGTGGTAGTAGGCGCCGAGAAACGAGCTCCAGGTCGTATCGCTGCTGGCTAGCTGAACGGCTTTCCGGGCGGAGTCGACGCTCGATCGGATGTCGCGGGGGCGCAGCGACTCTGACTGAGACGCGAGACGATTGGCATCCGCGAGCGTGGCCTTCTGCGTGTTCTGGCGATAAAGCAGTGCCGCCGTCGTCAGCATCACCAGGGCCGTCGCGATGGCCAGGCCCAGGCCAATGAAGCGATTTCTTCGCCGGGCCGCGCTGCGTCGGATGAACTCACCCTCCTGCGCATTGAAGCGCTCGGGCAGCTTTCGCTGCAGATCGACCACCAGCGGGAGGCTGGGATTTCCCGACCACAGCTGATCGCTCTTGCGGTCTCCTCGGACCCAGCTGCTGGCCTCCTGCGTAAGCAGACGCGATATCGGCAGCGTCGCCTGTTCCTGCTGGATATGGCGCCATAGCTGCGGCCAGCCCAGCACCAGCTTGTCGTGCGCCGGCTCGACGTACGGCGTTCCCTCATTATCAGTGCCCGAGACGACGAGCCGGGTCTCTTTGAGCCGCGCCAGCACCGTCTGCTTTCTCGCCTCCTCGGGGTGGCCGGCGCCAAACTCCAGCTCGCTGAGCGGCACGCGGCGACGCGCCATTTCACCGGCTTGCAGCGACACCATCCGCAGCATCACGCGCAGCAGGGTGCCCTGATGGGCGGCATCCAGGCTGTGGAAGATCTCATCGGCCCGCTGACACAGCGCGCCGTCCACGCCGCCGAGCGCCCGATAGTCGCTCTCAGTCAGGCAGCGGTCACTGCGGCCGCTGCGAACGTAAGCGCGGTAGAGCTCGCTCATCGTAAAAGAGAGCAGCGGCAGAGCGCCGGGCATCTCTGCGACTTCGTCAATCAGCTGATCCACCAGCCGCGGCGGCTCGAAGGACAGCACGCGCTCGCTGGCCGGTCCCTCGATGACCTGGCGTAGCTCTAGGCGGCTCAGCGGGCGCAGCGGGAAGCGCACCTGGGTGTCGGGCTTGGGACTTAGAAGCTCCGAGAAGTGAGGTTCAAAGTCAGAGCGCAGCGTCATCACGACATGAAGCTGGCCGGCGTCTTGCGACAGCGCGTCTGCAATGCTGCGCAGGAAGCGCTGCTGCTCAGCGGGCTCGGCGCCCATGGTGACCAGCTCCTCCAGCTGGTCGATGACTAGCAGGAGCTTCTTTTCTGCGCTGCTCGCTCGCCACTTGCGGATGGCCGCCGCCAGGTCAGGCTCCGTCGCTGCGCCAAGCTCGGCGGATACCGCAGCGAGTGCAGAGAGCGGCCGGCTGCCCGGACGCACGGCAGCGGGCACACACCAGTCCGCGGATCGGCGCAGGCGCCGTAGGAGGCCGATCCGCACCAGGCTCGACTTGCCGCCCCCCGAGACCCCGCTTACCACCGTGAGGGGCTGGCTGCTCACCTGCGCATTGAGCTGCTCGATGACCTCATTGCGGCCGAAGAACAGCGCGGCGCGCTTCTCGTCATTTTCGTCATAGGGCTGCAGGCCGCGGTAGGGATTGTTGGCTTCGGTTAGCTCCAGCGCCGACGGCAGCGCGACCGGACGTCCCGGGGTAAAGAAGATGAACTGCCCTTTGTCGCGTCCATCGAGCGACCACAAAAGTGGCTTCTGGACCGGCCGACCGAGCTTTAGCTCCAGCAGTGAGAAGCGGCTCTCCAGATAGACGTGAAGCTCGTTGGCGACGATGACGCCATCCCCTGCCAGGCCCGCCACGGTCAGGTCGGCGTCGCCCCGCAGTCCAGCGCACAGGGCCGCCGCGAACGGTGAGTGGTCATGGTCGGGGCCGCGTCGCCCCAGCTTGCCACCGGCTACGGCGTCGAGCGCTCGCTCATCCGAGGCGGCCGAGGTGATGACCTGCCAGGCGGAGTCACGCAGGTAGCGCTCATAGCGCTCGCGGTACAGCGTGGCTGGACGCACGCGCAGGCTGCGAGTCTTGGACCAGCGGAAGGCTCCGGCAAAGCAACAGTCCAGCACGACGAGCAGGTGCCGGCACGGTAGCTTGCCGAGCCAGGTCTGCAGCTCGGCCATGGGCAAGAACGTTCCCATGTCGGCTTGGCGAGCGTCTTGCGGGATCAGGAAGCCCTGGGGACCCGAGGCTGCCTCGTCGGTCTCGTCGACGATCCCATGCCCGGCGAAATACAGCACCAGGCGAGTATCGGCCGCCACTTCAGCTGGTAGCTGCGACAGCAAGCTGCGCAGCCCCGAAAGGGTCGCCTGCTGATCGAGGACCAGGCGAACCGCATAGCCGTGCTGTTCATGCAGCACCTGAGCGACCGCTTGGACGTCTCGCACGGCATTGCGCAGCGGCGGAACGTCGTTGGCATAGTCGTTAATGCCGATCAGGATGGCCAGGCCGCGTCCTGATGGCTGTCCAGGCGTGTCTGTGGTCTCCATGGCCGAGCTTCCTCCGGGGCCAGCGTGGCTCGCTTGCGGACACGAAGCAAGCCAGTCGGGGGGGGGCTGACAGCCGGGGTGGGCCCGCTTCCCACACGGCGGGACCCAGGTGCCTTGAGCCGCCCTCTAGTCGCCGGTTTCCTCCGCCGTGGCTTGTCCGCTGTCGACAAACTGCACGACGCCGGCATAGCCGCAGGTCCAGACCGCGCTGAACTGCAAGGCCGGGGCGCCGTGGATCGTGCTGATCAGTGAGGGGGGGCTCCAGGGGCCGGTCGCGATCGGGGTACAGGGCGGCACGGCCGGAGGTCCGCCGGCGGCGGCTGCCCCGAAGCTACCAAACAGCGGATTGGCCGGCGAGAGACAGCCGGCGAACGGCGGCAGGTTGGCAAACGGCGCACAGTCATCGACCGTCGCGGCCAAGCGGCCATCGATCATGATCCCCTGATTACTGGTCACGACAAGCGGCCTTGGCGCGGTGCCAAAGCTGCAGCACATCAAGGCCCCTTCGGTCACTTGCAGGCCGGGCATGCCAGACTCCTATTTCTGATTCCTATTTCTGATTCCTATTTTGGGATCGAAATACCCACAAAGAGCCTGTCGTCTTGAGGCTTGCTGTCCGATCCTGACCGCTTGCCGTTAGGCCTTGTGCGCCGTCTTGTCGGCGCTGCTCTTGCGCCCAGGCTGGGGTACTTCGCCGCTCCACAGCACGACGGTGCGCGACTGCTTATGCGGACGACTGGCGGGGGCGGCGGACCCGCCCAAGGCTGGCGCCGCCACATCCCGCAGGGCCTCATAGCCCAGGTACTGTCGGCTCTGCAGCACCATGAAGCTGGTCTGATCGCGAATGACTAGCTGCACACGCAGGAACAGCCCGGGGCTCGCCAAGGCGGGGAAGCACTCGCGCTGCAAGCGGCGCTCGGCCTCCTGCGCCCACGGGGTGCCCAGGCCATCGCAGGGCTCGTTGACGTACAGCGTGATCGAGGCCGCCCCGACCGGCACCTGCGACAGGCCACCGCAGGACATGCCATCGCCGATCTGCCAGTCGCCCAGCACCATGCCGCGGTTGCGCAGCGGTCGCATCAGGGTGGTGCGCTGCACCGCGGTCTCGGCTTCAGGAAAGGTCTGGGCAAAGACCCAGTGAATGGTGGAAAGCGAGCGTACGCCCAGCAGGCTGCGCAGCTGAGCGCGCGTGCCGGCGAAGCTGTGAAAGTAGCTCGGCTGTCGCTCAGGAAAGCTGCTGTCGAGGCCGGCCCACAGAAGGACCTGGCTGAAGAAGGACAGAAAGGCCGCGGTCAGATCGCCGCGATCCTGCTCCAGGTAGGCGCGGAAATAGACCGGCAGCGCGGTCTGCGGACCGAGCCAGCCCAGGTTGACCACCACCGTCACCCGTCGGGCTGGTGGCGCGGCGAAGCTCACCGACTCGACGACCGCGCTCTGCTGCAGCGTGCTGTCGTGGCTCTTGAGGGTGATCTGTTCGCGGGCATAGCCCAGCCAGGCCAGCACATCCAGCAGGGCCGGCAGATCAAAGCGGCGCGCCTGCTCTTGCACCCGGCGCTGCAGCGCCAGACGCTCGCCATCCTCGGGCTGCTCGTCGGGTAGCTGCTCAGCGGCCTGCATGATCCCCCTCCTTCATCGAATCGCGGGTGTGCCTTGATGCGCTCGCGCGCTGTCCTCGGCGGGCGCTAGCCTTTGGACGACACGAAGAGCTCCAGATCGGTCTGATAGAGCTCTTTGAGCGCATCGGCGAGAAAGCCTTTGTCTTCGCCGATGTGCTTGGTGATCTTGTCGGCGTGGGTCACTACGTGGCCGTAGTACTCGCCAAACAGCGACGGAAAATACTGGCGCGGATCGAAGCCGGTCAGGCTGGCCTGGATGTCTTTGTAGACGATCGCGGCGTGGCGAAACTTGCCCAGGTTGACCAGGCGACCAAAGGCATCGAGCTTGCGCAGCAGCCGCTGCATGGCCGGCGACAGCGGCACACTGAGCAGCGCTGTGGCCGCCCCCTCAGGCGTCGTCGCGTGGTCGTGCTTTTCGGCGGCTCGCGCTGTGCTCTCGTCGGGCCCTCCTGCGACTGTGCCCCCGTCGGGGCCAGCGCTTGTAGTCGCCGCGGCCAGGGATGCGGCCTGCGGCAGCCGCTTGAGGAAGCCGACCAGGCTCAGGGCGGCGCTCTTGGCTCCGGCTTGGCCGGTCACTTCGGCGATGCGCTCGGCGGTCGCTTCAAGGAGGCTCAAGAGCTCGCTCTGCGGTAGTGCGGCCCAGTCCTGCAGCGTGGTCTGCCAGCCTTCCTTGCCAGCCCGCTGGAAGAAGCGCAGCTGGTTCATGATCGTGGTGAACAGCCAGCGCAGCGCTCCGTCGGCGTAGCGTTCCTTGTTCTGCACTGGGGCTAGGCCGGGCCACTGCGCGTCGAGGATCTGATTGAGCGCGCGAGGCAACAGCGGCAGAGCCCGCAGTCCGTCCTGCACATACGCGCCGGCCAGAAAGAAGCCGAGGATGCGGACATCGTGCATACCGGCCAGCCAGGCGGACTGGGCGGCCGCGGCCGCCTCGGCGAGCTGGTTGTGATCGGACAGCGAGATGATCTCATCCAGCCGAGCCTCCTCGGCAGCGACGGGGGCCGGCGCAGCAGCGCTCGGCGGGGCAAGCAGCGGGGCAAGGTCGATCATGGCCTCATTCCTTTTTTGTCAGCGGTGGCTGGCGCCTCGGGCAGCGGACCGCTCCACGCTGCGCGCAGACGATCGAGGAGGCGAAACAGCGGCTGGCTCTCGCGCTCGCGCAGGCCGCCCTCCTGGTAGATGCGCTGCAGCCAGGCGCGATCGAGCACCTCGTCGTTGCGACGGGGATACATGGCCAGGAGCTCGATCTGCGCCGGCACAAACTCGGCACCTAAGCGACTGCTCAGCTGATCGCGGATGGCCGCCCGGCGGGCTGCCGCCAGCTCTTTGGCGATGTCGAGCGGCTCCGGGCCGAGGAAGACAAATAGGATCGGCTCGCCCTGGCGGCCAGCCGCAAGCTGAACCAGCGCGGCATCGACAAACGGCAGCTTGCCGACCACGGCCTCGACCTCGGCAGCGGGATAGCGGGCCCCCTGATGCAGCGGCTCGACGCTGCCGCCATAGATGTAGCCGGCATCGAGCGGGGCCAGGTGAATGCCCAGGCCTGCCGCGTCGCCGTCTGGGCTGCGCAGCACGCCGGCACCAGCGCCGGCCGGCAGCTTGGGATTGCCCGCCCAGGTGAGCGAAAACGACAGACCCGGAGCCGGCAGGAGCTGAGGCGAGGGGGCGCCCAGCCGCGGTGGTGAGAACAGCAGGCAGCCTGCCACGCTCGCGTCCACCCAGGCACTCATCGCCGGCACGCTGGCCAGGCCGGTATGGGCGGCAAAGTCGAGCCAGCGTCGATCCGCGGCCTCGCTGGGATGGACCAGCCACAGCCGCAGGGCAGAGAGCGGGCGCGGCGGTCGCTGCAGCAGCCGCTCGCGCAGCGTCCGGCTGACAAACAGGATCTGCGCCGAAGGCAGCGGGCCGCCTGCAGGTGGCGACTCGTGCGCGAGGTCATGCAGGAAGGTGCCGCCGTGCAGCAGCGTGCACAGCAGCAGCGCCGGCTGCTGCTCAAGCAGCGGTCGATCCGGGGCCGCGAGCGTGGTGCCCGCCGTCAGGCGAAGCAGCAAGAGGCCGTCGCGCACAGCGGCCACATAAGCCTCGCCGGCCGAAAGCGGAAGCGGTGGGGCCGCGGGCGCGCGCAGCGGCGAATACAGCGCGAAGACCGGCTGCGTGGCCTCATAGGTATGCGAGCCGAGCGCGCTCTTGGCGGCGGCCACCTGGGCCCCCGGCGCGGCCTGCGGCAGGATCGTTCCCACCCAGTCCGCGTCGGGCAAGAGGCGACGGTAGTGGGGCTCCAGCGCAACATAGCTGGGCTTTAGTCGGTGCAGGCGGCTGCGCAGATAGTCGGGACCGAGAGCCGGCAGCAGCGTGATCAAAAGGCCCAGGCGCAGGCCACAGAGCAGCGCTAGCAAGAGCTCTCGCCCTAGGTTGCCCACGATGCACAGCGAGTCGCCGGCCTTGACGCCGGCCACCTGCCAGGCGGCGGCGCGCTCGCTGCACGCGGCGTGTAGCTCGGCGAAGCTCTCGGCCTGCGGCGGCTGCAGCGGGGCGCGCGGAGCGATCAGGGCCGGGGTCTGTAGGCCGACATGGCGCAGCACCAGATCGTGATAGAAATCGAACCCCGCCTCGGGGCTGCTCTTGATCGGTGGACGACTCTGCTGCGCAAACGAAGCGAGCAGGGCGACAGCAAACTCGCGGCGTCGCTCCCAGCTCTCCTGCAACAGCGGCAGCGGACGCGCGATTCCGTCGCTGTGCAGCCACAGCGCGCGCTTGAGCTCGGCGATGGGAAAGGCCTCGCTCATCACCACAGCCGCTCCAGTAGGGCTTCGGCGCGGCGCTCTAGTCGCTGCATGGCGCTCAGCGCATCATCGAGCCGATTGAGCAGCCGCGGCACGCTGTCATTGGCGGCCTGCGAGAGCGGATGCAGGGCCGCTGTCACCCCTCCGCTGTGCAGCCGCTCGATGGCGGTCGACAGCGGGTGCAGCAGATGACCCAGCAGCAGATAGCGCTCGCCAAGCTGCGCGCGCAGCTCACTTTGCAGCAGGCGCAGGACCTGCTGCGGCGTCTCGCGGGCGATGCGGGCCGCCCCTAGCTCGACCGCCCGGATGACCTCGGTGCCAACGCCCTCCAGCACCGGGCCGCTGGTCGTTGGCGCCTGACCGCTGAGCACGGGATCGACGACCTGGCGTCGCCAGATCCCACGCAGGCGCTCCGCCGCCAGCAAGTCAGACAGCTTGTCGGCCATGCCTTCCCCAGACCTCCGCTTTCTACCAGTTCGACAGCGTCACAACACTGACCGCAATCAGCACCAACATGCCCAGCGAGAAGGCGTAATACCAGTACGGACTCCGTCGCCGCGTCGGCAGCGCTAGACTCTGCGCCGGGTCCTTCGCCAGGTCCTTGGTTGGGCTCAGGGCGCGGTCGCTTGCCTTGTCGGCGCTTGCGCCCTCGCTGGCTTCGCGGCGCCGTCGTCGCTTACGCTGCGGCGGCAGGGCACCGGGAATGCGCTCGCTGAGCAGCCCTTTGTAGCGCTGCACCTTGCCGCTATCGGCGCCGAACTTGCCGACAAAGCCCGCCGACAGACAGTAAAACAGGACCTCAAAGACCAGCACCGGTGTGTCGGGCTTGGCCAGGCGCTCGTCGACGAACTCGTAAAAGACGTCGCCGCCGTAGTTGATCTGAAACAGCTCGGACTGCAGCAGGAACCACAGGGTCTGCTGCTGCTTGGGCAGGCTGCTCATGACCATCTCGTCGCACAAGAGCACCAGCGGAAACATCGCCAGATAGACCTCGTTCTCGGACAGCTCGCGGCTCAGGCTGTCTTTGAGCGCATCGAGGCGGTTGCGCAGCTCGGTGCGCAGGCGCACAAGGATGTCCTCATCGAACAGCGGCGCACTCATGCGGTCTTTGAGCTGCGTCGTGCCTCCCGTGGACAGCGTGCGCTCGAGCAGGCTGCTGATATCGCTGCGCAGCGCGATGATGGTGTTCCACAGATCGAGCTTCATCGGGTTCGCTCCCGGTAGGCCGACTGAGCCGGAAGAGCAGACAGCGTGCCGGCCCCCGACTCCAGCCGCAGCTCGGCGCGGGCCTCAAAGTCCCAGGCATCGAGCAGCGCCCCCAGCTGACGGAGAAAGCGGGCCTGCAGCGGCTCTTCCTCCGGCTCGGGCGGACGCATCACCACGTGGTACAGGTGACGGATGCCGGCCCCCCGCAGCTGACCATCGGGCACGACCTCGACGGCGACATCGGTCAGCCGGCGCGGCAGCTCGCGATAGACCCCGGCATCGATCGAGCCAAACATCGACAGCACGGCGCGGATCTCATCGCAGTCGAGGATCGGCTTCATCTTGAGCGACAGGAGATGCAGCAGGCGGTCGGCATCCTGGCGCAGCGGACACTCAAGCGGCGCCCGCACCACCCCGACGGCTTCCCACAGCAGGCCTGGCACCACGCGATCCCAGAGGCGGACGGCGATCGGGCCGAGCGCATGGCTGGCAAACTCGGGCTGAAACCAGCTGGCATCGACCACAAGCTGCTGCGGCTTGGCGATGGCCTCGGGCATGCGCAGCAGCAGAGCATAGGCACCAGGCACGCCCAGATCGCTGCGCTCTTCCACTTCGTAGCTTGGGGCCAGGCTGCTCAGCGCGGCCGAGTGCAGGCGCTCAAGTCCGCCTGGGCTTAAGCGAAACACCCCGTGCGAGCGCAAAAGGACAAAGGAATAGTCCTCCATGGCATAGCGAATCGGATATGCATCCTGCGTACCGTCTACTTCGATCGGTCGCGACAGGGTGCGCACGGTATTGGAAACCGGAACCACCCAGGGCAGGAAGTTCTCGCGATAAAGCGGCGGCTCGCGCGGGAAGTCGGCATCTAGATCGAGGACGATGGCAAAGCGCAGCCAGGTTCGCTGGGCCGGCGGAACGCGGACATTAATGAACAGATCCCCCTCGGGAAAATGAAAGAAGCCGCGCGCCGCCTCCAGCGGATTCTGCTCGTCGGCTTCGTAGTGGTCTTCGAAATAGGAGCCAAAGCTGGCCTGGCAGGGAGTGCCCACGCTGTCTGGGCGCACCGCCGCGTCATAGACCACCGCGGCGCTCTGCAGATGTCGCTCTAGGTTCCGCTGCACACGCAGCGCGGCGAGGTAGTTGTTGAGATAGTGGATGTGAAAGCGCAGTACTCCCAGGTCATCGCTGCGACGGTACTGCGACTCCATATACAGCACCAGGCGATAGCCATCGCGGCGCAGCAGCAGCTCCAGCCCGGTGAGATTGGCCGGAATCACCCGCAGCTCGCTCTGGGTGGTAAAGGTTCCGACAAAGCCATCGAGCGTGCGCAGCTTTAGGTGGCTGCCGCGCGGCAGCACCACGGTCTCGCTGACTCCGGCTGTGACCTTGGCCTGCACCAGCGTCATGGCCGGCAGCGGCTGCAGCAGAAAGTGAAAATAGGAAGACAGCAGTCGCCGCCAGGTGGCCTGCAGGTTGCGCTGCGTCTTCAGCCGCGTCCGCACCAGGGAATAGGCCATGGCCTCCAGCATGCGTCGCACATCGGGATCCTCGGGCCCAAGCTGCGCCGCGGGATGGTCCAGCTGATAGCGCGTGCGCAGCTGATCCAGCGCCTGGAGCTCGGCGAGCAGGCTCTGATCGAGTCGTTCCTGGCTCATGGCGGCTCACAGATGGCAAGGGCGCTGATCAGGGTCGAGACTTCGCTGGCGAGCTCGGTCAGCGGTGCGGCTGGAATCGCCACTGGGGCCGGGGCAGCGAGGCGGGCGGCCAGGCTCGGTAGCGCGCCGCCGGTCAGGCCCGGGATGACCGAGGGCGGACCGACCGGCACCGGCTTGGCCAGGGACACCGAGTTGCCCAGCACCTGCGCGGTCTGGCCGACCAGCGAGGCAGTCATACCGGTCGCCGAGACCTGACTGCCAAATAGCTGCACGCCGGTGCCATTGCCCAGCACTGCGACGCCGGCCTGACCCTGCATGGCCAAGGAGGCCAGGGCATCGATGGCGATCGAGGCCGCCTGCAGCGTGGCCGCACCGACCGCATTTACGTCCAGCGTGGCGACGCTGCGCAGCAGCATCGACAGCTTGCTGAGGATCGACAGCGTGCCCAGGCTCTGCACGGTGGTCGACAGCGCCGAGTTGAGGCGGATGTTGGCGGCGTTGACGACGAAGTCTTTGCAGGTGATGGTCACCGTGTCGCCGGCCTGCTCGATCAGGCTGGCCTTGGTGTCGACCATCGACATCAGCGAGTTCTTCTTGTCGTCCATGCGCAGCACCTGCACCGCCTTGGCCGGCAGCGGCGTGTACTGCATGGTCACGCCAAGGTTGCTGTCGAGGTTCAGGGCCGCCGACATCGCCGAGCCGGCCGCCGCCGCCAGCAGGCTGGTGACCCCTTCGGCCGTCGAGCCAGCCAGGGCCGCGGCGTACTCACCGGCCCCACCTGCGGCGCCGCTGAGCGCACCGCCCGGCATGGCATAGCCTTGCGAGTCGGCCATACCAGGCAGGGCCGCAGCACGCGGACGCTTGGCCTGCGGCAGGTCGGCGAGGCGCGGATGGTCGGCCAGCCGGGCGCGTCGGCCCGTCGCTGGCCGAGCCTGGCCACTCCCGCTGCGTCCGCCTGTGGGTGTCGCCGGCGCGCTGGGGGCCGCGACCAGATGGCGCAAAGTCGGGAAGGCCTGCACAAAGGTCGGCGTCTGCGGCTTGGCGGCCGGCGCCTCTGGGCTGCGGCTGCGCCCACGAACCTCTGACGGCGGGCCGCGGCGGCCGGCGCTCTCGATCACTCCGACGGAGCCTGTGGCCGCAGCACCTTGGGCCCGGCCGTTTCCCTCCATTCGCAGTCCGGCTCGCCGCTGCCGGGCTGGTGTGGCCTGTACTTGCAGCTGCACTTTAGCCTGCACTTGCACTGCCGCCTTGCTCGCCTGAGCCGGCACTGCGCGGGACGCGGTCTTGGCCACGGGCTTCGGCGCGGCGAGGAGCGCGCTGCGCAGGGCCTTCGTCGCGCCCTTGGCCAGCTTGCCGCCGCCGGCCGCCGCGCCGACTTGGGCGCCGAGATCCTTGGCGCCACTGGCCAGCTCGACGGCGGCTCCCGCTGCGATGACGACTTTCTGGGCCTTGACGTCGACGTTGGGCGGCAGCTCGACGGTGCGCAGATCGATGCCCGACTGGTACATGGTCATCGTCTGGTTGCTGCTGTAGCGCTGGCGCTGCACCAGATAGGTGGGAACGTCGGCGGCATACAGCAGGCGCATCACTGCGCCGTTCATCATGTCCCGTCCCATGCGGATCTGGTTGCCCTGGGTCAGCGACGGCAGCAGGTTGCCCGGGCGCCAGTTTAGGAAGCGCTTGAACTCGGCGCGATCGCAGAACAGGCTCAGCAGCACGCGCTCGGCGCGATAGGGCGGGAAGAAGAAGTGCCCGCTCTGGTAGTAGGGCTCGAACGGCACCTTGACCAGCTGATTGGCAAACAGCGGAATCGCGGCGCGCAGGCTGACCAGGCCCATGGCATCGGTGAAGGTCTGGTAGACCTGCTCGCCAGGCTTGCCCTCGTCGGTGTGAACCAGGCCCTCGATGTCCAGGGGATAGCGCGGCGTGACGAAGCTCGGCAGCCGTGGCGCGCGGTCATTTTTCGACTGCAGCTGGGCCGCGACCGCGCAGCGGTACATGCCGCCGGAGTAGCCGACCATGCGCGGCAGGACATCGGTCTCGTGGCTCTGTAGATCGAGCGTGAGGCGATAGACCCGGCTCGCCCCCTTGGCCGCCTTGGGCAGCAGGAAGCGGTGGCTGGGAAAGTCGATCGGATCGAGCTTGAAATCGACGCCGACCCCGGGCGGAAACGGCCGTGAGGGAAAGCGCTTGAACAGCAGGATGAAGTCGGCCGCCGGCTGCTCGAAGCTAGCCATGCGTTCGAGGTATTCCGCCTCGTAGGCGAGCGGAACCTGCGAGTGATGCAGGCGATCCTGCCGCAGCGGCTGCAGCGTCTGCATGTTGAGGATCGGATCGCGCGACACGCTGGCCGTGTAGTCGTTCATCAGCGTCTCGCAGTAGAAGCGACCCTCGACGTGATGGGTGACGATCTCGGCGACGTCGGCGGCATAGATCGTAAACGGCTCGGGTCGCTTCGGCTTCTCAACGATCTGGTACAGGTTCTGGCTGTAGTCGTACAGCCACTCGTGCTTCATCTCGCTGAGCCGCCACATCAGCCAGTCGTAGAAGCAGGCCCGCTCGCGGTCGCTCTTGTCGGCGTCGCAGGCGACCAAGATCTGCTCCTGCTCCTGCGCCGGTCCGGGGCCGCTTACCTTGACGTTGATCAGCGGATTGCAGTGCTCTTGCAGGACCTTCTTCAGCGTGGTCTGGGTGTAAAGCGCAATCGGGAAGTGGCGTCGCCACAGCGCCTGCGCCGGATCGGCAAAGCGGATGCTGTACTCGCGAATGCTGACCAGCACTTCGTCGGCGTTGTAGCTGGTGTGCTCGATGATCGTGCGCTCGGTGATGACCGCGGTCAGCGTGAGCTCAATCGGGATCTGCAGCGAGCGCGGCGGGATGCCCTCTTCATACAGAGTCGGCTCGCCGACGAGCTCCGGCAGCGGCTGATAGATCGGCTGCAGCTTGGGCGGCAGCACGCTTGGCACAATCGGCTGCAGTGGTGGCAGCGGCGGCGGCAGCACCGGTGGCGGTACCGGCGGCACCACGCCCGGTGGTGGCGGCACGCTCGGTGGCGACGGCACGCTGGGAGCGCTGGGCACGAGGGGAACACTCGGCGGCGGTGCGGTGGGCGCTGGGCTGGCTGGTGCGGTGGGGGCAGCCGGCGGCAGGCCACTTGTCGGCAGTCCGCTCGGCGCGATCATGGCCGCTAGCGGCGCGACCTGACCCAGCAGCGACATCAGGCTGCCGAGCGGCGCGGCCGACAGCGCCTGGCTTGGCGAGGCGGCCAGGGCGCTCGCGACTCCCGGTGGCATCAGGCCGCTATCGGCGGCCAGCTGCGCAAAAGTGGAAAACGGCGAGGGCGCCGGCCCAGCACTCGGGGCATTGGCGCCTACGGTCGAGGGTGCCGTGCCAGCCGGCGGAGTCACAGCGGGCGCGACACCGGCCTGCGCCGCCACGGTGGCCATCGCTTGCAGCTCGGGATTGGACTGCATGGCCAGCTGACCGGCAGCGGTGGCAAAGGGCGCGACCTCAGGCGGCAGCGCCCCGGCTCCTGCCGCCATGCCCAGGACCGCCATGCCCGCCGCGAGCTGCGGCTGAGCCGCGAGGAGTTCACTGGCGGCAGCCGTGGCGGGTCCGGCCGCCGGCGGTGGAATCAGTCCGGCCTGCGCCGCCACCCCCAAGGCAATGAACACCGGCGCTAGCTGCGGATTGCTCGCCACCACGGCCAGCACGCCCGCCTCAGCCGCCTGCGACAGCACGGCCTGCACGGCGGGAGAGCTGGCAAGCTGCAGGACCTGCGCAAACGGCGAGTCGGCCGCTGCAGCTGCGCCGGGTAGAGCCGGGACCACCGGCACGGTCGGTATGCTGACCGGCAGAGGCGGCGGCGCAGCCGTGGTGACCGGCGGTGGCGGCGGTGGCGCAGTCGGGAGCGGCGGCGGTGGCGGCGGTGGCGGCGGCACCACGGGCAGCGGCGGCACCACCGGCAGCGTCGGAATCGGCAGCGGCGGCGGCGTCGGCGGCACCACCGGCACGGGGATCGTGCCCACCACCTGCGGCACCAGGACCGGCGTCATCGCCATCGGAAATTCTTGGTCGGCCAGCTTGGGGCGAATCACCAGCTTGACCATCAGCAGGTCATCGCCGGAAAACAGCTTGGCCACGCGATCCTTGTCGGTCACGTCGCCCAAAAGGCGAGTATCCGAGACGCGGAAGCGCATCGTGCCGGTGAAGCCATGCGTCAGCATGTCCAGCGACAGCTGCGTGATGTTGTGCCCTTCTAGCTTTATCGGCGAGCCCTGGCCGACAAACTTCGGCAGGATGCCCTGGCCAGGCTTGATCGCTCCCGGCAAGAGCTCCTCTGGGCTCTTGGTCGCCAGCTGCCACTCGGTCGGCGGGGGAATCACCTGCCCCGGCGGCGTGACCATCGGCGCGACGACGAGCGGCGTGACCGGCACCAGCTCAAAGACGAACAGCAGCCGCTCGTCGAAGTGCGGCGTCGCCGCGACAAAGTCGTGCGGCAGCTGGGCCGGTGGGCTGCCGGGATCTCTACGCGCCACGACCGACCTCGATCTCAACCAGTCCACTCAGCGGATGGAGAAATAGGAACAGCTGACACGGCGGCGAGAAATAGGAATCAGCCAGCTGGCCGACGATCTCGACCACCACGCGCAGCTTGCGATCGCGGCCGCGGAGGCGCAGGCTGTGCAGCTGCAGTCGCGGCTCATAGATCTCGATGGTCTCGCGGATCTCGCGCAGCAGCGTCCGCACCGTGTTTTCGCCGCCCTGCTCGGCCAGGTAGTCGGCCAGGCCGAAGTTGCACAGCAGCGCGCCATAGCTGCGCTTCGAGTTGAGCAGAAAAAGGAGGTTGCGCACGATGCTGGCCAGCTGACTGTCCTGTGGCTGGCCGCGGACGAAGCGATTGAGGAATGACATCGATCCCTCCTACCGCCAGAAGAGAAAGGCGTTGGCCTTCTCCAGCACCGGGTGGATGTAAAACGCCAGCGCCGCCTCGCGCAGGACGTAGTTCCACTCTTCGCCAAACTGCAGCTGGTAGAAATCGACCTCGGGGCCGAAGGTGTGGGCAAACGGCGGCCGCTCGATGTGCTTGAACGTCACGCCGCGCAGCACCAGGCGATGCACCAGGGCCAGCCGCGAGGTGCAGGCGACCTTGACCTCGCCGAGCTCGATGCGCTCGTGCAGCGTCGGCCGCTGAATCAGCAGATAGACCTCCTGCGAGCTCTTCACTTCTTCGGGCAGGCCGGTCAGCGAGAACAGCCCATTGCTCTTCATGAAGCGCAGATGGGTCGAGCGGGCGTAGACCGGGCGCAGGTGGCGCGTCAGCTCAGCGAGCAGCTCGCCGAAGCAGCGCCCGAGCTCGTCATGGCGATAGGCGAGCGCGCTCTGATCGGGAATCACTTCATGAAACGTACACAGCTCAAAGAGCAGCTCGCGCAGCGCCGAGAACAGGGCGTGCGCGTGCAGGGCGACGCGAAAGCGCAGATCCGCGAGCAGAGAGAGCATGCGATAAAGCGCCGCCAGGCAGCGACGGATGGCCTGCAGGCGCTCAGGGCGCAGAAAGGTGTCCTGCAGCTGCGCGACAAGCTGCGGCTCCAGGGCCGTGATGCGTGTCTCTAAGTCCTGCAGCGCGGGCAGCAGATAGGGCGTCGTCCCCACCTGCAAGAGCGGCGGAATATGGCTCGCGGCCAGTCGCCAGGTGCTGTCGGCGTCCTTGCTAAACTCGCCGAGCTTGATCAGGCCGCGCGAGCCCTCGTGCTTGTCGTTGATGCTAAGGTGGGCGCGATACAGCACGCGCTCGACGGTGCGCGCATCGCTTTGGTACACGCGACTGCCCTGGCTGCCCACGGTCTCATCGGTGATGTGAAGATAGGCGGACAGGCGGGTGGCCGGCGTGGCGGCCAGCGACAGCGGCTCCAGCACGGTGTTCTCGGGCACCGCGATGACCTCGCCATCCGGCAGCACCGCGGTCAGGCTGCTGATCGACAGCACGCCATCGGCCAGCAGCGGCTCGCTCCAGGTCAGCTGCGCCACCCCATAGTGTGGCAAGCCGCCCAGGCGAGCCCGCTGCTCGCAGAGTGCGTGCGCGGTGTCGTGCAGCGCCTGCAGGTGTTCCGGCAGCACCGTCTGCCCCAAGAACCAGCGCACCGATGCGGTCTTGAGCGAGCCCAAAACAGTCCCCCAGTTCCCGTTGCTACGTGGGTAGCGTGGCGACGCCAGCAGTACGTCGCCTGAGTGATGCGAGCTGGACGCAACCCGACCGAGTCGCGCCCTAGTCCAGCTAGGCCGAGGTCGTGCGTCCCCACTTCTTGGTAATGAACGACGCCGTGGCCGCTGCCAGCGTGATGATCTGCGCCGGGCCGGTCGGCACTACCTTCATCGAGAAGGAGTAAAACGAGTTGTCCTGGATGCTCAGCTCTTCGTCATCGGACAGCTCGATCGCCAGCTCGCGATCGCCGTCCTTGACCAGCTTGCCGGTGCAGGTGGCCGAGAAGCAGGCGTAGTACTGCTTGGTGGCGATGACCGGATCGTACTCAAAGACCTTGATGGCAAAGTCCAAGCTGATGTCGTTCAGGCCGGCGTACAGCAGCGCGACGAACTGCTGCTTGTTGGCCATGGTGAACATGCCCTGGATGATGATCGGATCGGTCGCGCCGAGATCCCAGCGGACCCGGGTCAGCAGGGCCACCGCCGGCACTCCACCTGAGGCATCGGCTGTGCCCGTGCCAGCTGCCGCCGTCGGATCGGTGCACTGGATGTCGAGCAGCGGCTTACTCACCCCGCCAAGCACGAGGTTAGTCAGGAAGCCAAACGGCGCTTTGTTGGCCGGCTTGAAGTTGATGGCCTGCTCAGGGCTGAGGCGCTTGTCGAAGACAAACATGCGGGGACTCCTTTTTTGGTGTGCAAAAAGTGCGAATTAGGAACTAGCCCAGACGCGACTCCAGGCGCAGCTCGACATCAAGTCCTTCGAACTGGATGTGCGGCAGGATCTCGACCACGCAGTCGTAGTAGCCAATGCGACCCGGCTTGGCTTTGACCTCGGCCTTGCTCGACTTAAAGGGGAAGCGGCGCATCGTCAGATCGCCGGGCGCGACCTGCGAGGTGGTGTACTGCATAAGCCAGTTCGACAGCAGCTTGCTGATGGTCTCTTCGTTCGAGTTATCCCCGATGTTGTCGCGCACCATGCTCTTGACGTAGTGCGCCACGCGCGAGACCGAGAAGGTGTACGACAGGTTGCTGACCAGCTGCGAGTTCTCGCTGTCCTTGGGATCCTTGAACTCCTTGGGCAGCTTGATCGAGGTGGCGCTGAAGAACGCGGCATCGCCGGTTCCCTTGCGGTAGACCAGGGCCATAATTCCGTTGCGCGAAAAGTCGAGCTCGCGGAAGTCCTGCACACCGAGCTCGACCGGCATGCGGATCTCTTCCTCGCCGCGAACATTAAACGTATCGACCGGCAGGCCCTGGATCAGACCGCCGCCGCGCGGGCCGCGGATGTACTGGCACCAGCCGGACTGCTCGAACGAGCGCACCAGGTTGCGAGCCAACAGCAGCGCTGAGTTGCCCCACAGGTAGTTTTGGCGCTGGCCGTGCGTCTCTTCGGCAAAGCGCAGCCCGGGGCTGGGATTCCGCTCCGGATCCCAGGGCAGGCGGACGACATAGCGCGGGAAGGTCAGCCCGACATAGGGGGCCTCGGCGGTATCGCGCAGCGCAGTCCAGCCCGACATCTTGGGCTGGCTGAACAGGCCATCGAGATCGCGGATCGCCTCCACTTCCTCGATCGACTTGCAGCCGAAGAACTCCGGCGAGACCGCGGAGATAAAAGGAGCGTGGGCCGCGGCGGCGACCTTGGACATGTTGCGCAGCCAGAACAGGTCGCGCTGGCTGGTCGAAAACTCATACAGACCGAGCAAGCAGCCATAGGGGCGACCGCCGTACTGGTCATACTCCGTCTTGTAGACCTTGCTGAACAGCGCGCCGTTGAAGACGTCCGTGGAGTTGCTGTCGAAGTCCTGATACATCTCGTCCTTGCTGACGTCCAGCAGGTCAACGGTGATGTTCGAGGAGAAGTTGGTGTTTTCGATCAGGCCTGAAATGCCTCGCCACTGTCCTTCCATTTTTTGGAACGTTGAGTGATGAAACACAGCATTTAACTGATCGTTTACGATCTGATCGATCTGCCGCACCACGTCCAGCACCTGGCCTTTTTCATAGCGGCCGCTGCCGGTGTCGATGTTGTGCAGGACCGCAGCCAGGCCCGAGACAAAGCGCGTGGTGGGATCGCTGTCTTCGGCGCTGTTCTTAAAGCCCTTTTCGATCAGGTACTTCTTCGCTGGGGGAGCCTTGTCCAGCTGCGCAGTCTCCAGCAGCTTGCCAAGGAGGCTAGGGGTCGCAAGAGTCGTCGGTTCAGCCATGGGAATCTCCTGGTCGTCTCCGCTCTAGGGGGTTACTGGGCAGCGCTGTTGGCGGCCGGCAGGGTCTTTTGCGGCAGCTTGTACTGGGCGTAGTCGGCAAGCTCGGTGCGAAGCTGGGCTAGCTGCTCGGGGTTGCTGAATATTTGGTAGATGAGGTTGCGAATCTCTTTGCGGTTATCGACCTGCGCCTGCAGCTCAAGCAGGAGCTTGCGCAGCAGCAGCAGAGCGCGCAGCTCAGGAATGTTGTTGGCCACTTCGCCGGGATTGAACGAGGCGCGGTTTCTGATCGGCAGCGTGACGCTCAGCGTGTCGTTGCTGCTGTCGATGCAGTTCGGGCAGTCGAACGAGATCGACATGCGCATGTTCTCCATCACGGCATCGAGGTTGCGGCCGTCCAGGGTCCGCAGGCGGCGCGACTCCAGGTCCAGCTCGCAGTCGGTGGAAGAGCCGAGCGACAGGTCGCCCAGGATGATCAAGCGGAACGGCAGCTCGACTTCCTTGGGCTCGCCTTCGATCATCGTGCGGTAGCGGAGGTTGATTCGCGATCGGGGGATCTGATCTTGAATGGAGGGCACGTGGGTACTCCTAGCCAGGGGGTTGGGGGAGAGGGGCTGCTGCTTAAAGCAGCGACCGTGCCAAGACGACTGCGCGCCCAGCGTGCGCGCGGCGAGCAGAGCTTGGCGCCGCACCTCAGCCATGGCGGGCATGCCGCGCCCAGCTCGACGGAAACTGCGCAGGATTCATCCGACCGCTGGGCAGCGCGTGTGGCCTCTGGGCGCGGCCGGCGGCTGCTCGCGCAGTGCTCGCGCAGTGCTCGCGCAAGCTGGGCTCAGGGATGGCCGCGGAGAAAGCGGCACTCGCTGACCTCGTCTACCTGTACGCCGCGCCGCCCGAGCGGAATGCGCACGCTCCACGGCAGGGGCGGCTGCAGGATCATCTTCCAGCTGCCGGTCTGCGAGGTGTAGAGGAAGTAGATGGCGACCGGTGAGCTGCTCGGCACGCGCACATAGAGGCGCTGGCGGAAGCGCTCACGCGGGTCGACCGTCAGGGCGCGCACGACGCTGCTGTCGGGGGCGAGCGAGAGCTGCGCGATGGCGCCGTACGGCTCGCTGCGATAGGCGGGCAGTGGCAGGGTGCGCACCAGCACCTGCAGCGGGCGCCCGCCGTTGGTATCGGCATCGCCTTGCAGCGTGATCTGCATGCGCCAGGTGGCGCAGCCGCTGAGCAGGCAAAGTCCCAGCAGCAGCCAGCCGGAAAGAACCCAGCGCGAGCGAGCGGTCAGCATGGGTAACCTCATCAGGGCAGGCGGATGCGGAACGGCGCCCAGGGATCTGGGCTGAGCACGAAGCGGATCAGCGTCTCGTCCTGGCCCGCGTCGCTGTGGATGCGCCAGGTGCTGACCCCTTCGCTGTCGAGCGTGGTCTTCTGTAGCAGGCGGAACAGGCTCCAGGCCGAGTCCGAGACCTCCAGCGTCTCGGTGTGCCGACGTCCCGAGCGGGCGGCGGTGCGCTCATGGCCGACCAGGGCCGGGCCTTGATTCCACCACTCGACGCTCAGCGCCTCGGCCGTGACCCGCTGATTGAAGCCATACACCGAGAGCTTGCCCACCTGCAGGAAGGCGGCGGCTGGCTGGGTGTTCTTTTCCGGGGCGGTGATGCCACCTGGCACACTGCGCACGGTGAAGCGCAGCGGCTGCCGCTTGCCCGCCGAGTCAAACAGCACGCGCGACAGCTTGGCGAGCTGGTTTAGCGTCGGCAGCATGTCCTTGGGCAGGGCAATCGCTCGACTGCTCTCGCCGCGCGCGCGATAGGCCCCGCTCTGCTCGCTGAGGACCGGCGCGTAAAAAGCGCGCACATCCTGCCAGAAGGC
The DNA here is from genome assembly GCA_964628555.1 of uncultured Myxococcales bacterium. Lineage (GTDB taxonomy): Bacteria > Myxococcota_A > Polyangia > Palsa-1104 > JAEUJZ01 > JAEUJZ01. The sequence continues at coordinate 11,144 of CAZVMD010000037.1, read as the reverse complement.
GCCGCCGGCCTCGTTGAGCAGATCCAGCTCGCTGGGCGCGACCTCGCGCTCGGCGCCCTGATTGAAGGGAAAGCGCGACAACAGCTGGGTAATCGGCGACAGCGTCTCGCTCTGCCAGTGCCGCGCCACCGCGCGCTCGATGTCATGCACGCCGCGGCGATAGGCGACGTCGAAGGGCGCCAGAAACGGTCGGCGCAGCGAGCCGATGATCCCGGCCTTGTCGAGGAAAGACTCGGCCTGCTTGTACGGGGCACTGTCGCTGCCCTGCAGCACCGCCAAGGCATTGCGGCCCAGCGCGCCAAGCTGCTCTTCCAGGCTCGACGCACTGCCGCTCGGGCTTGCACCGGGGCTCGACTTGCCTGGCGGGGATGACTTGCTCGCTTCGCTGGGCCCGATGCGATCCAGCTCTTCGGCCTGCTTGGCGATGACTTCTAGATACTTTTCGAGCTCCTGCGGCTTGAGCGGCTTGGGGCCCTTGCCATCGCCGCTACCCGCCTCTGCCTTGCCCGCGCTGGGTGGTCCGGCTTCGCCGTACATGACGCGCACGATTGGCTGGAACTCGGCCAGGCACTGCGCAAGCGGCGACAGATACGGATCGTCCAGGCCATGCAGAGAAGCGTTATCAGCGACGGCAAATAAGTGCGCGACAAAGCGCGAGCCGGGGCGCGTCAGGTTAAGCAGCGCGGTGTGCAGATCGGCCGTCGAGCCATCGCCAGGATGGAAGTGGAAGCTTAAGTGAAACTGTTCTAGGGCAGCGCAGTAGCGGCGGGCGTAGCTGCCGATCTCGCCGCGCACCAGCTTCGACAGGCGCAGCTTCTCATCCGGAACCAGGACCTTGCTGTCGGCGAGCGCGCGCTTTAGCTCGCGCACCAGCGGCAGCACTTCGTTGTCGAAGAGCGCGCGATTGTACTGGTCATCGACCTTTTCGCTGGGAGCGCGATCGCTGACCGCCAGCACGGCCAGGCGAGGCTTCAGCTCCGCATCAGAAAATGGTGGCAGCTCGGGAGCCGTCGCTTCCGTGCGGCGCAGCGCCCGGCTGGCGCGACAGAGCTGCTCACGCTGGCCACGGGTGATGCCATGTCCGTCGGTACAGGGTACGCAGTGACGTCGCCGGGTGGCACTGCGACACTCGCAGCAGCGCTGCGGCCGGCTGCCACCGGACTGCGCCGCGGCAACGCGATACGACAGCAAGAAGCGCTTGCGACTGCGCATCAGCAGCTCTAGCCAGGCGCGCTCGCTGATGCTGGCCAGCTGATTGCCGGGAAAGGCGAGCTCGATCAGGTCGTTGTCCTTGGGCGACTCGCCGCCCGCCCGGCCGCCGCGATCCGACAGCGAGTTGATCCACTTGAGCAGCGCAAACAGGCTCATGCGGCCGCCGCGGTTGATCTGCAGCGAGCCTTCGCGCACCAGCCGCAGCAGTCGCTCGACGGTGTCGAGGTTGTCATACAGCCACGGGTCGGGCGACAGGGCGCCGGCGCTGCCGCCAAACAGCTTGGCCATATCGAGCGGCGACTCTTCGCTGAGCATCTGATACATGCGCCGCAGCGCGGTGGCCTGGCGTACCTTGGCAATGGTCTCCTGCAAGCGCTCAGCTTCCTTGCGTAGGCGCTCTAGCTCGGTGCCGGTGATGTATGGCTCTTTGCTGGCATGCTCGACGCTGGTGACGAAGCTGCGCCAGGGCCGCAGGTCCGAGATCGGATAGCGCGTGGCCTCTGAAGGCAAGGGGGGCAGAAGCAGGAGCACGCGCTCGGGCCAGGCCTGCTCGCTCTGCCGCACATAGTCGGGAAACAGGTCAGCCGGCAGGCCCAGTGTGCTGGCAAAGTCTTGCGGCGCGTTGCGCACGATGGCCCCCAGCGTGTTGTCGCGCGTCGCGTACAGCGCCGACAGGGCGTACAGGATCTTGTCGCGCAGGCGCTGTCGGACCCCGGCTTCCAGCGCTGGACGTAGGTAGCCTTGGCGAATCGCTGAGACATACTGCTTGCGGATCGCCGCCTGTTCGCGGCGCAGAAGCCAGCGCAGCGGTCGCAGCTTGGCTTCGGCGTCTTCGACGACCAGCAGGGCCTCACTGGCCGCGCGCTCGGCCCGCCGCACAACATCCGATTCGCTGGGGTTGCTCAGCGACTCTTGCGCTCGGCGCACCGCTTGCTCAAACGCGCCGACGGCGGTCGCGGCCTGCGCCACGCGCTCGCCATGACGCTTCTGGATCAGCCACAGCGGGAACAGACCGCCAAACAAGATGACCAAGCTCAGCACGGCGTGCAGCGGCGAGATCCCCAAGGCCGATAGCCAGCGGGTCAGCCGGGACACCGCGGTCGGCGGACTGGCCTGCGCCAGGCCGGTCGTGTCGAAGGGATTGCCGACCTCTTCATCGGCGGCCAGCGAGAAGAAATACACCTGCTTGACGTCGGGCCGCACCGACGCCACTGAGCCTTCGACCAGGGCGCTGATGAAGGCGCGAACCGGCCCCAAGATGGTCTCGGCCGAGCTTAGCAAGCTGACGCTGGCCTCGAAGCGCGCAACCGGCAGCGAGGTCAGGGCGCGCGGCACATATTTTTCGTAGGCCTTGAGCGCCGCGACCATGCCGCCTTCGGCATCGCCACTGACATCCAGCACCAGGGGCACGCGGCTCTTGTGCAGAAAGCGAGCAAACTCGACGTAGCCGCGGACCCGCTCCATGTGCGTCACGCAGATGCGGGTGCGCAGTGGGACGCCGAAGAGCTCAGAGAGCAGGTTGACCTTGCCGCGGATCAGCTGAGCCTGCTGCCGGATGACATCGGGCGAGGCGGTGCTCAGCACCGCGGCCTTGAGCACCACCACCACCACGGGGGGGACGCCCGAGGTCAGCGAGGCTCGCCACATGCGGCGAAAGGCCTCGTGGACATCGCGGCTGGTAAACTGCAGCAGCGTCGCCGAGATCTCTTGTACGACGATGCGGCTGCCCAGATACACCTGCATCAGCGGATCGGGTGTGTAGCTGGGCAGAAACTGGCTGGCCTGGCCCTGCCAGTCCACGCGGCGAGTGATCAGCGCGCTCTTGCCGACCCCGGGATCGCCCAGCACCACGAAGTGATCGTAGTCCGGCAGCGCGACGCGCACCGACGGTGGCAGCGGCGTCAGGAACTGCTGCCAGATCGACAGCAGGCGCTTGGGTGTGATGATGTTCTGCGCCACTTGGCGGGTCTGTTCGCGCTGCGTGCGCCGGCGCAGAAGCTGGCGCAGCAGCACCACGAACACCGCCAGAAGGGTCAGGCTAAGCAAGCCGACAGCGACGAGCAGGGCCAGACGAGTGCTGCCCTGCGCCATGCCGCCCGAGATTGCTGCGCCTGCTTGTCCCATCCTCACTCCGCTTCTCTTCTGGTGCACCCTCCGCCGCTACTTGTGTCGCTTCTTGCGGCTCTTCTTCTTCTTCTTGTCGCCCTTTGCTTTGTCGCCCTTCTTGCTCGTCTTGCCTCGACTGACTCCTTCTTCGCTGGCCGGTGTGGGCTGGCTGATGGCGGGGCCGTTTCCGGGCGTTGGGCTGGCGGTGGCTGCCCCGGTGCTGGCCACTGTCTTTAGCGCAACGGCGACCTCACCATCCCGGCTGCAGTCGATCGGGGCACGCTGCTCGGCGTAGCCATCCTTGCGGATCGACAGCACCTCAATCTGCGGGCCGCGCGCGTGGCTGTAGGCAAGCGGCGTCTTGCCCAGCACCTGCCCGGTGGCATCGACGACCTCGGCTTCGCTCGGCTCGCTGCGGATCTGCCAGCGGGCGGGCTGGGTTGCATCGCCGCCGCTGTCGAGCAGCAGGCGCAGGACCAGCCCGATCCCAAGCACAGCAAACAACAGCGCTGCCCCGGCCCCGACATACAGGCCCTTGCCGCCCATAAGCTGCGAAAGTGGGCTGCTGGCGGCACCCGCGGCCGGCGGAGCGTGCAAGCTGGATGGGGCAGCCGGTGGGGCACCGCCTGGCAGGCTGATCTGCGCGAGCAGGCCGGTGGTCGAGCCTGACAGGCGACCGAGGATCGCCGCCACCTCGCCAGCCGAGGGGCGCACTTCGGGCTGCTTGGCCAGCATCCGCCGAACCAGAGCGGCCAGATCGGCCGGGCAGCCGGGAACCTTGCTTTCGAGCGCCGGTGCCTCCGCGCTGATGTGCGAGGCCATGAGCGCAGCGTCGCTGCGGGCTTCCGAAAATGGATGCTCGCCGCTGAGCACCTCGAACAGGATGAGCCCCAGCGAGTAGACATCGCTGCGGTCCGAGACATCGCGCGCGCTCTTGCACTGCTCGGGCGACATATAGGCCGGTGTGCCGAGCGAGACCCCGACGCGGGTCAGGGCTTTGTTGCCGCCGTCTGCCGCCAGCTTGGCGATGCCGAAGTCGAGGATCTTGGCGCGCTCGCTGTCGGAGCCCTCGGACTCCGGCACCAGCAGGATGTTCACCGGCTTGAGATCGCGATGGATGACCTGCTTGCTGTGCGCGGCGGCGAGGCCCAGGGCCACCTGCTTGCCGATGCGCATCGCGACCTCGGGGGACAGCTTGCCGCTGCGGGCCAGGCGCTGGCGCAGCGAGTCGCCCTCCAGATACTCCATGACGATGTAGGGCGAGCCGCTGGCCGAGGTGCCGAAGTCCGAGATGCTGACGACGTTGGGGTGATTGATGATGTTGACGGCGCGAGCCTCGTTGAAGAAGCGCTGCACAAACTCGGGATCTTGCTGGAAGTCCTTGTGCAGGACCTTGATCGCCACCTTGCGCTGGATCTGGGCGTGCACCGCTTCGTAGACCGAGCCCATGCCACCGGTGCCAATCAGCCGCACGATGTTGTAGGGGCCGATCTGTTTTTCCACGCTCTCCTCCTCGTCCGTCGTCCATGAGTTGCATCGCGCATGCCAGCCACTGCGCGCGCAGTGCGCGGCGCGCCTCGGTCCGATCTGCGTACGCGCAGGGTGGGCGCAGAGCTTGCGAGCAGGCCCGGCCGTTCGCCCGGCGGCATTGGCACTCCTGGCTGCTTCGGCGTCTCTTCCGGCTTGGCAGGGTCGGTCTGCGCAGGCCTCGATCAGCGAATCGCGTCCCGCACCGCCACCCGGTTGTAGCTGGAGTCCACGATCATCAGCTGATTCCCGCTGGGTAGCAGCCCCACCGGCGTCGTTAGGCGCTCGACGGGCGGCAGATCGGGGTGGTTGGGCAGGGCGGAGACAAAGTCGGGCTGACCGAGCACACGGTCGGCCGGCTCGCCGTTCTTCGTCGGGATCTTCGACCAATAAAGAATGCGTGACTGCGCGCTGCAGGCGACGTACAGGTGCCCAGCTGAGATGACTGCGTCAAACGGGGACTCCACCATCGCGCGATCCGGTCGGGTGTACGCACTGCTGAAGTCGCTCTGTCCGATCACGACATCGGCGGGCTGCCCATCGCGGGTCGGCAGCGTGTTCCACAGCAGCACGCGATGGTTGCCGGTATCGGCAACCAGCAGTCGGCCGCCGTCGATGTGCAGGCTGCGCGGCTGGTTGAGGGTGCTGGCTGAGAGCCCGCCGGTGTTGAGGCCGCCCGCCCCCAGGTTGGGCTGGCCAAGCACCCGGCTGGCGGCCTGACCCTGCGCAAGCGGCGCATCAAAGACCACGACGCGATGATTGTTGACGTCGGCCACATACAGCCCACCACTCGAAAAAGTCACGCCGTAGACATTTCGTAGCTGGGACGGGCTGGTGCCAGCTGCGGCCGTCGCGCAGGAGACCTGGCCGAGGCAGAGATCAGCGGGCTGGTTGTTCTGCGTCGGGATCTGGTTCCAGATCAGAACGCGGCTGTTGCCGAGATCCCCTACCGCCAGCCGGCCGTTTTCGATGGCTACGCCGGTCGGCGTGCTGATGCCGCTCGCCGACACCGGGCCGCCGCCGTTGGGCAGGTCGCCCTGGAAGTCGGCCTGGCCCAGCACGACATCGGGAGGCGTGTTCCCACTGCGGGGCAGCTGATTCCAGATCAACACTCGATGGTTTCCGCCATCGCTGATGACCAGGCGCGTGCCATCGCTGGCCACGCCGCGCGGAGCATTGAACAAGAGCGGCCCGTGGCTGGGCAAGGCGTTGACGCCAAGGCTGTTGGCCGTGGGCTGGCCGAGGATCACGTCGGCCGGCTGGCCATTGCTGGTCGGCAGGCTGAGCCACAGCAGCACGCGGTTGTTGCCATAGTCGCCTACCGCCAGGCGAGTTCCGTCGGTATCCAGGCCGGCCGGGGTAGCTACGGTGTTCGCCGCGGGTGGGCCGCCGCGATTGACGGCACCCCCGGTGAAGTCAGCCTGCCCCAGCACCAGATCGGCGGCCTGATTGACGCCGCTCGGGGCAGAAAAGCGCAGCACGCGGTGGTTGCCGCCGTCGGCGACCCAGACCTGGCGAGTGGCCTTGTGGGCGGTGACGCTGGTGGGGGTCCGCAGGCGCTGCGTCAGCCCGCCGGCCACGGCGCTTACAAAGTCGGCTTGTCCGAGTACGGCTGTCGCCGCAACGCCGGTCGCCAGCGTCGCCAGGTCAAAGCCGAGCACGCGGTGGTTGCCGCCGTCGGCGACCCAGGCATAGACACCATCCGACGTCACATCGCGCGGCAGCCGCAGCCCGTTGGCGGCGGTGTTCGGCAGCACCGCAGTGCCGCTGGGCTGCCCGAGGATCGCGGCCGGCGCGACACTCGGCCCACCTGGCGCTGTCGGAAAATACAGCACGCGGTGGTTGTTGGTGTCCGAGAGATAGAAGGCGGTGCTCGGCGTGCGATCCAAAAAGACCTTCGGTGCGCGGATGCCCAGCGGCGTGGGATCGGGTGCGCCCCCGTCGGGGAAGTTGTTGAGGAAGCTGCTCTGCCCCCAGACGCGGTTGGCGGGGATCGGGCCGCGGGCTGGTAGCTGGCTAGGGATGGCGTTCCAGAACAGCGTGCGGTTTAGCTGTAGATCGCCGACCACCACCTGGACGCCGTCGCTCGACATCCCCCAGCTTGCGCCGATGCTGCTCTCGTTGACGCCGCCGTAGGGGCCGTTGGCCGCCAGCGTGTGCACGTTGGGCACGCCCAAGACGGCATCGGCCGGGCGGTTGCTGGTGGGCAGCGTATTCCAGATCAGCACGCGACGATTGCCGACATCGCCGACCAAGAGCTTGGCCCGGCTGGCGTCGCTGGGATCGGGGATGAGGCGCACCATCTCGGGCCGGTTCATGCCGTAGGCCAAGCCGAGGTTTGTCACCTCGTCCGGCTGCCCGAGTACGAAGCGCAGCGTCTCGCAGGTTCGGCTAGTCAGGTTGCAGCGCTGGTCAGCCGCGCACAGCGACGGATCAAGCGGGCAGTCCTTGGCCGCACAGCGTCGCGTCTCCGGGCTGCAGTACTCCGCGCTGGTGCACAGCCCGGTGTTGATCATGCAGTCGCGGGTCCGACAGGTCTTGCTGACCGGATCGCAGTACTCGTCGCTGCTGCAGGCATTTGCGGTGCGCTCGCAGTTCTGTGGATTGTTGATAAGGAAGCTGTCACAGGACAAAAAGCAGCAGGTGAACATGACCAGCCGACGACTCATGGGCTGCTCCCTGAACCGGGGTGGTGCCCGGTGGCTAGCAACAAATGCAAGTAACTTGCATCTTTAGCGGGCGCGCGTGCCATCGGCCTTCCAGCCCGCCGGAGGTGGCTCGACAACCTTGACCGTTCCATCGCTGTACCAGCCAGCAGGCGGTGGTTCAGGCTCCTGTGCGCCGAGCAGCATGTTCTGAAAAGACGGCAGGTCGTCTTCGACTCGCGGTGCGGGTCGCTGCGGCTTGCGGAACGACAGCGACAGGGTCACGACTCCGACCAGCAGGACACCCGCGCCCGCGGTGGTCAGGCCGATGCCCAGCGTCTGCGTGTTGTACAGCTGATCGCAGGCCAACGCCGGTTCGATCGCGGGGCTGGCGCAGCTGCCGTGCAGCCCGAGCAGCGTGCCTCCCGCCGCGGCCAGGCCCAGGCCCAAAAGTCCACTGGTGATCCCTAGCGGACGCAGCCAGCGCGGCACCGGCTTTTCGGTCTGCACGACCAGCGTTCGCGTCTTTTCGATGACCTGCGGTCGCTTCTCGGCCTGCTCGCGCTCGCGCACCTCGGACAGCGATCGATCCAGCGGCGCCAGGGCCTCCGGCGTCGGGTTCGGCAGCAGCGTGCGGTACATCTCGAAGTACACGCGCGCCGAGCTCCACTGCTCTAGCCGGCGATAGGCCTGCGCGATGTTAAACAGAAGCTGCGGCACTGGCTGCACCGCGTAGGCCGCATGCAGAACCGGAATCGCAGCGGTGTAGTCCTTGGCCGCGTAGAGCCGACCCGCTCGCTCGTAGAGCTCGCGAAAGCTTCCCGCCAGCGCGGGCTCCCCGGCGACGGCTTGCCCGGGCGCTAACAGCAGGCAGGTCGCGATGAGCAGCCGACACAGGGTCGCTGCTCTAGTTCCACAGGTCGACCTTGGCATTTTCGTCCTTGGTTTTTTGCCGGCCGCCCTTGCGACCCGGACGATCCTTGTGTGTGCGCGATGTCGTCGCTGGCTTGTCGCTGCTTGGGACCGAAGGCCCAGTCGCCGCGTCTGGAATCTTGACGCTGGCCGGAGTCCCCGTCGGCGCGCTCGGGGCCGCCACGGGCATCACTGGTGCGGCGATCGCCGGTGTCGGCACCGCCGGCGGTCGCGGGCGGGAGGCAAGCAGCCCCAAGCCGAGCAGCGCGACGAGCACCAGGAGCACGCCAGCCACCAGGGCCGCCGGCTTGCGCGGCGTGGCAGCCGGGATGTGGGGTGTCGCCTGACCATTGTGGGTATCGAGAGTGCGCCGCAGCTCCTGCGAGGCGTTGGCCTCGGCATCTGGGGCCTGCGGCCCTGACTTGCGGCGCGCGGCGGGACTTTGCGCTCTCGCACCATCGGTGAGCTGCGTCGTCGGGATCGCGGCCAGCAGATCGCGGAGCTCCGCCATGCTGGGCCGATCGCTCGGCTTCTTTTCCAGCAGGCGCTGCGTCAGCGCAGCAAGCTCCGCGTGCAGGCCGGGAACGCGATCCTTGATCTGCGGTGGCCGACCGAACATCTGCAGCGCGAACAGCTCGCCCGCCGAGTCGGAGACAAAGGGCGGCTCCCCGTCGAGCAGCTCGTACGCGATGATGCCCAGCGCATAGACATCGGTGCGATCGTCGGTCGGCCCCGAGGCACGGCACTGCTCCGGCGACATATAGGTCGGCGTTCCGATCAATGTGCCGGTGCGGGTCTTAAACGACTTGCGCTCTTCTTCACTGGCGCCGTCGGGCAAGAGCTTGGCGATGCCAAAGTCGAGGATCTTGGCCCGCAGGCCCCCCTCGGCCTCTGCATCTTTCACCAGCATGATGTTCTCTGGCTTCAGATCCCGGTGCACGATGCGCTTGTCGTGGGTGGCCGCCAGGGCCGCCGCCAGCTGGCGCAAAAGGGGCAGGGCGCTTGCGCCTAGATAGCGCTCCTCCAGCGCGGCGCGGAGCGACTGCCCGTCGAGGTACTCCATGGCGATGTAGGGCTCGCCATCGCTGCTCTTTCCGTACTCATAGATCCGCACCAGGCTGGGATGAGCGACCGCGCTGACGGCACGGCCTTCATTTAGAAAGCGCTGCGCGGCATCGGCGGCGTTCTCCAGGTTGTGCAGCAGCACCTTGACTGCAGCGCGCTGGCCATCGCTGCCACGGTGCGCCTCATAGACCGCGCCCATGCCACCTTCGGCAATCTTGCGCTCGATGCGGTAGTCCCCCAGCGTCCGGCCGATCATTGGATCGTTGCGGGGAGACCGCTCCTGGTTTCCCTCATCCGGCCGAGCCGCATGCGCCTCTCCCGTGCGCGATCGCAAAGACGCCAGCGCGTCCTTTTCTGGAGAAGCCGGGGTCTGGTGGTTTGCGTCAGTTGGGCTTGGCATGACAGGGAGCCTGGCGCGCATCCTCTGTTGAAAACCGATGAGCGCAGCTCGGAGTCGCTGTGGTGCAAGCTGGATACCAACCGACTTCCCGGGTCGTGCAGGCCGCTGCTCGGCGCGCGACCGCCACCCGGCCGAGTGCCACCTCGCCGTGCTCGCTGCTCGCGCAGTGCTCGCGCAGTGCTCGCGCAGTCCACCTGTCCGCCTCCTTCGATCGAGCGCTGCGGTCAGACCGCCGCTGCGCCCGCGCAGTCCAGCTCGCGGTGAGTCGCCAGCGCCGTGCTCGCGCTGCGCGCACAGGTCGAGCAGCGACGCCCGCTTTTCGTTGGCACAGACAGTGCTCGGATGGGCCCGAGCAGATCGATCGCCTCACAATAGGAGGATGTGCATTGCGGGACAGTCGCGGCTCACTTCCACCCTCTGCGGTGACGGGTCCGAACTTCGAGGCCGAGCCACTGGTCAGCCATGCGGCTGAGTGCCTGGCGCTGGTCATCGTGTGGTCGGCGCGTGAGCCACACCGCGTTGGGGAAGTCGCTCTCCTCTCGCCAGATGAGCCGATCTGGATTCTGGGTCGCTCGCCCGCCTTCGCTGGACCCAGCGAGGCACCACGCTCGGCGCGGACACCCAATAGCTCGCGCCACACGCCGACTGATCTGAAGGGGCGGCCGCTCGGCTTCTTTCGACAGCGCCCACAGGGAGCCCTCGATGCCGGCTCCCCAGAGTCCGCCTGCTGCGAGCTGGCGGGAGAGGCCATCTCCCGTCGGCAGATCTCGCTGCATCCTACGGCCTCGGGGATCACGCTGCACAACATTGGTCAGTGCGAGCTGTTCGTAAACGGCGTCCCCAGCAAAGAGGCGACGATTCGCCAAGGCGACACGCTGTACCTCAAGAATCAGCTGCTCCTTTACTGCACGCATCGTCCGCTGCACCTACCTGCCTTGAAGGCCTATCCAGTGGCGCGAACCGGCCCCTTTGGTCAGCCCGATCAAGACGGCATGGTTGGTGAGACTCCCCAGATGTGGAAGCTGCGCGATCGCCTGGCCGGCTGCGCTCGCACCAATCATCACGTCCTAGTCATCGGCGAGAGCGGCTCCGGCAAAGAGCTGGCTGCGCAGTCCGTGCACCACCTCTCGCTGCGCTCCGCCCGCAAGCTGATCGCCGACAACATCGCCGCCATCCCCCCCAGCCTCGCCGCCGCCCTCCTCTTCGGCAACAAGCGCAACTTCCCCAACCCCGGCATGGAAGAACGCATCGGACTCATCGGCGCAGCGAACGGTTCC